>JAYTOM010000529.1:0-12473 GCA_043747765.1 Actinomycetota bacterium
GGTGCGGACTGGCCAGGGCGTGCAACCGCTACAACGCCGAAAGCTACGCCCCGTACATGGACCGTCTCCTGCCCGTCGGAGTCATTCCCACGTACACACCGGACGAGGCCATCACCGAATTGGAGTATGCGACATCTGAGTTGGGGCTGCGTGCGTTCCTGTTCGGCGGACTGGTCAAGCGTCCGGTTCCCGGGTTCGAAGATGTTCGCACTGCGCGGTGGGTCGACGGCTTGGGCCTCGACAGCGCGTACGACTACGACCCGCTGTGGCAACGCTGCTCCGAACTCGGGGTGTCGCCCACCTTCCACTCGACCGGCATTGGCTTCGGCAGCCGTGTGTCACCGACGAACTACGTCGCCAACCACATCGGCAACTTCGCGGCCGGCAACGAAGCGATCTGTCGATCCCTGTTCTTCGGTGGTGTGCCGCGCCGATTCCCCGACCTGCGATTCGCCTTCCTCGAAGGCGGCAGTGCCTGGGCGTGCACCCTGTTCGCCGACATCCTCGGTCACTACGAGAAGCGCAACCTCGAAAGCCTGTCCCACTACGACCCCGCCAACCTCGACCGCCACGCGTTGCGTGCGCTTTTCGCCGAACACGGTTCCGAACGCTTCACCGAGCGGCTGGATCGACTTGATTCGGGACTGAACTTCCTGTCCGACAGCGACGACCGACCTGTCGATCTGAACGAGTTCGCGCAAGCCGGAATCGACTCTGTCGCAGACGTGGTCGATGTGTTCGCCCGGCAGTTCCACTTCGGCTGCGAGGCGGACGACCCGACAAATGCGTTCGCATTCGATGCGCGCATCAACCCACACCGCACGAGACTGCGGGCGATGTTCGCATCTGACATCGGACATTGGGACGTACCCGACTTTCGTGGCGTGCTCGGCGAGGCCTGGGAACTGGTGGACGACGGCCTGCTCGACCTCGACGAATTCAGGGCCTTCACGTTCTCGAACGTCGTTTCACTGTTCGGTGGTACGAACCCGAATTTCTTCGCCGGTACGATTGTCGCCGAGGCCGCACGAGCCGAAATGGGCATCATCACCACGAGCTGAAACGGCCGACCGACAGCAGCTTGCCTTTCCGAAATGAGATCGTTTCGTTTAGAATTGCTCCATGTTCGAAGAGGTCGCATCACCGGAACCGGTCATCTCGGTCGAGGACAGCGTGCATCAGCGCAGATGGTGGGCGCTGGCTGTTCTCTGTCTGTCGCTGATGGTCATCACGCTCGACAACACGATTCTCAACGTCGCAATTCCTGCGCTCGTCAGGGACCTGAACGCGTCGACGAGCCAACTGCAGTGGATCATCGACGGATACACGCTCGTGTTCGCCGGACTACTGCTGACCCTCGGCAGCGTCGGCGACCGATTCGGCCGTAAGGGCGCACTGATGGTCGGCCTGATCATCTTCGGATCCGGCTCGGCGATGTCGGCGTTCGCCGGCAGCGCCGGACAGCTGATCTTCACCCGGGCGACAATGGGCATCGGCGCCGCCCTGATCATGCCCGCAACGCTGTCGCTACTCACCAACATCTTCCACGATCCGCGTGAGCGGGCCCGGGCCATCGGTGCCTGGGCCGCCGTTGCGGGGGCGAGCGGTGCGCTGGGCCCGGTTCTCGGCGGGCTGCTCCTCGCACATTTCTCGTGGGGCTCGGTGTTCTTCGTCAACCTCCCGATCATCGCTGTTGCCCTCGTCGGCGGCTGGTATCTGCTGCCGTCGTCGCGAGACGCTGACGCACCACAGCTCGACCCTGTCGGGGCTGGTCTGTCGATCGCCGGTCTGGTCAGCGTGCTCTGGGCGATCATCGAGGCGCCGTCAAAGGGCTGGACCGAACCCAGCGTGATCGGCCTGTTGGCCGTCGGCGTCGTGTTCATCATCGGCTTCATCACCTGGGAACTACGGAGCAGCCACCCGATGCTCGACGTTCGGTTCTTCCGCAATCGCCGCTTCTCCGCTGCGAATGCAGCGATCACGCTCGTGTTCTTCGCGATGTTCGGACAGGCATTCCTCGGTACGCAATACCTCCAGACCGTACTCGGGTTCTCCGCACTTCAGTCAGGTCTGCGGATGCTGCCGATGGCTCTTGTCATGGTGGCGCTCGCGCCGATCGCACCCCGGTTCGTCGAGAAGATCGGCACGAAGCTCGTCGTCGGCGCCGGCCTCGTCGTTGTCGTCGCCGGGCTGACAATCGTCGCCACCGTTCCCGTTGCAGACGGCTATGTCCACCTGCTGATCGGATTCATGTTCGTCGGTGCGGGCATGGCTTTGACGATGGCTCCGGCGACCGAATCGATCATGGGTTCTCTGCCACGAGCCAAGGCGGGTGTCGGCTCGGCGATGAACGACACGACCCGGCAGATGGGCGGGGCGTTGGGTGTCGCCATCCTCGGCTCGGTGTTCGCCACCGTCTACCGACCGAACATCGCCGATCGGCTCGCCGGCGCAGGTCTGACCCACGAGCAATTGACTCGCGCTCAGGACTCCATCGGCGGGGCTCTGCAAGTCGCCGCCGACCTCCCGGCAGCAGCTGCCCGCACCGTCGTGTTGATCGCCAAGACCGAATTCGTCGATGGGATGCACCTCGCCCTCTGGGTAGCCGCTGCGATCGTTGCGGTTGCCGCCGTCGTCGTCTTCGCCTTCCTTCCGGCGCGCGCCCCTGAGCACGACGCCAACTCGTCGTCGGGCCCGGGGACCAAACTGGTCCCGATCGTCGACACCCTCGACGCCGTCACCCAATCCGTCGGCGGCACGTTGGCGGCCGAGGACCTGGTCGACGCGCAAGACTCGTTGCGATGACAGGACAAACGCTCGTGCCACCGCGGCGCGGCCGCCAGCGAAGCGAGGTCGCTGATCAGGCGATCCTCAACGCAACGCTCGAGATTCTTGCGGAAGAGGGCTTCGGAGGGTTGACGATGGCTGCGGTCATCGCTCGGTCCGCGGTTTCATCCGCCACGCTCTACCGGCGCTGGCCGACCAAGCAGGATCTCGTCGCAGGTGCTCTGGCTTCCCTCGATCCTGGGATGACCGACGTCGACGCCGGATCACTGGAAGGCGACATCGCGGCACTGATCAACGGTCTCGCCGAGGCGCTGTCGGCACACCGCGATGATCTGGCCGAGGCAGTTGCGCACGAACTGCGCCGGAACCCCGATTTCCGAGCCGCCGTCAACGACAAGTTTCTGCGCCCCCGTTTGGCCGTGTTCGACAGCGTGCTCCGGCGCGCCAGAGAGCGTGGCGAGCTCGGCAACGGTGTGACCACGACGGTTGCGTACAGCTTCGTATCGGGACCGCTGCACCACCGTGTCTTCGTGCTGGGCGAAGCAGCGAATCCTGCGTTCCGTCGTTCGGTTGTCACCGGCGCGCTCGCTGCGCTGCGTGCTCTCGCACCTCCAGCGCCATGAGCCTGCTCATCGCGCTTGCAGTTTTCCCAGTGATCTTCATCGGGGAACTTCCGGACAAGACGATGTTCGCCAGCCTCGTCATGGCCACCCGTGGCAAGCCCAGCCGGGTGTGGCTCGGCGCAGCGGCTGCGTTCCTCGTCCACGTCGTCATTGCGACCACGCTCGGTGTCGCGCTGTTCCACATCGTGTCGCATCAAATGCTGGAACTGATCGTCGCCGCGATGTTTCTGGTAGGTGCCTTGTTGGCGTGGCGGGAGACCACGAAGGACGAAGAGGAGTTGGTCGAGGAGGAATCGGCGAAACACGGTGTCACCGTCGCGGCGTTCATCGTCATCTTCCTCGCCGAATGGGGCGACCTGACGCAGATCCTGACCGCCAACCTGGCGGCCAAATACCACTCTGCGCTGTCGGTGGGAGTCGGAGCGACTCTGGCGTTGTGGGCCGTTGCCGCCATTGCCGTTGCGAGTGGTACCACGCTGCTCCGCTTCATCAAGGTCAACACGATTCGCAAGGTGACGGTTGTCGTCCTGATCGCACTGGCCGGATACTCCTTGTTCGAGGCCTTCCATTAGGGTCGTCAGCGCAGCTCTGAAGCGGGGGGCCGAGAGTCACGCCAGCTGTTGGCGTCGGGCGCGGACATCGTTCGAATCGAGCTGGAGAGCGAGCGCGAACTGATCGGCGAGAGCGATCGCCACTGCGCGCGCGTCGTGGCTGGATCCGAAGCGTGCATCGGGAACGAGCACGATCGAGCCGAACGACTCGCCTCGTGCTTCGACTTCGATCTGGATGCCCCCGACCGGCAGAGTGAAACCGTGAGGCAACAGGTGCATCGTCGGGCCGACAAGCGCACCAGACCTCGGCAGTACAGGCATCGAGCCTGCACCGGCCGCCTCGAACCGGCAGTCCGAGAGGTGAAGCTCGTCGATCAGGATCTGGTGGATCGTCTCCCAGATCTCGCCAGACGGTCGATCGCCTGCGATCATCGCGGCGACAGTCTCCAGGGCGCGGACGCCGTGAAGACGCTTGACCGCCGATGAGTGCATTCGGCGCCGCCAGGCTCCGATCTCACTGACGACGAAACCGATCAGGGCGAGCAGCACGACGGTCGTCACATCCCGGGCACCGTCGATGCGCAGGGAATGGAAGGGCTTGGTGTGGAAGTAGTTGAAGACAACAGCCGCGGTGATGGCGGTGACGAAACCAGCAGTCCGACCGGCCAGCGCTGCAGCGACCACCACCATCGCCAGGATCAGGGCAACGTTCGTCGCTCCGACCGAGTCACGGAACCGGGCGAGCAGTCCGGCGACGAGAAGCGCCGCGATCGGTCCCAACGCAATCGCCAGATTCCCGACGCTGGACGATTCGGTCTCCTTGCTGTTGATCATCCTTCAGGTGTACGCCCATGACAGGCTTGCGCAAAGGACGTTCACGGAACCTTTCGGGATTGAGCAGCAACCTTTACGTCGCCTGCACGCGCCGGTCTCCCGTTGCCGGGCTCAAATCGAAAGCCGGCACCGGCATCAGTGATGAAATAGGTCGGCAGACCGGGAGTCGGCTCGAGCTTGCGTCGGATGTGCGTCATGTGGACGCGTAACAGATTCTGGTCCGGGTCGTGGTTCGGACCCCAGACCGCCGTGACGAGTTGACGATACGTGACGAGGCGGTGAGGGTGCCGGACGAGATGCCCGACGATGTCCCACTCGATCGGCGTCAGCCGGGTTTCGGTCTCTTCTTTGCCGACGAACGCCCGGTGCGACGTCAGATCGAGCCGGAAGTCCAAAGTCGTGACGACCGGGAGAGGCTCCGGACCGGACGTTCGCCGGAGGAGCGCTCGAAGTCGGGCAATCAGCTCGCCCATACCGAACGGTTTGGTGAGGTAGTCATCGGCGCCGGCATCGAGTGCTCTGACCTTTGTACGTTCGTCATCGCGGACCGTGAGGACGATGATCGGAACTCGCGTCCAGGCCCGGAGGGTCTCGATGATCGACAGTCCGTCGATGCCGGGTAGACCGAGGTCGAGCAGGATCGCATCGGGACGATGACTGGTCATGTAGGCAAGTGCTTCCTCACCGTTGATCGCCTCGACCACCTCGTAGCCGCGAGCTCCCAGGTTGAGGTTGAGTGCCCGCCGTAGCTGCGGTTCGTCATCGACGATCAGGATCGTCGTCATCCGGCGAACTCCTCGGCACGCGGCAGCGTGATGGTCACCGTCAGACCGCCTCCGGGAGTGTCATCGAGTCGCAACGAACCGTTCATTGCATCGACGAAACCCTTGGCGATCGACAATCCGAGGCCGACCCCGTCGTCGGTGCGCTGATCGCCGAGGCGTTGGAAGGGGGCGATGACCTTGGTCCGTTCGCCAGCAGCAATGCCGACACCCCGGTCGACCACTCGGATGTGGACAGCGTCTGCGACGTCCGCCGCATCGATTCGTACCCTGCCGCCGGTCGGGCTGTGTTTGATCGCGTTGCTGATGATGTTGGCCAGGCTCCGTTCGAGCAGGACGGGGTCGCACATCACCGCCGAGAGGTCGGGGGGCGTGTCGACCTCGACCGCATCGGACGGGGCGTTCACGCTCTGCAATGCCGACATGATCGTCTCGATGACGGTAGTCGGGCGGAGGTCCACAGCAAGCGCACCGATCTGCAACCGACTGGCATCCAACAAATTGCCGACGAGGCGGTTGAGTCGATCCGTCTCCTCGTCGACAGTGAGCAGTGCTTCTGCGAGCTGCGCACTGGTCCAGGCCACATCGGGGTCGCGTAAACCTGAGATCATCGCCTTGATCGAGGCGAGGGGCGTACGCAGATCATGCGAGACAGCGCGCAGCATCGCGATGCGCACGGCATCGACGTCGGCCAAGGCGCTCACTTCGCTTGCTTCATCGGCCAGACGGCGGTTGTCGACGACCATCGCAATCTGGTCGGCCAAGACTTGGAGGAGTCGCTGATCATCCGGCGACAACGCCCGACCGAACACCTGGAGCACCAACACCGAGGACATCGGTTGGTTCTGATTCGCCGCTGCCAGTTGAAAGCTCGCCGTTGGCTCAGCGCCGACCACGCCGGCCGCGGCGAGAACCGCACCGCTCTCTCGACCGGGCTGGAGCAGTTGCACGCCGTCGAGGCCGAACGTGGAGACGAGTTGACCGACAAGTCGAGGAAGCGGATCGGGATCGCCGGACAGACCGGTCGCGGAGAGCAGGAGAGCTTCCGCCTCGAGTCGAGCGCGACGGGCCTCGAGCGACCGCTGCGAGGCGACGTTGACCAACGATCCGACCGTGACCGCGACGAGCACGAAGACGACCAGCGCTGTCGCATTCTCGCCAGCGGCGATGGTGAGCGTGTTGTACGGAGGTACATAGAACCAGTTGACGAGCAGCGAAGCAGCAATTGCGACGACAGCCGCGATCAGGCGACCACCGATCGCCGCGACCGTGATGACAAAGGTCAGAACGAGGAGCATCTCAGTCGACAGCGCCAGGCTGGCCCGGAATGGGACCGTCGCCGCGATGAGCAGCGGCAGCCCGATGATCGAAAGCATCCAGGCAACGACGAGACGCCGACGATCGATCGCCAATGGCGGCCGAAGTCGAGACCTGGCCGACGTCACTGGATCGCCGCCCGTCGCGATGACGTGGACATCGATGCCGTCGACGAGACGAGTGACCCTGGCAACGAACGACCCGTGTGAGATCTCGTGCCAACGGCTCCTGCGCGTCGCCCCGATGACGAGCTGCGTTGCCTTTTCACGTCGCGCGAAGCTGGCCAGCGCCTCGGCTGGGTCGTGGCCGACGACTTCGTACACCGTGCCGCCGAGCTCGGTGACCAGGCGCCGCTGGTTGGCCACCGAACTCTTGTCGTCCTTCGTCAAGCCGTCGTCGACGACCACGTGTACGCCCAGCAGATCTCCACCGATTCGCCCTGACATGCGCGCCGCTCGCCGGATCAAGGCCTCGCCGTCCGGAACACCAGTGATTCCGACGACGACCCGCTCTCTCGTCTCCCACGTCTCGGCGATCCCGTGCGATTCGAGGTAGCCCTGCAACGAGTCCTCGACTCGGTCGGCAACCCAGATCAGGGCGAGCTCACGCAGCGCACCCAGGTTGCCGAGGCGAAAGTAGTTGGCAAGAGCCGGATCGATGCGTTCCGCCGGGTAGATGTTGCCGTGGGCCATCCGCCGGCGGATCGCTTCGGGTGCCATGTCGACCAGCTCGAGCTGATCGGCTCGGCGGACGATCGAATCCGGCACCGTCTCGCGCTGGTGAGCCCCGGTGATCCTGAAGATCACATCGTTGAGCGACTCGAGGTGTTGGATGTTGAGCGTCGAGATCACGTCGATTCCGGACTTGAGAAGCTGCTCGACGTCCTGCCACCGTTTCTCGTTCAGCGAGCCAGGGGCGTTGGTGTGTGCGTACTCGTCGACCAGCACGACGCGGGGGTTCCGAGCAATGATCCCGTCGACGTCGAGCTCGTGCAGCACCGTGTCGCGGTAGTTCACCGATCGCATCGGAACCGTCTCCAGACCGCGGATCTGTTCAGTGGTCTGGAGACGTCCGTGGGTCTCGACGACACCGATCACGACATCGGTGCCGCGTTCGAACCGTCGGACGCCCTCACCCAGCATCCTGAACGTCTTACCGACGCCCGGCGAGGCGCCGAGGTAGATACGGAGTGAGCCGCGTGCCACGTGCTCAGTTCCTCGCCGCTGTACTCACGATGTCAGACCGTCCAAGGCCAGGTTGAGCTCGACGACATTGACGCCCGGCTCACCGAGCACTCCGAAGTCACGGCTCTCTGTGTACTTGGCGACGAGCGTTTCGACCTGATCGGCCGGCAACTTCCGTTCCTTGGCAACCCGGGCGACCTGAAGCCGGGCATTGGCGATCGAGATATGCGGATCGAGGCCGGACCCCGAAGCTGTCACGGCATCGACCGGCACGAGCGTGCTGTCCGACAGGCCGTTCTCTGTCCGGTAGGCCTTGACGCTCGCAGCGACGGCCTTCAGGAAGTCGGGATTGTTCGGTCCGTAGTTCGACCCTGAACTGTTCGAGCCGTCGTATCCGGCGCCTGCGGCCGACGGCCGAGGGTGGAAGTACTTCGGGGCGACGAACGACTGACCGATCAGCTTGCTGCCGACGACCACGCCGTTCCGTTCGATCAGCGAGCCGTTCGCTTTGTCCCTGAAGGCGACCTGGCCGATCGCGAGGGTCACCATCGGGTAGACGAGACCGCAGATGACGGTGAAGACGATCGCGACCAGCAACGCTGGCCGGAGTTGACGGAGGAACACTCTCATGATTACTTGAGTCCGATCGCTGTGACGATGACGTCGATGAGCTTGATACCGATGAACGGGACGATGATTCCGCCCAAGCCGTAGATGAGCAGGTTGCGTTGGAGCACGGCCCCTGCACTTTGGGCACGAAACTTCACGCCGCGTAGGGCGAGAGGAACAAGAGCGATGATGATGATCGCGTTGAAGATGACGGCCGAGAGGATGGCTGACCGAGGGCTGGACAGTCCCATGATGTTCAGCTTGTCGAGCACGGGAAGCACGCCGGAGAACATTGCTGGGATGATCGCGAAGTACTTGGCGACGTCGTTGGCGATCGAAAAGGTCGTCAACGATCCTCGCGTCATCAGCAACTGCTTGCCGACTTCGACGATCTCGATCAGCTTCGTCGGGTTGCTGTCGAGGTCGACCATGTTGCCGGCCTCCTTGGCTGCCTGGGTACCGGTGTTCATCGCCACGCCGACATCGGCCTGAGCCAGAGCCGGAGCGTCGTTGGTGCCGTCACCGGTCATCGCGACGAGGTTGCCGCCCGCCTGCTCACGTTTGATCAGCGCCATCTTGTCTTCCGGCGTCGCTTCGGCGAGGAAACCGTCGACACCTGCTTCTTCGGCGATCGCGGCCGCCGTCAACGGGTTGTCACCGGTGATCATGATCGTGCGGATACCCATCGCGCGGAGCTGATCGAAGCGCTCGCTCATCCCGGGCTTGACCGTGTCCTTGAGCCGGATCACGCCGAGGACCCGCCATGTCGACGATCCTGCTGCTTTGTCGATGACGACGAGTGGAGTCGCTCCGTCCTTGGAGACGCTGTCCACGATCGGCCCGAGTTCGAGCGGAGGAG
This sequence comes from Actinomycetota bacterium, assembly GCA_043747765.1. GTDB lineage: Bacteria > Actinomycetota > Acidimicrobiia > Acidimicrobiales > Ilumatobacteraceae > WLMZ01. Next base: position 9,547 of record JAYTOM010000529.1, read on the forward strand.
GGGTTCCCTCGGACTCGACGAAACGGCGGACAGAATCGGCAGCGCCCTTGCGAACCACTCGTCCACTGCTGAAGTCCATTCCGGACATACGGGTCTGTGCGGTGAAGGGGACGAGGAGCGCTGTCGGGTCATCGACGGGAACGAGGCCGAACTTCTCCACAGCGAGGGTGACGATGGATCGTCCCTCGGGCGTCTCGTCGGCCAACGATGACATCAGCGAACCCTCGGCCACCTCTTGTTCTGTGACGTCGTGTACCGGGAGGAACTCGGCGGCCTGGCGTGAGCCATACGTGATGGTGCCCGTCTTGTCGAGCAGCAGAGTCGTGCAGTCACCAGCAGCCTCGACGGCTCGTCCCGACATGGCCAGCACGTTTCGCTGCACGAGGCGATCCATCCCGGCGATGCCGATCGACGACAAGAGACCGCCGATGGTGGTCGGGATCAGGCAGACGAGCAATGCGATCAGCACCACGATGCTCTGCTCGGCACCGGAATAGATGGCGAACGGTTGCAACGTTGCAACGGCGAGCAGAAAGATGATCGTCAAGCCGGCAAGTAGGATCGACAGCGCGATCTCGTTCGGTGTCTTCTGCCGGTTGGCGCCCTCGACGAGTGCGATCATCCGGTCGAGGAACGTCTCACCCGGCTTTGCCGTGATCTTGACGACGATCTCGTCGCTGAGCACGCGGGTACCGCCGGTGACCGCGGAACGGTCACCGCCGGACTCCCGAATGACTGGGGCCGATTCGCCCGTGATCGCCGATTCGTCGACGGTGGCGATGCCCTCGACGATGTCACCGTCACCCGGGATCACGTCGCCGGCGGTGACGACGCAGAGGTCGCCGACCAACAGGAGCGCCGACGACTTCTCGGCGATCGTGCCGTCGGGCATCCGCACCCGCGCCGTCGTGTCGGCGCGCGTCTTGCGCAATGCAGCTGCCTGGGCCTTGCCACGCCCCTCCGCCATTGCTTCGGCGAAGTTGGCGAACAGCACCGTGAACCACAGGAACGCTGCGACGAGGCCGGCGAACGCGTTCTGCTGACCACTGCTGCTGGCATAGTCACGAGCGAACAGCACAGTGGTGAGCACCGAGCCGACCTCGACGATGAACATGACCGGGTTGCGGACCATGGTCTTCGGGTTGAGCTTCTTCAATGCGTCGACAGTGGCGGTCCTCAGGATTGCCGGGTCGAAGATGGACGTCGACTCCTTCGTGCGCACCTTTGGTGCCTCAGGAGCGTCTGGAGTGAGAGTTGCAGTCATGATTTTCCTGGCCTCAGAGGGAAAGGTGTTCGAGGATGGGCCCGAGCGCAAGTGCCGGGAAGAAGGTCAGACCGGCGACGATGGCGATCACGCCGACCACCAGTACGCCGAACAGTGCTGTGTGCGTCGGGAACGTTCCGCTCGTCGCCGGCACCTTGGGTTTGCCGGCCAACGAGCCGGCGATCCCGAGTGCAGGGATGATCAGGAAGAACCGGCCGATCAACATCGCGATGCCCTGCGTGGTCGTGTACCACTGCGTGCTGGTGTTCTGGAAAGCGAACGCGGAGCCGTTGTTGTTCGCTGCCGAGGCGTAGTTGTACAACACCTCCGTCAGGCCGTGTGTCCCGGCTTGATAGGTCACCGCGCTCTTCAGGATCACCGACGCCGCCGCGAACACGAGCAACGCGATCGGCATCGCGAGGATGAAAAGCGTCACCAGTTTCATTTCAGCCGCTTGGATCTTCTTGCCGAGGTATTCAGGAGTGCGCCCGACCATCAGGCCGGCGATGAACACCGCCAGCAGCGCGTAGTGAAGGATGCTCATCAGTCCCACGCCCACGCCGCCCGGCGAGACCTCGCCGAGCATCATGTGGGTCAGTGGGGCAGCCCCGCCCAAGGGCGTGAAGGAGTCGTGCATGCAGTTCACGGAACCGTTCGACGTGCCGGTGGTCGATCCCGCCCACAAGCCGCAGGCTGCCGTCCCGAAACGGATTTCCTTGCCTTCCATATTGCCGCCGGATTGCGTCGTCGACAGCGATTGATCGACACCCAGAGCCGTCAGTTTCGGGTTGCCGTTCTGCTCGGCGAACATCGAGAAACCGGCGAACGCAATGAGAATCCCGGCCATCACGGCCATCAACACACGGGCCTGCCGTTTGTCGTTGACCATCTTGCCGAACATGACGATGAACGCCAACGGAATCGCCAGGATCGCGTAGAGCTCGACGATGTCCGACCACCCATTCGGGTTCTCGAACGGGTGCGCCGAGTTCGCGTTGTAGAAACCGCCACCGTTGGTCCCGAGTTGCTTGATCGCTTCCTGCGAGGCCACCGGACCGCCCGGGATGTGCTGATTGGCGACTCCGGTCGTGGTGTCGATCGAGACCGCAACCGTGTCACCTTTGAGGTTCTGGATGACACCTTGCGACATCAGGATCACGGCGAAGACCATCGACAGCGGAAGCAGGATTCGGGTGATCGTGCGGACGAGGTCCACCCAGAAGTTGCCGACATGACGTGTCCGCGAGCGCACGATGCCACGGATCATCGCCACGGCGATGACCATTCCGGCTGCAGCGGAGACGAAGTTCTGGACGGTCAGACCGAGCATCTGCGTCAGATGGCTCATCGTCACTTCGCCGGAGTACCACTGCCAGTTGGTGTTGGTGACGAAGCTGATGGCGGTGTTCCACGCCTGCCATGGCGTCACCGCGACTCTGCCGGTCGGATTGAAGGGCAGGGATCCCTGTAACCGGATCATCGCATAGAGCACCAGGATCGAGACCACGCTGAATGCCAGCAGGGACATCGCGTAGACGTTCCAGCGCTGCTCGCGCTTGGCATCGATCCGACAGATCCTGTAGATGAACCGGTCGATCGGGCCGAAGAACCGGTCACCCGGCGCGGAGCCGTCCTTGCGGTGCCCGTAGACATCGGCGAAGTA
>JAYTOM010000530.1:0-6870 GCA_043747765.1 Actinomycetota bacterium
AACGGCACCTACGGCACGATCCGGATGCACCAGGAGCGCGAATACCCGGGTCGGGTCAGCGGCAGCGATCTGTTCAACCCGGACTTCGTCGCGCTGGCCCTCGCCTATGGGTGGCAGGCGGAGCTGGTCACGGCGACACCCGAGTTCGAACCAGCGTTCGTGCGCGCGCTGGCCAATCAATCGCCGACGCTGCTGCACCTCCGCCTCGACCCCGACGTCAGCACCAGCCGCACGACACTGACGGCAATTCGTGCCACCGCCCTTGAAAATCGCTGACTCGGTGTCGTTGCGCTGCACTGTCCAGCATTGCGGCACCGAGTCAGCCGAAACGGCTGGTCAGCTGGCTGCGAACTCGGCGATCCGGCGGATTCCCTCGGCGATGTTGTCGTCACCCAACGCGAACGAGAAGCGGGCATAGCCAGGGGTTCCGAAGGCCTCGCCGGGTACGAATGCGACTTTGGCCTGGCCGAGGACGATGTCGGCCAACTCCAGGGTGCTCGTGGAGATGTGGCCGCCGAGCGGACGGCCGAGCAGACCCTTCATGTTGGCAAAGCAGTAAAACGCACCCTGGGGCTCGATGCACGTCACGCCCGGGATGTCGTTGAGCATCTGATGCATTGCCTTGCCGCGACGTTCGAACGCCTCGCGCATCATGTGTACTGCCGACAGGTCGCCGGAAACGGCAGCGAGCGCTGCCTGTTGGGCGACGTTGCTGACGTTGCTCGTCGCGTGCGATTGAAAGTTGATCGCGGCCTTCATCACGTCGGTCGGCCCGACCATCCAGCCGACCCGCCACCCCGTCATCGCGTAGGTCTTGGCCACACCGTTGACGATGATGCACTGATCGGCCACGGCGGGGCAGACGGTCGGCATCGACACGAACGTGTGAGAGCCGTAGGTGAGGTGTTCGTAGATCTCGTCGGTGATCACCCACACGCCCTTCTCGACGGCCCAGTTGCCGATTGCCTCCACCTCCTCCGGCGTGTACACGGCACCGCTCGGGTTGTCCGGCGAGACGAACAGCAGCACCTTGGTGCGGCTCGTCAACGCCGCATCGAGCTGTTCGATGGTGATGCGGAAATTGGTCTCCTCGGTGGTGTCGATGACGACGGGCGCGCCGCCGGCCAACGTGACGGCCTCTGGATAGGTGGTCCAATACGGAGCGGGCAGGAGCACTTCGTCGCCCGGGTCGCACAGTGCTGCGAACGCCGTGAACACGGCGTGCTTGCCGCCACACGTGACCAACACCTGGTTCGCCGTCGTCGCGAATCCACTGTCGCGGAGCGTCTTCGCGGCAATCGCCTCCCGCAACGCTGGCAGGCCAGCGGCCGGTGTGTATTTGTGGTTCTTGACGTCTCGACAGGCCTTGACTGCGGCCTCGACGATGTGGTCAGGCGTCGGAAAGTCGGGCTCCCCTGCGCCGAATCCGATCACGTTCTCGCCCTTGGCCTGCAGTGCCTTGGCCTTGGCATCGACCGCCAGCGTCGCCGATTCGTTGATCGATGCGAGGCGGGCAGATGCGCGGCGCGGCGACACCGAACCGCCGGGGTGAACGTGGGAGGAAGACGAACTCATAGCTGCCATGCTGACACAGTGACAGCGCCCGACCCACGCTCGATTTCGATCCCCACCGATCTCCTGCCCGCCGACGGCCGCTTCGGCTGCGGCCCATCCAAGGTCCGTCCCGAGCAGATCGCCGCATTGGCTGCGGCCGGCACGAACTTGCTGGGTACGAGCCATCGCCAGGCGCCGGTGAAGAACCTGGTTGGTTCCATCCGGTCCGGACTCATCGATCTTTTCGGCCTGCCGGACGACTGGGAGATCGTGCTCGGCAACGGCGGCTCGACGCTGTTCTGGGATGCTGCCACGTTCGGCCTGATCCGCTCCCGCAGCGCTCACGCAGTGTTCGGCGAGTTCTCGGCGAAGTTCGCGCAAGCAGCCAACGCAGCTCCTCATCTCGGCGAGCCGACGGTCGTGCGCAGCGATCCGGGCGACCACCCTGTCGTGCCGGCTCTCGACGGTGTCGACGTGTACGCACTGACCCACAACGAGACCTCGACCGGTGTGATGATGCAACTGCAGCGACCCCCTTGCGGCGATGCGGATTCACTGGTCGTCGTCGACGCCACGTCGGCGGCCGGAGGTTTGCTGTGGGATCCGGCGCACGTCGACGTGTACTACTTCGCTCCGCAGAAGTGCTTCGCCAGCGATGGTGGCCTGTGGTTTGCTGCGTGTTCACCGGCAGCAATCGACCGGATCCGATCGATCAGCGCCTCAGGTCGATGGATCCCCGCCTCGCTCGATCTCAAGATCGCACTCGACAACAGCGTGCTCGACCAGACCTACAACACTCCGGCACTGGCCACGTTGGTCATGCTCGACACGCAGCTGAAGTGGATGCTCGACCTCGGTGGGCTGGCGCAGACCAATCTGCGCAGCGCGCAGTCGTCGTCCACGCTGTACGGGTGGGCCGAGGATCGCAAATGGGCCACGCCGTTCGTCACCGATCCGGCCAAGCGCAGTGAAGTGGTCGGCACGATCGATGTGCTCGCTGCCGATCAGGGTGGCGTCGATGCCAACGATGTCTGCGCTGCACTTCGCGCCAACGGTGTGGTCGACACGGACAGCTACCGCAAGCTCGGCCGCAACCAATTGCGGGTCGGGATGTTTCCGGCTGTGGACCCCGCAGACGTTGCCTCGTTGACCGCGTGCATCGACTACGTCGTGGGCACACTCCAGGGCTGATCGCGCAGATCCGGATGCAGTTCGACGACGTCCTCACCACCCACACCGACGGTCTCGCGCCGCTCAACCGGCCGATCATGATCGTCGCGCTGACCGGATGGTTCGACGCATCCGGAGCCGCGACCGGTGCGCTCGAATGGTTGCTGCGTGACCGGGTTGCGCCGATCGTCGCCAGCATCGACCCCGATCCGTTCTACGACTTCACCCAAGAGCGCCCGGAGGTCTGGCTGGACGACGACGAATCCGTCACCGTCCGCTGGCCGGCAAACGAGTTCCGCATTGCCCGCTTCGCCGGCGGCCCGCACGATCTCGTCGTGCTGTCGGGCGTCGAGCCACACGTGCGGTGGAGCACCTATTGCGCGTGCATCACTGCGATGGCGGCACGTCTCGGCTGCGACATCGTGGTCACCATCGGTGCCAACGCCGACGCCGTGCCGCACACTCGCATTCCACCAGTGGTCGGCAGCAGTCCCAACGACGAATTGATTCGCCGGCTCGGCCTCAGCCGCCCGCAGTACCAGGGCATCACCGGCGTCATCGGCGTTCTGCAGGAACGAATGGAGAAGCTCGACATCCCGGCCATCTCACTGCGCGTCGGCGTACCGCATTACCTCGGCAATGCTCAGCACCCGAAGTCGTCCGCTGCACTCCTACGCCACCTCGAGCACGTTCTCGGAGTGCCCACCAGTCACGGTGAACTGGCCGGCGAGATCGACCGTTGGCAATCGCTGCACGACGAAGCGGTGGCCGAAGATCCTCAGGCCGCCGGATATGTGCAGATGCTCGAGCGTCAGTTCGACATGCGCGCCGAAGCAATGCTGCCGAGCGGCGACGACCTGGCCGCCGAGTTGGAAGCCTTCCTGCGCGATCAGGGCGAGCACGGCACTCCGGGCGGGCCCGGCGATGCGCCGAACTCGCCCTGACGACGGGCCAGATCGACCTGACCAGATCGACCTGACCAGATCGTGTGCGCCGGTCAGGCGATTGCTGCGAAACCGATGTCGAGGTCGGCGATGATGTCGGCGATGCTCTCGAGACCCACGCTGAGCCGGATCAGGCCCGGTGTGACGCCACTACTGATCTGCTCGTCCTCGCTGAGCTGGCTGTGCGTGGTGCTCGACGGATGAATGACGAGGCTGCGCACGTCGCCGATGTTGGCGACGTGGCTGTGCAGCACCAACGAGTCGGCGAATTTCTGGCCGGCTCCCTTTCCACCGGCGAGCTCGAAGGAGAGGACCGAGCCATAGCCCTTGCCGGCGCCGTACTTCTTGGCCCGCTCGTGCCACGGGCTCGATTCGAGACCGGCCCAATTGATGCTGACGACGTCGCTCTTGGTCTGCAGGTACTCGGCGACCTTCGCCGCGTTCGACCAATGGCGCTCCATCCGCAGGCTCAGCGTCTCCAGCCCCTGCAGGATCAGGAACGAGTTGAGCGGGGCGATCGCCGAGCCGAGGTCGCGCAGGATCTGGACGCGTGCTTTGATCGCGTAGGCACCGTGGCCGAGGGCCGGGAAGTAGGCCAGGCCGTGGTAGCTCGGGTCTGGCTCGGTGAAGTTGGGGAAGCGGCCGCTGGCGGCGAAGTCGAACGTGCCACCGTCGGTGATGGACCCACCGATCGACGTGCCGTGGCCGCCGATGAACTTGGTCAGGCTGTGCACGACGATGTCGGCACCCCACTCGATCGGGCGGATCAGGTAGGGAGTCGGCACGGTGTTGTCGACCATCAGGGGGATGCCGTTCTCGTGGCCGATCTTGCTCACGCCCTCGATGTCGAACACGTCGTTCTTGGGATTGGCCAACACCTCGCCGAAAAACAGCTTGGTGTTCGGGCGGATCGCACTTCGCCACTGTTCGAGGTCGTGCGGGTCATCAACGAACGTGACCTCGATGCCCATCCTCGGGAACGTGTAATGCAACAGATTGTACGTACCGCCGTACAGCGACGGCGAGGCGACGACATGATCGCCGGCCTCGGCCAGGGTGAGGATGCCGATCGTGGCCGCAGCCTGTCCTGATGCAACGACGAGGGTGCCAGGTAGGCCGACAGCCGTGGTGCAGCCACCTTCGAGCGAGTTGATCCGCTGCTCGAGGGCGAGCTGCGTCGGGTTCATGATCCGGGTGTAGATGTTGCCGATCTCGGTCAGCGCGAACAGGTTCGCAGCGTGCTCGGAGTTCCGGAACTGATAACTCGTCGTCTGGTAGATCGGAACGGCGCGAGCGCCCGTCGTTGGATCGGGCTCGCCGCCCACATGGATCTGTCGGGTCTCGAAACCCCAGTCGGGATTGCTCATGGCGATCTCCTTTGATCGAACGGCGTGCCAGCCGGCATCCTACTCGCCGAATCCCGACCAGATCAATCGGGTATCGGCGGAGGTTTTGCGCACCGGAGGGTTTGCGGCGCCCCCGGGCGACGAGCAAACCCTCCGGTGCGGCAAAACCTCCGACGTGCTGGTCTCAGCGAGCGCCGTAGCCGGCGAGTGCTGGACATTTCTCGGCGATGAGCGGCACGTCACCAGGCTGCAGCGGCCGGTCGATCTCGCTGACGAGCGGTCCGATGCGCGCAGCCACCGGAGCCAGGGCGTCGAGGTCGAACCCGTAGATACGGGCTGCGTTGCCGCCGAGCATCATCGCCGTCTCTTCGTGCGCAACGCCGGCGAACGCAGCACGCAAGGCCTCGTTGGTGAACGGCGTGCTGGCTTCTTTGTGCGGGTAGTCCGTACCCCACATGATCTTGTCCAGCCCGACGGCGTGTCGCAGCGGGACCTCGCTCGGGCGGATGAAACTGGCGCCGACACTGCATTGCCGAGCGAAGTACTCGCTCGGCCTGAGCGACAAGCGGTCGGTGATCGGCTTGCCCCAGACATGCTCCTGCGAGCCGACCGCTGTGCGCATCCGCTCGAAGAAGTAGTCGAGGCGAACGAGTTCGTCCGGGATCCAAGACGTGCCCTGCTCGGTGAAGACCAGTTGCAGATTCGGATGCTTCTCCAGCGCCGCCGACACGATCAGGTGGGCCAGCGCCCTGTGCGAGAACCACGTCACCTCGAGCAAGAAGATGACCGACGATTCGATGGCCTCCGTCATCGGCGGACTGGCACTGCCACCGTGATGGTTGATCGGCATCTCCAGGTCCTCGCACACTGCCCACAGCGGTTCGTAATAGCCGCCGTCGTACAGCTCTGGCAAACCACAGTTCGGCGGAACGCCGGGCAGCAGGATGCCACCGGTCAGACCGGCGTCCTTGGCCCACTTCACTTCGGCCACCGCTGCGGGAATGTCGCCGAGCAGAATCTGGGCGATGCCGGCCCGGCGACCGGGAACCTCGCTGCAGAAATCGGCCAGCCAGCGGTTGTGAGCCTGCAGTCCCGCCCACCGTCGCTCGGCGTCGCCCGCATTCTGAGCGGGCGGCTGAAAGGTCAACGTGGACTTCGGATAGAAGGGCGGAATCGTGTTCGGATAGATGACCTCGGCGGCCACACCGTCGGCCTCCATGTCGGCCAGGCGCCTGGTCGAGTTCCAGTTGCGTTCGCCGAGCTCACCGAGCAGGTCCTCGTACTCGATCACGTACGACCCGGCCCACGTGTCGAACTCGTCATGGAAACGCTCGGGCAGGTACGGCCGGTAGTCGAGCAGCGCCCCGCCGCCGTGGCAATCGGCCGAGATCAGTGTGTAGCGGTCGCATTCTCGAGTGTCGTCGTGCATCTCTGCGGCCATGTCGGCAGCCCCTCCACTGCTGCTCGTATCACTGGGTGATACGCATGTTCATTGTGTGATACAGTCTGCATCCGATCACCATGGCTGTCAAGACGATCCGATCCGTCCACAACGCTCTCGTCGTGCTCGAGGCCCTCGCCGCAGCGCAGCCGATCGGGGTGTCCGCACTGGCCCGGACCGTCGACCTGGACAAGACCACGGTGCAACGAATCCTGCTCACCTTGGGCAATGGTGGCTGGATCCGCCAACTTGACGACGGCGAATGGACCATCACGTCCAAGCCGCTTCAGATCGGTACGCACTACACCTCGGGACTACGCGAGGCCGCCCATCCCCACCTGGTCCAACTGCAGCGCGAGACCGACGAGACCGTGCTGCTGTTCGCACGAGAGGGTGACACGATGGTGGTACTCGA
>JAYTOM010000531.1:0-2456 GCA_043747765.1 Actinomycetota bacterium
GCGGAGGTCGGTGAGGAACACTTCGTTGAAGTGGGCCGCCCCGGTGATCTGACGCAGAGGACGGACCTCGATCCCGGGAGAACGCATGTCGACCAGGAAGTAGGTGATTCCCTGGTGCTTCGGGACATCGAAGTTCGTTCTGGTCAGCAGGATCCCCCAGTCGCTGTAGTGCGCGCTGGACGTCCACACCTTCTGACCGTTGACCACGAACTCGTCACCATCGGGCTCGGCCCGTGTGGACAGTGCGGCGAGGTCGGACCCGGCGCCCGGCTCGGAGAACAACTGACACCACAGTTCGTCGCCGCGCAGCATCGGCGGCAGGAAGCGGGCCTTCTGCTCCGCTGTGCCGTGCCGGATTAGCGTCGGGCCGGCCATGCCGATGCCCTGCGCGAAGATGCTCTGCGGGACGTCGAACTTCGACTGCTCCTGGTTGAAGATCATCTGCTGCACGGAGCTGCCACCGCAGCCACCGGCCTCGATCGGCCAGGTGATGCCCGCCCAACCGTTCTCGAACAGGATCGACTGCCATTCCTTCGACGCCTTGACGTGGGCGACCTCGGCATCGGAGAACGCGTCGGTCATCGCCGACGCCTCGGTGATGCCTGACTTCAGGCTCGCATGGTCGGCCAGCCACGCGTACGCCTGCTGACGAAACGCTGCTTCGTCCGCTGTGTCGTCGAAATCCATACGTCCTCCGTGATGTAGAACGAGATTCTAACTTTTGCCGAATGGGTCAGCAAGTCTCGCCGGTGTGACTTCAGACCTGATCGAGTTTGAAGACCCTGATCGCATTCTCGCGCAGGAACTTTGGCCAGACTCCCTCGTTGAACGGCACGTCGGGCATGTCCCGGAACTGACGCTCGAGCGACAGGCCAGCGGGGAAATAGCCGCAGTACATGATCTTGTCCGACCCACGCGTGTTCGCGTAGTTGATGATGTCCTTCGGATAGTGCTTCGGAGCGAATGCGCTCGTCATGTAATGCAGACCCGGCCACTTCAGCATCAGCTTCACGGCGAGCGCCGTCCACGGCTCGCCGCCGTGCATCATCACCATCGTCAGTTCCGGGAAGTCGTACAGGACCTCGTCGAAGTGCTCGACCAATTGCGGCCAGCTCGGCATGCGCGGTCCGACGATTCCGCCGTTGATGCACATCGGAATGCCGAGTTCGACGCACTTCATGTAGATCGGGTACATCTTCTTGTCGTTAGCTGCGACCTGCGGGAACATGCCCGACGGGAACGTCATCGCGGCCTTGATCCGATGCTCGTCGTGCGCAGCCTGTAGGGCGCGGACGGTGTCCATTCCGAGGTTCGGGTCGGCCCGCATCATCAGGTGGAAACGACCCGGATGTTCCTTCTTGGCCCGAATCCCATTGGCCGACATGCCGGTGATCGCCTGCTCGATGCCGAACTCGTCCATCTTGGCTACCACCCAGGCAACCGGATCCTCATCCGGCGAAATGACGTCGGGCACTTCCTTGAACATGTACTCGGCGGGGAACTCGAACTCTTCGAGGCTCTGGCGATCCTTCAGCAGGGGGCGGAAGAAGTCGTAAGTGGCCTTCTTCTCCTCGATCGACTGGTGGGGAAATCCGATGCCCGGGTCGATGATCCGGATCCCTGTCGGCATGGCCATGTGATTGCTCCTTGTCGTGATCGTCCGTCACCAGCGCTGTTGCTCGTCCGCATGCAGAACGTAGCGCACCGGACATCAGGAACTGATCTCAGAGTCTAGTTTCCATCGGTTCAACGGTTCATCCGCTGTTCGGTTCAGCGACCCGTCGGCTCAGCGGCGAGGACGATGGACGTGCGGCGCCGGCGAGAAGACCAGATCCACCGCACCGAACACGACCTCGTAGACGCGCTCGATCGTGTCCTTGCCAAGAGCGAACCGGTGCAGCATCGTGCCGAGCACGCATCCGACGAGCGTCTCGATCGAGCTGATCTCGGCCTCGCTGAGGCCCGCCAGAGCGTCCCGGTACGCCGCTGCATATTTCATGCTGGATTCGCTGAACAGCTCACGCGCGTAGGTGTCGGTGGAACCTTCGAGCACGATCTCGAGACGGAGGAACTGTGGCTTGCGCGCAAATGCGGCGATCGCCCGACCGAGCATTTCCTTCAACGCCTCGCCGGGGTCGTCGGACAACCGCTCGCGTTCGAGTCCGCGATGGAACGACCGGAACCACACCGTCATCACGGCTGCATACAAATGCTCCTTCGATGCGAAGTAGCGGTAGAGCGTGCCGAGCGCGACGTCGGCGCGAGCCGCGACGTCGCGCATCTGGATGTGGTCGTACTCACCGTCTTCGAGCATTTCCAGCGCCGCCCTGACGATGCGGTCCCACCGCTGCTGCTGTGCGGGTGTCAGGTCCGTCGATGACTTCACAGCTGTCGCAGCTGCTGCAACTGTCGAGGCCGTTGCGGCCGTTGCGTGATCGGTCGCCATCAGCCGCCGA
>JAYTOM010000532.1:0-7362 GCA_043747765.1 Actinomycetota bacterium
GCGATGCTGATGAATGGTGGGCCAGCAACCATCTACGGGCCACGCGCCTATGCAGCGTTCTGCGAGTTCGCTCCCGAACCAGCAACCGCCCCGAACTGAACCGAACCCGCAGCTCCGCCTGACCGCCCTCGCTGTCGGGACGTGACGCTGAGCGTCCAACGCCGGTGAACTTTCCGTCGGCGAGCCGGTGCGCGACCAGCTCCGGTACGGAAGCGCCTAACTGATCGGAGGCTCGGACATCCACGGTCGCAGCACGAAGCCTGGCAGGGCGTACGTCTCGGATTTGAGGTAGGCGAGCAACGACATTTCATCGTCTCAACCCGTATACCCAACGGTGTATTGGGGAGGTCAGGTGGCAATTGATACCCCTGGGGGTATAGTTCTTCACGATTTCGGACGAGCGAGGAGCCTTTGTGAGCGCACCCATCGATACTTCATTGCGGCCCGGCCACGAGCCGTCTCCTGCGCCTGACGAGCGGGCCTTGTTCTCGCGTCTGGCTGCGTCGATGGCGCGGCATCGTCGCATCGTCATCATGGTGTGGCTGCTGGCCACGCTTGCTGCGGCTCCGTTGGCGCTCACACTGACCAAGTCGTTGTCGGGTGCGGGTTGGGACGCCAAAGGCTCCACGGCGGAGAAGGTGCGGATCGAACTTCGCAAGGACTTCCCTGCACTCGGCGCCGAGAACCCGGTTGTCGTGTTCCACCAGACCACTCCGATCTCCACGGACCCCAGTGGGGTGACGGCGTTGGTCGAAAGGCTTGGCAGGGGCCCCAGGGTGTTGTCATTGGCGAATCCGTTGCTGATGCCGCCCGAAGCAGGGATGATCTCGCGTGACGGTCTGACCGCGCTGATCCCGGTGGAGCAGCAGGTCGGCGCTGACGCCGATCGACCTGTGGCCGCAGGTGAGCTCGGCACATACGTCAAGGGCCTCGATCTGGCGGCGGGCACCACGGCGAACGTCACCGGCGAATGGCCGGTGTGGAGCGATTTCAACAAGATGAACGACGAGGCGTTGCACAAGGCCGAGCTGCTGTCGGGGTTGCCGACGTTGATCATGTTGTTCATCGCGTTCGGTGCGATGCTCGCCGCCGGCATTCCGTTGCTGCTGGCGATCGCCGGCATCGCGACCGGTTTCGCGACCTTGCACATGGTCTCTTGGATCACCCCGGTGTCTGTGTGGTCGATGAACTTCTCGATGATGATCGGCCTCGCGGTGGGGATCGATTACAGCCTGTTCATCGTCAGTCGCTACCGAGAGGAACGACTCGAAGGTAAGGATCCCATCGCCGCCATCGAGAACACCATGTCGACCTCCGGGAAGGCCGTGTTCTTGTCGGCGCTCACCGTTGTCCTGTCGTTGTCGGCGGTTTTCTTGGTGCCGGTCACGGTGTTCCAGACGATGGCGCTGGGAATGATCATCTCAGTCATCGCCGTCGCGCTCGCCGCGCTCACCCTGCTGCCCGCGGTGCTCATCGCGATGGGCGACAAAGTGCTCGTGTCGCAAGGCCAGAAGGACCCCGACACCGAAGCCGAAGGCCGGTGGGCCAAGTGGACCGGCGTTGCTCTGCGCCGCCCGGGCATGGTCCTGGCAGTTGGACTCGTGCTGCTCGGAGCACTCATCGTCCCGTCGTTCGGGATGAAGCTGGGCATGCCCGGCGCCCGCGTCGTCGACACCGGTCGGACCAGCCGCGATGGCTACGAACAACTCATCAAGGACTTCGGGCCGGGGGCCGCTGCACCAGCGTTCGTGACGGTCGACGCCAAGGACGCGCAGACCGTTGTCACCACAGCGACCGCCATCTCGAACGTCGTCGACGTTCGCATCGTCACCGAGCTGGCGACAACCGGACGTGTCGTCGTTCGTGTCACCCCCGGCACTGCGATCGATAACCCAGCGACGTCGGACATGGTCAACCAGCTGCGCGGCCAACTGGACGCCAAAGTGCCCAACGCGCGAGTCGGCGGACCAGCCGCGCAGAACCACGACCTGACCAGCGTGCTCACCGGCCGGGCGCCCTACGCGATCGGCATCATCCTGATCGTTGCCTTCCTGTTGCTGCTCGTCGTGTTCCGCAGCGTCGTCATCGCCACGTTTTCGATCCTGATGAACCTCGTCACCGTCGGCGCAGCCTTCGGATTCGCGACGATCGTGTTCCAACGCGGCTTCGCGTCGTCCCTCATCGGGTTCCACTCCCAAGGGTTCGTCGACGCCTGGGCGCCGCTGTTCTTCTTCGCCCTGCTGTTCGGCCTCTCGATGGACTACCAACTGTTCCTGTTGGCCGCCATCAAGGAGCGCTACCAAGCCACAGGCGACACCCGCCGGGCCATCGGTGAAGGCATTGCACGAACCGGCCGCCCGATCACCAACGCCGCCGTGATCATGATCATCGTCTTCATCGCCTTCGGTGTGACCGGCCCCATCCCGCCCACCGAGCTCGGGCTCACACTCGCCATGGCCGTCCTCCTCGACGCCACCGTCGTGCGCGTGATGCTCGTCCCGGCAACCATGGCCCTTCTCGGCGACAAGAACTGGTACGCCCCCAAATGGCTGCTCAAGATCCTCCCCCACGTCAACTTCAACCACTGATCGCCGAGCACCTCGAGGTAGCGCGGCGCACCCTTCATGTGGATGGTGCTGCGTACTTGCTGATCTCAAACATCCTGCCGGCCAGAGGTCACGTCCCGACGGTGCGGTCACGAGCTGCCACAGGCCAAGATCCAGTGTCGGGTCGATCGAGCCAGACGAGCACCTCGGAATTGCCCTGCAGGCAGAGCCGTCGGCGCAACACCGGATTGTCGACGGATTGGCTTGCATGGCGCGAGATCGCGTCGTGTTGCACGGTGCGGTCCACGTCGAGGGTGATCGCGATCTCCGACGGCCCGCGCCCGACGAAACCAGCACCGAACTCCTCGTTCAGAGCGTCTGCGACGGTTCGGGTCAATGTCCAGGCAAGTACAGGAAGGCCATGGCGGTGAGCCACGATCCGGGCCACAGTGGTGGCTTGGCGATGGTCAGGGTGGCCGGTGATGCCGCCTTCGTCGAACGCGAGGAAACAGTCGAAGCTACCCGCCTCGACGAACGACTCGAGCCGACCGCAAAGATCCTCTACCGGCACTTCGGCGAGGTGACCGTCCGGGTAAGAGTGCAGGCTCACCGAACCCAGCCCGAGGACGCTGGCGGCAGCGGTCAGCTCGTCGGCTCGTCGCCTGACCAGATCGTCGGTGCTCGATCCGAGTGTGGAAGCTTCACCGTGGGTGAAGCACAGCAGGCTCACGGCCACGCCAAGCGCCCCGAAAGTGGAGATGACCGCGCCGAGACCGAACGACTCGTCATCAGGGTGTGCGCACACTGCCAGCAGTGATCGGTACGGGAACGGTGGGTGAAGATCGCTGTCCATCTCAAGCGTTGCCTTCCTGCGCGGCGAGCGGAGTGGGATATCGGTGCGCTCGCAGCGCGAGCGAGAGCGAGGCCAACTGCGACTGCAAGGAACATCGTCTGGCGGCCCGGTAGACCAGTCTGGCAGCGAGTCCAGCGTAGAGCGGTTCACCGAATCGGTGCAGGATCGCTGGGAAGGCTTTGTTGCGTTGTTGGGCGACGGGTGGTCGGCGAGGCAGTCGGCATGAGAAGGCGTCGTCGAATCAGCCCACTTGGGCCGATGGCCGGAATTGTCGGCGTTCGCAGGGTTCCGGTCTCCGCCGGAGGTAATCAATGCTGGCGGTGCGCTGGTACGTGCCGTCGGGCTTTCGTATCGTGGTCTGAGGAATTGCTCAGCGAATGCGGCGTTGCCGTTGATCACGTCACGCTGTTCCGTTGGGGTGCGCAGCGTGACCACGATCGTGATCGCCGTAGCCGACCGATCCGATATGGGGTCGGCGACCGCTGGGTCGTCGATGAAGCCGACGTCAAGGGTGGCCAGCGTGTGGCGAATCGTTTACGGCACCACTGACCACGACGGAACCTCTACTCCCTCGGATTCAATCTGGCGGTGGGGTCGCTGTGCTGGCAGATCGTCCGAGGTGGGTGTGGGCAGAACGTGTCGGTGCGTGAGACTGATTGAACGTCACTCTCACTGACGGTCTGTCGACATGGTGTTCCTGTTGTCGGCATGCATGTACGTTCCTGATGGCGACGTTGGCGGTTGTACCGAACATCGACTCGGTGGCAGTGTTGCGCAACGACGACGAGATGTGCATGATTTCTACAGGAACCCGGTGATCCTGCCGTCCCGTCGAGCGCACGGAGATTCGGCGATCTGGCGCGCCGCTTGCCGGTTGAAGAGTGCCGAACTGCGTCAGGCCGTGGGGTTCATGGGCGTGTCGCCCCTCCGACGAGGATGCCAAGCTCATCGTCGATGCGAGTAGTCCCGCGTCGCGTCGCTCAACGTCGATACCGGGCAAGAAACGGTCGGACTGTCTGGTCGTGCGCACGTCCCCTCCCTGGCGTCCATCGAGCGACGAGCGCTGATGCATCCCTGCGATTTGGTGGTGTCCGGTGAGTACCGGTCCGTGGGACGTAGTGGGCGTGCCCGACCAGTCCTCCCGCGCCACCTGGTGGCGCATCGGACGCGCACTCCTGAATCGTTGAACGAGGGCCTTGGCGAGCGACAGTGCGACCGTGAGCACGCTGATCACGATCCCAAGCGCGTCGGCCAGGAACACACCGATCTCGCCGATCCAACTTGCCGACTTGAAGTTACTGGTCGTCAATGCCCGGAATGGTCCGACCGTGCACGACCGCGACGCGATCGCGTTCGAGACCCGAACGGGAACATCGATGGAAGCGTGCCGTCACGTCCGCCGGTTTGAAGCTTCGGGATCCGCACGTTGAACTCCCTGCCGAGCACCAGCGCGAACACCGACACCGACCAAGGCGAGCCCGATCACAATGGTGACCCATCGCAGCTTGTCTTCGATCGGGAGCGCGAGCGGCGCGACGATCACACCGAACAATCCGAATACGACGATGAATCAGGCGGTCAAGGCAGCGCAGGAACGCCGACATCAAGGCGAAGCCGCATGGGTTGACGGTCACAGCCATCCTGGCGACGATGGCCAACGCGTAGGGACCCTCGAACATCATCACGCCCAACGGAACTGGTGCATCCGACCACCGACGCAGGTGCCATCGTGCAGGCTGTCGGGGTGGTGGTCGTGGTCGGATGTGCGGCCTGGGTCGCGCGTCGGGAGTGGTCGCTGGTCATGTTGGCCTTGGGTGTCGCCTGTGTCGTGTTCGGTCTGCTCGCGACACGAGTCGTGTAGTGACGATGCGTTGGAAGGGTGGCGGGCGTGCAGCGGGTTCCTCAGATCGAAGTGAACGAAGGAGGAGTCGTTGATGAGTGCAGCGTTGGTGTCATCGGGTGGAGCGTCGCTGGGGGCAGTGCAGGTCGGCATGTTGCAGGCCCTGGTGGCACATCGCGTCCGGCCTGATCTGATTGTGGGGACGAGCGTCGGGGCGATCAACGCTGCATGGGTTGCCGGTGATCCGCGCGGTGAGCGTCTGGGCGAAGTCGTCGACCTGTGGCGGTCGCTGCGCCGCAACCAGATTTTTCTGGCAGGTTTGGGTGGCTTCGTTCGGCGGCGATCCGGGCTCATTGATCAACGGCCTCTGTGAAGGCTGTTGGAGCCACGATTCGACCTCACCGTGCTGACGGTGAAGTCAGCCGATGGTGAAACTGCTGATCATCGTCACTCGGTCAGAGGAGCACAAGTGGACGGACCGTGGTCTGGGAATCCCGTTGCGGCTTCGTCTGGGCTGCTGGGTATCGGTTGGTTCAGATCAGCCCTCGTTGAGTAACCGAGGGTGTCCCATCGTTACCGATTGTCAGGACGAGATCTGGGCCGTCGTTTTGCGGGTCGATTTCGGTTCCACCGGTCGGTGGTGAACCCGGCAAGTGTTGCGGTCCGAAGGTCATACCAAGTTCATTTCGGGGGTACTCAGATGCGGACACGAGCAAGTACTGGCGCGGTCGCGGGCTGCCACAATCGCCGAACGGCAGTTTGGCGCGCGTCGGAGATTACTTGCAAAGCAACGGTCCGTGCTACGGGTGCGTTGGAGTATCACCGAGAGATTCGCGTCGGACGCACGGAACACCGCCGTACTCCCGTCGAGGAAATCAAGGACGCCGGACCGGTACGGGTTATCCCAACCCGACGGCGGATTGCCGTTTCCATCGTTCAGTACCGTTGTGGATCGCCGCCACACGCCGTCGATCATGGCGCTGTTGATTCCGCAGTGTGTATACAGCTCGAACTGCTTATCGGGCAGCGTTGACGGCAGCGCTGGTCGTGGTTGGCGCAGCCGTGTCCGACACTGAAGTTAGTTGTTCCGCCGCCGACCTCACGGTCGGGGCTTCGTCGGCGCAGCTTGTCGAGCTGCCGGAAGCGACCAGTGTGATCAAGGCGAGCAGAGCAGCACTCATAAAGTACTTCTGACCTCGGACTTTGTAGTGCGCCCCTGGGTTTCGAACCCAGAACCTGCGAATTAAGAGGCCAGAAAAAACTTTCCAGACTGTTTGTTTTGATATCGCTGGACTGCAGTTTTGTGATCCGCATCGTCCAAGATGTCCGTGAATTTCCAGTCTGTCCGCCACCCTTGGACGCCACGATCGGCGCCAAAAACCTGCGGATTCCACGGATTTTCAGTCCGCAGGTCGCGTCTCGGCGCTTTCCGAACTCCGCAGTACCGAACTATAGGGGTGCGTTCGGCGCTCACCTCGAACTGACCGCCGTGTTCGACGACGGTCGACGCATCCGGTTGGAGCTGTGACACCACGCAGACGCGGTCGCCGTCAGCGGGCCGAGGCCGAAATCACTGATCGTGTGCGTGTGACGTTGGCTGCGAACTCGAGCGCGGCAAGAACGTCGTCCAACTCAAGGTCCGGGTAGTCGATCATCACTTGCTCCGACGTCGCTCCGCTGGCAAGCAGATCGATGATGAGCTCGACCGGGTAACGCATGCCGCGAACGCATGGTGTGCCGTGACACACGGCTGGGTCCATCGTGATTCGCTCGAGTCGCGTCATCCCGACGAACCTTAGGTGCTGTCCATCGGATGGGTGAGTCCCATCGCTTGGTGTAGGAGTCAGCGACCATCCTCGGGGTGATGGTGGTCATCGTGCGATTCTCGAAAGCGACCAAGCAACCGAGAAGGACGCACGATGACCACCCACGAGTTTGCCCTATCCGACCTTGCCGCGCGTCTGCTCGGCACCGATGCCAGCCTGTCGACATCGCTTCGTGACATCCTCACCGTCGCGTTGCAGGAGCTGATCGAGGCGGAGCTCACCGCAACGATCGGCGCCGCGCCTGGCGAACGTTCGAGCGAGCGTGTGACGCAACGCAACGGGCATCGCCCGAAGCTG
>JAYTOM010000533.1:0-1594 GCA_043747765.1 Actinomycetota bacterium
GGCCCGATCACGAGGGCCGAGCATGCGTCGGCTGTGACATAGCCGCTACCGACCGGACCGGTGATGGTCAGGTTGGCGAGCAGCGCGACCGCGCTCGCCGGTACCGCCGATGCGGCCACCATCAGTTCTGTGTTGGCGGGCACAGGTCCCGGCTTGCCACACGTCCCGTTCGGAGCGCAATAGGTCTGCGTCCGAGTGTCGACCATTCGTCGGGGGGCCACCGCGGTGAGCAGGTTGCCGCCGCCCGGTGATGCAGTGCTCGGCGCGAAGAAACCCTGCACATCCACGATCGTGTGTCCCGGCTGAGACTGGTAGAGGCAGAATGCCCCGTTTGCGTCGATCGGAACGACGGAGAGGTTGGCAGTCGTCAGGCCAGGGACCGAATTGCCGTTCGACCAACGCCGATCGCCGACACTCGCTGCACCCGACGTGGCCGCGCACGGTTCGGCAGTCACGTATCCGGACGTCGGGGCGCCCGTCAGCGTGATGTTCACGACCGCCGCTGTCGCACCTGCGGGTGCTTGCGTCGTGATCACCGTCCTCCAGCCCTTGTCGGGAACCTCTGCTGGCGCCAGGCACCGGCTGCTCACCAGGCCCGCATCATCGACCAGGTTCAGACACGTCTTGGTCGACGGCGGTGGAACCGGCGGAGCCGGGGGCGCCAGCGAGGTGGCCGGAGTCCCCGGGTTGCCGGTCAGGTTGAACGCAGCGATCGTCCTGGCCTGGGCCGGCATGCCACGGAACTCGAAGTGCATCGAATCGCGCAGAACACTCGACTTGACCTGGGCCGGCGTCAGACAACCACCGTTCCAGCCATACCCGGCCCAGTACAGCCCCCACTTCTGCGCAGCGACCACCACCCACATCGGGATATCGGTCTTCACGGTTGTGGCGCAGGCAGTTGCCGTGCCCACACCCGTGTACGTCAATTCAGGGTTCGCCGAGGTGTTGATGTCGAGGGCGAGGCCGTAGGCGTGATTCGACATCTCGTCGCGTGACTGGCCGTCGCAATCCTTGCGGCTGTTCGACGTGCAACGGAACGCGTAGGTTCCGGCGTCGGTGATCTTGTATCCCCCGGCGGAGACGTCTTTGATGAATCCCACGAACAGTGGCAGCGCATCGGGCAGAGACCGCAGCTGCTTGGCGGCGACGACTCCGATCGGCAACGGATTTCCGACCATTTGCGCTTCCCACGAGGCGAGCGCCGGGGAGCCGTTGTACGACCATCCGATCCACGTGAATCCCGCCGGCGGAAACGTGCCACCGCCCGTCACGAGGATGCCGAGTGCTCCTGCGGTCGGCTGGTCGACGACGCCGGTCTCCGGCAGACTCTCCATCACCTGGAACTTTCGGACAGCCGAACCGGTGATCGCCCCGAACATCCCGTCAGCGGCGATCACGTATCCGGATGCAATCAGAGCTTTCTGCAGAGTCGTCACTCTCGAGCCAGTGGCACCCATCGCGAGATCGACCCACGGGACGGTCGTGGCATTGTCCGGTGTCGGGAACGGCGGCGTCGGCCAGCCTCGACTCTCAGGCCGACCGTTCGGACCATCGAGCAGACAGGTGGTCACGTTGCCGGAGGCGGTCTGCG
>JAYTOM010000534.1:0-6054 GCA_043747765.1 Actinomycetota bacterium
CGATCCGGCTGAGGCAGCCGAGCGGTTCATGCGTCGTCTCGTCGGCGACGCGCTGTGGGAATCGCTGCCGGAACGCACCCGCGCGACCCGTCGGGCCGAGGGCCCGGCGATGGTGGGGGAGTTGAACGATCTCCGGGCCAATCGACCCTGGTCACCTGAACAGATCACCTGCCCGCTCGTCGTCGCCTATGGCAGCAACGGTGCGGCCCATCACCAGCAGGGCATGCAGTACATCCACGCCCGATTCCCGGGAAGCAGTTGCGTTGTCCTGGCCGACTGTCGCCACGACGCCCCGATGAGTCAATCGCAGCTGTTCGCCGACTTGGTCGTCGATCCGGCTGCTCGTGCAGCGGGCCAACCATGGGCCTCGGCGGTCAGCCGGTCGATGATTTCCCTACCGTGATGTCGGTGCCGAAGAACCGACACGGTACGGTTTTGCCGGTTGCTTGGGCGGTTGCCGCGCAACTCTGCAGGGCTTGGCGCTGTGACCACACGCCGAACGCAAGGGCAGCGAACATCATGATCGCCAGCAACTTCTTGCTGATGCCGGCCATCAGCTTCGCCATCAACACAGCGAGGGCGATCAGAACCACGACGGCGACGACGGCAATGTCTTTCGCAGTCGTGTAGCTCATCGCTGTCATCAGGCAACCATAGAGCGCAGGTGGCCGTACAGTGGCGCAATGAGCGACGATCGACCCGTCCAACTGTTCACATCCGGCCCGCCGTCGACTGTGGTCCCGGAACCGGCGAGTCAGGCCAGTCAGGCCCTGGAGCATGCGCTTGGCGTCGATCCGAGTGGTCGACGCGCAGCGGTTGCAGCGGTTGTCGCCAAATGGCCACGCTATGTCGATGCGTGGGCCCGGTTGGGTGACCTCGGCCGTGACGAGATCGAACGCTATGCGGCGTATCGAGTTGGTTACCACCGCGGTCTCGACGAACTGCGTGCCAATGGATGGCGCGGATCCGGCTACGTCCGCTGGGCGGCGGAATCGAATCGCGGGTTCCTTCGCGCAATGCGCGGACTCGGTCAGATGGCCCACGCCATCGGCGAAGACGCGGAAGCCGAGCGGATCCACGTGTTCATCCTCCAGCTCGAACCTTCTGGCGTTCCCGCCGAAGGCTGAGCAGGTCCGGTGTCGCGGCGTGCAGGTGTGACATCGGCCGGTGCAGTCGGAGCCGTCCTGGTGGGCGGTGCGAGCCGGCGGATGGGGCAACCCAAAGCGCTGCTCGACGTTGCGGGAATCCCGATGGCCCAGCGCGTCGCTTCGGCACTGTCGACCGCTGGCTGCGTGGACGTCGTCGCTGTCGGACCTTCGGAACTGTGCGCCGGATTGCCTCACGTCGACGATCTATACCCGGGACAAGGTCCTCTTGGGGCAATTCTCACGGCCTTGCGGGTTGCGAACGGCCGGCAGGTGCTCGTCGTCGCGACGGACCTGCCCTGGATCGACGGATCGTCGCTCGCATCATTGCTCGGACCGGCGGCGAATCTGACGGACATTGCCGACGTCGTCGCTGCCCGGACGACGCGGGTCGAACCGTTGTGCGCTGTGTGGCTGCCGTCCTCGACCGAACAGTTGCAGTCGGTGTTCGATGGCGGCGAGCGTGCCGTTCATCGGGCGATGACCGTTTTGCGCGTGTTCGAGGTCGATCTGCCAGCCGCTGTCTTGATCAACGTGAACACCCCGGATGACCTGCATCTGCGAGCGCAGTGAGTATCGTGCGGGCTCGTGGCAATTGCTGAGATCACCGTCGAAGAACTGGCTGAACGCCTCGATCAGGGCATCCGGCTGATCGATGTGCGCGAGGTCGACGAATACGCCGATGGGCACGTTCCGGGCGCAGAGTTGATCGTTCTCGGCGCGGTCCCGGACAACGTCGACCGGTTTCGCGGAGACGGGCCCACCTATCTGATCTGCAGGTCCGGCGGACGCAGCATGCGTGCGTGCCAATTCCTCCACGGCGAAGGTATCGATACCGTGAACGTCGCCGGCGGAACAATGGCGTGGACGGCGAGCGGTCGGCCGGTCGTGACCGGTGGAGATTCGCCTTCGTGACCTACACGTGGATCGAGACGCAGGCCGAAGTCGAGGACCTCGTCGAGACGCTCATCGCCGAGCCGCGATATGCATTCGACTCCGAGTTCCATCGCGAGAAGACCTATTTCCCGAAGCTGGCTCTCGCTCAGTTCGCATGGCCGGGCGGGATCGCGTTGGTCGATCCGTTGGCGGTCGACGTGACGGCGCTGCGGCCACTTCTGGAGAGTGATTCGTTGTGCGTCATGCACGCTGCACAACAAGATCTCGATGTGCTCACGCACGCCTGCGGGGCGATTCCGAAGCGCTTGTTCGACACCCAGTTGGCTGCCGGATTCGTCGGCTACGGCACGCCGTCATTGGCCAATCTGATGATGGGCGAGTTGCGCATCAACGTCCCCAAGGGCGACCGTCTCACGGACTGGCTGCGGCGCCCCCTGACCGAGGATCAGAAGACCTACGCCGCGGCCGATGTCGCCAACCTCTTGGAATTGCAGGACCGCCTAGTCGAGCAACTCGACACCGCTGGCCGAGTTGGTTGGGCCGAGGCTGCCTGCGAGGAACTCCGCCTCCGTCCCGTCAGCGGCACCGATCCGGACGGCGCGTGGTTACGACTCAAGGACGTACGGATGTTGAAGCCGAAGGCGCGCGGTGTCGCTCGCTCCCTGGCGTCGTGGCGCGAGCGCCGGGCGATGGCCGTTGACTCGCCGGTTCGCCAGATCCTGCCGGACCTGGCCATCCTGGGCATCTCGCAAAAGCAACCGAAGTCGGTCGAAGAACTTGCTCAAGCGCGCGGTATCGACGAGCGACACTGGCGCGGAAACCTCGGCAAGGAGATCATCGCCGCGGTTCAGGACGGTCTGCGCGAGGAGGTTCCACTGCCCGCCGCCGAAGGTGACGAGCTCGACCGGGGCATGCGGCCGGCGATCACGCTCGTTTCGGCGTGGATCAGCGAGCTGGCCAGGCAACGCAAGATCGACACGACCCTGCTCGGCACTCGGGGCGACATCATCGGTTTGCTGCGCAACGATCCGACCTCGCGACTTGCCGTTGGCTGGCGTGCCGAATTGCTCGGTGACAACGTCCGGCAGTTGGTCGAAGGCAGAGCAGGTCTGACATTCGACGGCCACGGCGGTCTGCGCCTGATCCCGGTGCCGGCTGAATCACCGGTTCCGGCTGACTGATCGAACTGCCTGACTGATCGAACTGCCTGACCAACGGACATGCCCGTGCGGTCGTTCAGCTCTTGATGGTCTTTCGTAACCGCTTCCACAACTGATCGAACGCGTCTGACACCTCGGCGGCGCGTGCGCCGTAGCTGTGGATCGGTCGGCGTTCGCCGGTCGACTGGTTGACGATCACGCGTGCCGGAACGACCGGCTGCCAGACGGCCTTCTTCCCGACGATCCTGGTCAGTTCCTCGTATCGACGATCGGCCTCACCGGAAATTGCCGGGACCCGATTGACGATGACGCCGGCCAATTCGAGGTCCGGGTTGTTCTCGTCCCACACCTGATCGATGACGTCGGCCACGGCGGTGATCCCGCGCAGGCCGAGAGCCGATGGCTCGACCACGATGATTGCGTGATCAGCGGCTGTCAGGCCGCTCATCGTCAGGTTGCCGAGGCTTGGCGGGCAGTCGATGAGGATCGCGTCGTAGTCGTCGGCGATGTCGTGCAGGGCAGCCCGTAGCCGCTTCGACTTGCCGTGCTCTCGCGGCTGCAGGCGCTTCGTCGCCGGCATCACATGGATCCGGTCGGTCCACGTCGACTCGTAGATGGCATCGGCGGGCGGCGACTTGCCGATCACCTCGGCGGTCGAGATCTCGATCTCGTCTGGGTCGAGCCCGAGTACCCAGGTACTGGACGCCTGCGGATCGAGATCGACGACCAAGACCCTGTGGCCCGCTTCGGCAGCCGCAGACGCCAATCCGAGGGTGACCGTCGTCTTGCCGACCCCGCCCTTCTGATTCAGCAGTGCAACGATGCGGCCCATGCGTCCCATGTTGTCACGCCGGTGTCGCAACCAGCGCGCTGTGCGCAGCCACGATGCCGTCGCTGGCAGCACCGATGTCGGTCGGAACGGTCGTCACCAGCACGCGATGTCCGACGAGTTCGGAGACGGACATCGCCTCACCACCGAGGTTGAGGACGACCGTGCAGATCTGGCCTTCGAGTGAACGCCGGTACACGATCGCGTCGTCGTGACGGTCGACCATCGTGAACGCTCCGGCCTGCAACTCGGCCCGTTCGTGGCGAATGCGAAGGAGGTTGCGGTAGAGGTTGAGGATCGAGTCCGTTTCCACCTGAAGGCTGCCGACATTGTTGTCGGATGCAGCGGACACGAACGGCAGCCAGGGATCGGTCGGCCATCCGTGATGCGCGTCCGACGTCCACGGAATGGGGGCGCGACAACCATCGCGGCCGTTCTGGTCGACCACCCGGTCGGCCGGTATGACTGCGTCGACCAAACCGAGTTCCTCGCCCTGATAGATGAAGGGGGTACCTGGCAGGGTCAGCAGCATGACCGCCGCGATGCGGGCTGACCATTCCGAACCGCCGTACCGCTGGCGGTGACGGACGACGTCGTGATTCGAGAGGACCCATGTCGGCCACGCGCCACGCGGCTCGAGGCTGCGCAGCGTGGCCATGATCTTGTCGCGTAGCGCCGACGCCTTCCATGGCGCCCACAGGAACGAGAAGTTGAACGACAGGTTCAGTTCGTCGTCGTTGCCGTAGTACTCGGCCATGCGCGCCTCGTCGAGCAGATAGACCTCGCCGACGCTGGTGCGATCTCCGTCGTACGAGTCCAACACCTGGCGGATTGCGCGGAGGCGCTCGTGCGTCACCGCGACATCGTTGAACGGCACATGACCAAAACCTTTGGCGACTGCCGCCTCCGGGTCGTTCTGCCGCAGGTTCTTGCCGATCAGGTGGACGACATCCATTCGGAATCCGTCGACCCCCCGGTCGAGCCAGAACCGCAATGTGTCGTGCATCGCCTCTTCGACGCCTGGGATGTCCCAGTTGAGGTCCGGCTGTTCGCGCAGAAAGCAGCGCAGGTACCACTGCTGGCGGATGTCGTCGAAGGCCCAGGCCGATTCGCCGCGCGGAAACGACGCCAGCCAGTTGTTCGCCGGCTCGTCACGCCAGACGTACCAATCTGCCTTTGGATTGATCCGGTCCTGTCGGCTCTCGAGGAACCACAGATGCTCGCTGCTGGTGTGGTTGGGAACCCAGTCGAGCATCAGCCGGATACCGCGCCCGTGGCAGTCGGCGATCAACGCGTCCATGTCGGCGAGTGTTCCGAAGACCGGATCGATGTCGCAGTAGTCGCTGACGTCGTACCCGAAATCCTTCATCGGTGATCGGAACACCGGCGACAGCCAGACAACGTCGACGCCGAGCCATTGAAGGTAGTCGAGGCGGGCGCGGATGCCTTGCAGGTCACCGACCCCGTCGGCATTGCTGTCGGCGAAGCTACGCGGGTAGATCTGGTAGACGACGCCCGACTGCCACCATTTCTTTGCTTGCGCGCCGGCTGAGGCTGTCCTGTCGTCCGAGTTCTCGATGCCGTTGCTCTCGCTCATGCAAGTGCAGCGTAGGCGGTCGGGTGTACTGTCCGAAGTGGTGGCAGACGGGGGTCTGTGACCACGGGCAGCGTTGCCCGATCATCAGTTCATGGGGAGGAATCCGATGACCGACACGGTCGAACGGAAGCCGGATGCGGAATCGATCACTCGCGTGGTCGTGCGTTTCGCAGGAGATTCCGGTGACGGTATGCAACTGACTGGCGACCGGTTCACGGCCACCAGCGCCATCTTCGGCAACGATCTTTCGACGTTGCCGGACTTTCCGGCCGAGATCCGTGCTCCAGCGGGAACCGTGAACGGTGTGTCCAGTTTCCAGGTCCACATCTCCGACCACGACATCACCACGCCCGGCGATGCACCGAACGTCCTGGTCGTGATGAATCCGGCCGCGCTGAAGGCCGACCTCGGCCGCCTGGAGCAGGG
>JAYTOM010000535.1:0-2372 GCA_043747765.1 Actinomycetota bacterium
ACAGCGTCGGCGACGATCGAGGGTTCGTCGGCGGCCAGGTCATGAAGGCGGCGAGCCAACCGTACAGCGACGGTGTCGACCCAGGCTCGGACGGTGGCCAACGAGATCAGTGCTGCTGAGACGTCGGCTTTGGACAACACCGACGGGTCCAACGACTCGAGATCGGTCACGACCAGTCCGACACGGCCTTCGCACACGACACTGGTTCCGGACACGACACCCACCTTCCACACCGCTCGACAAGACACGCCCGCAATGGGCTGGCAAGGCCAGGGGCCTGCGATCGATCGGGGAAGACCAGGCCATCACCCTAGACGAACACGCGTTCGATACCAACCCCGTGACACCACAAACCAGAAGATTTCCTTGGGCTTCACAGGTACTCGCCGGCGGCTGCCTGGACGGCGGTGATGATCTGGTCCCACGCTGCACCCGAAGTACGAGTGATGGTGACGAAATCATTGACCCCGAACACGGCGGCGACGCTGGCCGCCGCGAAAACCGATGTGGCGAACGCGTTTCCGGCAGCGGACTCCGCGCTCGCAAAATTCATCGTCGCTGGCAACTTTGAATCGAGTGTGAACTTCATCGCATCGGGATTCGGAGTGGGGGAGGGCGTCGCAGTTGCCATCCAGTGAGCGTAAAGCTTCCAACAACCTGTCATGGCCCGGGCCATGGGTGCGTGAGGAACGGTGCTGTGGGTGACAGCAGCAATGCGGGAGCCGACACTGAAGGCGCTCTCGCCTGTATCAGGGGATCTACGCAGTGGTTGAACGTCTGCGACCTACTTCCGAGGTCGCTGGGGCGTGAAACGGCCTTGGTCCGTGGGGTCCGTAGCTGCAGCCGTCGAGGTGGTGAGTGTGGGCGGTGTTGATGAGTCGGTCGAGGATGGACTCGGCAACGACGGGGTTCGGAACCGCGGATACAAGTCGAGTGGCTGGTGGTTCGATGTGAGGATGAGTGACTGCCGGCGCGTTCGGCGACGAACTCGTGGATGTCGTCGGCTCGGCCGGTGGTGAGATCGGCGACCGGGCGGCTCAAGAGAGCCGCGAGGCAATCCCGAGCGGCTCTCTTGGCACACTCACTCGCGAACGGTGCCCACGGGTGCTGGCCGGCGTGCATGCGCCAGATCGACAACACCTCGTTCGTATTCCTACTTTCATTCAACAAGAGACGGGCGAACGCGACTCAGATCTTGCCGATTCGTGCTCGTCGTTCGAAATCCGCCAACGCGCTGACGGTGAGCATCTGGACCCGGCATTCTTCGCGCGTGCCCTTCGTCTGGCGGAAACGTCATCGCATCGCCCGAGAAGCACGTCAAGACCACGGACGACCTGAGCGGGCAGGACGTCAGCCGTAGCCGTCTCGACGATCTCGATCTGCGCGGCAAGAACTTCGCCGGCGCCAACCTCGATCGTGCCGACTTGACAGCATCCGACCTTCGAGGCTGCACCCTCCGAGGCGCGAACCTTTACGCAGCCTTTCTCTCCGGTGCGCAACTCGATGGCGCAGATCTCACGGGAGCGCGACTCGACGGTGCCATCTCATCGCGACAGAGTTCTTGGCCGCCCGCATGGCAGGCGTCACCGTGGTCGGTGCCACCTGGGACTTGGCGCAGCGGTGGAACTGGTTCGTGACTGATCTGCGTCGGACGTTGGACCTGGACGTCCAGTTCGTGAAGACGTACGAGCCGCAGGAGCGGGGAGCGCTGCACGCTCACGCAATGGCGCGGGTTGTGGACGGCGTGGTGTCTGACGAGCGGTTCCGGGTGGCCGTGCGGGAGTGTGCAGAGAGGAAGGGGTTCGGGCCTCTGACGGACTTGTAGATGGTTGACCTGAGCGATGAGCGGCAGGTAGCTCGCCGGGCGGGGTACACGGCGTCGTACTGCGGGAAGACGGCGGACAAGCTGCCGGAGGTGAAGCGGTTGAACGGGGTCACGGGCGAGATCCGGTACGGCGGTCTGCGGGCGTGGTCGGCCTCCTGGCGCGGGGGGGACTCGATGAAGCGTGCACCAGGCCCGTAGACGGGGCTGGTGGAGCACTGACGGCGCCGGGGCGGACGGAGCGCGCGCCGAAGGCGCCCTTGACCTGTGTCGGGAAATCTACGCAGTGAACCCCTTTGCTGGGGGTCTCAACGCTGTTTGACCCGTCGGATCCGGGGCGCTCCGTTGAGGCGCTCTGCAAGATCGCCTGATCGTTGATCGGCGGTCTGCTTCGTCGCGCTATTGGCGGGGTAAGGATCAGCGGCGGTGTGCCGAGTGTGACCAGCTCATGCCGCCAGGGTCGAGGGCGACGTACTGCGGAGCGGGGTGTAAGTCGGCTGCGTACCGTCGCAGGCGTGCCACACTCGATGTAGCGAATTGTCATAACGAT
>JAYTOM010000536.1:0-4313 GCA_043747765.1 Actinomycetota bacterium
CGATCCTGCAGCGACGCCGAGCCTGCCGCCCCGACGCAAGCCGCTCGGCCGGCTGTACCACGGCGAAACGCGGATCGACTTCATGGGTCGCAAGCGGATCGGCCTCGGTATCTCCGCCCTGCTGATCGTGATCACCCTCATTTCGCTGTTCGCCCAGGGGCTGAACCTCGGTCTCGAATTCAAGGGTGGTGTGTCGTGGGAGGTACCAGCCGCTGCACATATGACGGTCGACCAGGCCAAGGCGATCTTGAGCGCGAACGGCATCAGTGAGAGCAACTCCGTGATCCAGGTGGTCACTGATCAGAAGTCCGGTTCGAGCTCGCTGCGGATCCAGGCCGGCGAACAGACCCTTGCCGTACAACAGAAGGTCCAGGCCGATCTCGCGACCGCCGGCAAACTGCCCAGTCCCGACAGCATCAGCAGCAACTTCGTGACGTCGTCATGGGGCAGCGAGATCACCAAGTCGGCGGTTCGCGCCCTGATCGTCTTCGTCATCCTCGTCTCGCTGTTCATCGCCTGGCGATTCGAATGGCAGATGGCACTCGGCGCGATTGCAGCAATGATCCATGACGTACTGATCAGCGTCGGTGTGTACTCGGTCCTGAAACTCGAGGTGACGCCGGCGACGGTGATCGCGTTCTTGACGATTCTCGGCTTCTCGCTCTACGACACGATCGTGGTGTTCGACCGTGTCAAAGAGAACACGACCCGGTTTTCCGGGTCTCGCCTGCCCTACGACGACGTGATCAACGTGTCGATGAACCAGGTGCTGATGCGTTCGTTGAACACCAGCGTCGCTGCGGTTCTGCCGGTGTTGTCGCTGTTGGTCGTCGGTGCTGGTTTCCTCGGCGCCGTTGCATTGCGCGAGTTCGCTCTGGCCCTGTTCGTGGGTCTGATCACCGGGTCGTATTCATCGATTTTCATCGCCGCGCCGCTGCTGGCAATGCTCAAGTCCCGCTCACCGAAGTACCGAGCGATCACGACGGCGCGAGCCAATGGTATGGAACTCGAATTGCTGGTGCTCGGCGGTTCTCCGACGGTCAAGCGAGAGAGTCAGCGCATCCGTGGCGACCGGGCCGGCGAGTCCGCCATTGCCGAGGCGATCCGTGCTCCAACAGCACGCGTGACGCCCGATGCGGTGCTCAACCATCCGCCTCGACCCCGGAAGAAGACCCGCCGCTAAATTGGGTCGGTAACCTGCTCGTATGGCAGTTGACCCAGACACGATCATCGATACCGACTGGGTTCGCGACCTGATCAGGGACATTCCCGACTTCCCCAAGCCCGGCGTCGCGTTCCGTGACATCACCCCATTGCTCGGTAACGGTCCGGCGTTTCAACGGGCCGTCACCGAATTGGTCCAGCGCTTCGAAGGTGTCGCCGTCGACCGTGTCCTCGGCATGGAGGCACGGGGCTTCATCCTCGCTGCGCCGGTCGCGTTGGCCATCGGTGCCGGGTTCGTCCCGGTCCGCAAGC
The DNA here is from genome assembly GCA_043747765.1 of Actinomycetota bacterium. Taxonomy (GTDB): domain Bacteria; phylum Actinomycetota; class Acidimicrobiia; order Acidimicrobiales; family Ilumatobacteraceae; genus WLMZ01. Next base: position 1,477 of record JAYTOM010000536.1, read on the forward strand.
TCGGCAAGTTGCCGTGGGCTGTCGTGCGCGAGGAGTACAGCCTCGAATACGGCACCGACAAGCTGGAGATCCACCGTGACGCCATTCATCCGGGGGAGCGGATCTTGATCATCGACGACGTGCTTGCGACCGGTGGTACTGCCTCCGCGACATGCCGGCTGGTCGAGGCACTCGGTGGTGTCGTTGTCGGGCTCGGTTTCCTGATCGAGATCGACGGTCTGGATGGCCGAGCCAAACTGGACGGCCACCACGTCGAGAGCCTGGCGGTGTACTGACCGAATGGGAACCGTCGATCGAGTACTGCCGTGGAGACGACAACAACAGGTCACCCACGATGAACTCGCGCCGATCCTCGCCGCATATCGGAAGCGGCACCCGAAGGCCAGCACGGTCCTGATCACCAAGGCGTTCTCCGTGGCCAGCGATGCGCATCGCAATCAGATGCGCAGCAGTGGCGAAGGGTACATCAATCATCCTCTCGCCGTTGCTCGGATCGTTGCCGAGATCGGGCTCGACGAGACGTCACTGGCTGCTGCTCTCCTGCACGACTCGGTCGAGGACACCGAGATCACGCTGATCGACGTCGAGAAGGATTTCGGAGCCGACGTCGCCGCGATCGTCGATGGCGTCACCAAACTCGAACGACTGCAGTTCGATTCGAAGGAAGCGCAGCAGGCGGCGACGATGCGCAAGATGCTCGTCGCGATGGCACGTGACCTGCGCGTGCTGATCATCAAGCTCGCCGATCGGCTGCACAACATGCGCACCATTGCCGGGATGCCCGCCGAGAAGCAGCGTCGTATCGCCCAGGAGACGCTGGACATCTATGCACCATTGGCCCACCGTCTGGGAATGCAGGAGTTGCGCCAGCAGCTCGAGGACTTGAGCTTCGCCTCGCTCTATCCGAAGCGCTTCGCCGAGTTGGATCATCTCGTGATGACACGTAGCCCGGGCCGCGATCTGTATCTCGCCAAGGCCCTGGCAGAGGTGCGCGGGCGGCTGGCCGATCTGAACATCAACAACGAGATCACCGGTCGCGGCAAGCACATGTGGAGCATCTACGAGAAGATGATCCACAAGAATCGCGACTTCGACGAGATCTTCGACCTCGTCGCGATTCGGGTCATCGTCGATTCCGTGAAGGACTGTTACGCCGCTCTTGGTTGCATCCATGGTCGCTGGAAGCCCGTGCTCGGGCGCTTCAAGGACTACATCGCAATGCCGAAGTTCAACCTCTACCAGAGCTTGCACACGACGGTCATCGGCCCCGATGGCAAGACGATCGAAGTCCAGATCCGGACGCGTGAGATGCACCAGCGCGCCGAATGGGGGGTGGCCGCGCACTGGGCGTACAAAGAAGACGCTCCGACGCAGGACATCGACTGGCTGAACCGGATCATCGACTGGCAGGCCGAGGTCAGTGACCCGAACCAGTTCATGGAGAGCCTGAAGACCGACCTGGAACAGGAGGAAGTCTTCGTCTTCACGCCGAAAGGGCGTGTGGTCACATTGCCGATCCACTCCACCACCGTCGACTTCGCCTACGCGGTACACACCGAGGTCGGTCACAAGTGCATTGGTTCGAAGGTCAACGGCCGGCTCGTGCCGCTCGACCATCGGCTGCGCAGTGGGGACACCTGCGAGATCTTCGTCTCCAAGCTGGAGACGGCGAGTCCGTCGCGCGACTGGCTGACGTTCGTCGAATCGCCTCGGGCACGCAACAAGATCCGCCAATGGTTCAGTCGCGAACGTCGTGACGACGCGCTGGAATCCGGCCGCGAGGAATTGGCCAAGGAGTTCCGTCGCGAAGCACTGCCGGTGCAGGGAATGTGGACATCCGATGTCCTCCTCGGAGAGATCCACACCCACGGGTATTCAGATCTCGAAACGGCCCTGGTTGCAATCGGCGAGAAGCACCTCTCCGCCAGGTCGCTCGTCCAGAAAGTCGCTCGCGAGATCCGCACCGGCGACCAGGAAGAACAGATGTCGGCGGCTCCGGTGCTGCGCCAGCGGGGCTTCCAGCGTGCACGATCGAAGGTCGGTATCCACGTCGAGGGTTTGGACGATGTGCTGGTGCGGCTGTCTCGCTGCTGCACGCCGGTGCCCGGTGACGAGATCATGGGTTTCGTCACTCGTGGACGCGGCGTCAGTGTGCACCGCTCCGACTGTGCCAACGCTGTGTCCCTGATCAGCGACCAGGCTTCCCGCCTGATCGACGTCGAATGGGACGGCGAGAACCGCAAGACGGTCTTTCGCGCCGGAGTCGAAGTTGTTGCTCTCGACCGTTCGCGGCTGCTCCGCGATGTTGCCAATTCGCTCAGCGAACAGCACGTGAACATCGTCGCCTGTAGCACCCATACGGGCAACGACCGGGTCGCCAAGATGCGTTTCGAGTTCGAACTCGCCGATCCCGGCCACCTCGAGGCCGTGCTGCGTACGATCAAAACGATCGACGGCGTGTACGACGCCTACCGACTGGTGCCGGGCAAGGGCAGCTGAGCAGGTTTTCTCACTGAGTGTTCACAACGCCCACGCTCTAGCCTGACTGCCCATGCCAGAGTTCCAGACCTCGCCCGGGATGCGCGACATCCTGCCCCCGGAATCTGCTCGCTGGAGGCACTTCCAGTCGGTCTTCGCGTCCGTCGTCGGGGCCGCTGGATATGGCGAGATCATGCCTCCGCTGATGGAGGATCTCGGCGTCTTCCAACGCATCGGTGCGGCGACGGACGTGGTCAGCAAAGAGATGTACGACTTCGTCGATAGGGGTGAGCGACACATCGCGCTGCGCCCGGAGCAAACCGCCAGTGTGTGCCGGGCCTTCGCCCAGCATCGTCCGG
>JAYTOM010000537.1:0-5831 GCA_043747765.1 Actinomycetota bacterium
GGGCAGCCGGCATTCGACTGCTGCAGTTGCGGATGCCCTCGCCGGTCGATCACGATCTCCTCCGTCGCTTCGCTGTTGGACTGACCGAGATCCTGGTCGTCGAGGACAAGAATCCGACCCTCGAGTCGATGCTGAAGGACGCGCTGTACTCCGGTGTCGACCGGCCGCTGATCACCGGCAAACTCGACGAGAACGGTCGTCCCCTGCTGCATGCACACGGGTCGTTGGACGCCGATGCGATCGTCGGTCCACTGCGGTCGCGGCTGGCGCGACGGCTGACCGACGAGCGACTCGCGCCTCTGCATTCGGGAGATGGGCACAAGCAACTGATCCCGTTGTCGGTCAGTCGTACACCGTATTTCTGCAGCGGTTGTCCGCACAACATCAGTACGCAGGTGCCCGACGGTGCCTTGGTCGGTGGCGGCATTGGCTGTCACTCGATGGTCGCGATGATGGAGCCCGACCGAGTTGGCAATCTCGTTGGTCTGACGTGCATGGGCAACGAGGGCGCGCAGTGGATCGGGATGGCGCCGTTCGTGGAAACGCCGCATCTGATCCAGAACCTCGGCGATGGGACCTATGCCCACAGCGGCCAACTCGCCGTCCGCGCCGCGGTCGCAGCGGGCGTGAACGTCACGTACAAGATCCTCGTCAACGGTGTGGTCGCGATGACCGGTGGACAGGACCCTCAGGGCGGTGCCGACGTGCCGACGATGGCCAGGATCCTGTTGCTGCAAGGCGTCAGGCGGGTGTTGATCACGACCGATGATCTCGACAGGTACGACCCGATCTCGCTGCCACCGGGAGCCGAGGTGTGGGACCGGTCACGGATCATCGAGGCGCAGGAACTGCTGGCGACGGTGTCGGGTACCACGATTCTTCTCCATGATCAGGCCTGCGCTGCCGAGAAGCGTCGACTGCGCAAACGCAACTTGGCGACGACGCCGGCGTTCCGGGTGATGATCAACGAGCGGGTCTGCGAGGGGTGCGGCGACTGCGGTCAGAAGAGCAACTGTCTCTCGGTACAACCGACGGACACCGAATTCGGTCGCAAGACGCGTATCGATCAGAGTTCCTGCAACCTCGACTTCTCCTGCATCAACGGCGACTGTCCCAGTTTCGCGACGGTCACCCCAGCCAAACATCGACTGCGCACGTTGCTGCGCAGAGCGAGTCCGTCATCGGGCCGTCCCCATGCCGCACCCCGCGTCAGATCGATGTCGGTCTCGCCGCCGAAGTCGATTCCGACGCCGTCGCCGATCGTGTCCGGTGAGGATCTCGTGATCCGGATGCCAGGCATCGGTGGGACCGGGGTCGTCACGGTTGCCCAGATCATCGGGACGGCCGCGATGCTCGAGGGTTTCCACGTGCGCGGGCTGGACCAGACGGGGTTGTCGCAGAAGGCCGGTCCGGTGGTCAGCGATCTGGTCCTCAGCAGGATCGAACAGCAGGGCTCGAACAAAGCCGCGTCCGGTCGCGTCGACGTGATGCTTGCGTTCGACCTTCTCGGCGCGGCGACAGACACACAGTTGAAAGGTGCGTCGAAGGAGCGCACCATCGTGATCGGTTCGGCGTCGGCCACCCCGACGGGTCGGATGGTGCTGCATCCGGGCGTGTCGTATCCGCACCGATCAGACATGGAGAACCGCCTTGACGCCAACAGCCGAGCCGAACTGAACCACTACGTCCCGGCCGCCGAGTTGGCAGAGGCCCTGTTCGGCGACAGCGCGACGGCCAACGTGTTGCTGACCGGAGTTGCCCTGCAGGCAGGTGTGCTTCCGCTCTCGGTCGAGAGCGTGGAACGCGCGATCGAGTTGAACGGTGTCGCTGTCGAGCGCAACATCGCGGCGCTGCGCTGGGGGCGGCAATGGATCGTCGACCCGCAGTTGGTCATCGAAGCCGCTGGCCTCGGCATCGGCGATGCCGCTGGAACCGACGTGGCGGCCGACGAGGCAATCGTCGATCCGATCGCGCGACGAGCCAGTGATCTCATCGGTTACCAGTCGAAGGCCTACTCGCAGCGCTACCTCGCCGTGATCGACGAGATCCGCAGCAACGGTGCGTCGCCGGACGTCGTCGATGCCGTCGCTCGCAACCTCTACAAGCTGATGGCGTACAAGGACGAGTACGAGGTCGCTCGGCTGTTGCTGAGCCCGGAGGCCAAGGCGGCGGCGGTGGCGGTCGGTGGCAAGGGCGCAAAGGTCACCTGGCAGTTGCACCCGCCCCTGCTGCGGGCCTTGGGGATGAAGGAGAAGCTGAAGCTCGGTGGTTGGGCGAAGCCGGCGCTGGTCGGACTGCGTGCCGGTCGTCGCTTCCGCGGCACGCCGCTCGACGTGCCGGGCTGGACGGCGCTGCGGCGCGCAGAACGCCGGTTGCCCGAGGACTACGCGTCGATGATGAAACGGCTCGTCGTCGACAGTCGTAACGCCTCTGGGTTCGCCGACGATGTCCTGCTGCAGATCGCGGAACTGCCGGACATGATCCGTGGCTACGAGTCGATCAAGGAGGCGAACATCGAGGCGTATCGCGCCCGGCTCGCCGAATTGCTGACGACAGGTGCAACAGTCGAGGAATGACCGAGACTCGCGATACACCGATGCACGACACACCGATGCAGAACGCCGATCTGGCCGGCCGCCCTGCGGCTGACCGGCTCGTCGTCGATCTTCTCGATCCCGACTTCTACAGCAGCAACCCACACGACGCGTGGGCCTGGATGCGTGCCAACGAGCCGGTGTACCGCGACCACCGGAACGGCCTGTGGGGTATCACCCGTCACGCCGACATCATGGAGGTCGAGCGGCGCAGCAACGTGTTCCTCAGCGGACAGGGATACCGGGCGGTGTGGTCGCCGGACGAGATCAACATGATCGCCCAGGACGACCCTCGCCATCGTCAGCAAAGAATGCTGGTGCAGCACAAGTTCACCCGTGCCGAGGTTGCCGATCGGCGACCCGAAATCGACGCCTTGGTGACGGAGCTGATCGACGCCGTCGTCCGTGATGCCGACGATGGTCGAACCGGTCGAATCGTCGGCGATTGCGAGTTGGTCGACGCAATCGCGGGTCAGTTGCCAGCACGCCTGACGGCTCGTCTCCTCGGCTATCCCGAGGAAACGTGGCGCGATGTCAAGAGTTGGAGCGAGCGGTTGATGCGCATCGACATGCGTGAACGCGACGGCCACACGTTCGCCGAGTTCATGGACGCGAACATGGAGTTCATGGGCGGCCTCGGCGAACTGGCCAAGGACAAGATGGCGCTGGCGGCGAGGAACGGCTGCCCTGCCGACGATCTGATCTCGGTCTGGCTGACCGCCCAGATCGACGGTCAGCCACTTCCTCCGATGGCGATCGCGCATGAGGTCGGACTTTTCATCTCCGGTGGCGCAGAGACGACTCGCACGGCGATCAGTCATGGCATCCGCGAGTTCTGCAATCATCCGGATCAGTGGGACGCTTTGGCCGCCGATCCGTCGCTCGTGCCCGCTGCCGTCGAAGAACTGCTGCGCTGGGTCACCCCACTGAACAACATGTTCCGGCGAGCCGCCGCTGATGCGATGATCGGTGATCCGGACGAAGGAACCCAGATCCGGCGCGGTGACCGGATCGTGCTGTTGTACCCGTCGGCCAATCGCGACGAGGACGTCTTCTCCGATCCGTTCACGTTCGACATCCGGCGCAGCCCGAACCCCCAGATCGCCTTCGGCTTCGGCACGCACCTGTGTGTCGGCAACAACCTGGCCAGGGCGACGCTGCAGTCACTGCTGACGCTGATGCCAGCGCGACTGCGCGATCTGCGCGTGATCACAGAGCCGGATGTCGAACCGAACATCTTCGCCAGAGCGGTGCGCAGCTTTCGGTTGGGCTTCACGGTTCGCTGACATCTCACCGTCTTGTACGGTCTCCGTATGGGGATCGAGACAGTTTCGGACATCGTTCGGGTCCACGGAACGGAACGCGGCGAGCGGGTCGCATTGATCCTCGGCGAACGTCGGCTGACGTGGGCTGAACTGCTCAGCCGAAGCTCCCGGGTCGCGCAGGGCCTGCTCGCCGAAGGCGTCGGCAAGCAAGACCACGTCGCGTTCCTCGACAAGAACGGCATCGAACACTTTGAGGTCTTCTTCGGTGCGGCGATGCTGAATGCCGTCTGTGTCGATGTCAATTGGCGGCTTGCCCCGCCCGAGGTGGAGTACATCGTCAACGATTCCCTCGCCAAGGTGTTCGTCGTCGGACCGGACTTCGTTCCGATCCTCGATTCCATCGCGGCCAACCTCGCGATGGTGACCAAGATCGTCGTCATCGGCGGGCATCCCGACTACGAGTCGTTCGACGAGTGGGTCGCCCGCCACCCGCCGGTGGATCCCGGCGTCAGGTCGGCTGCGACCGATACGGCATTCCAGCTCTATTCGTCCGGGACGACAGGGCGTCCGAAGGGCGTGATGCTCAGCAACGACAACTTCTTCGGACTACTGCCGATGGCCAAGCAGATGTGGGAGCTGACCCCGGAATCGGTGAACCTCGTCGCGATGCCGCTGTTCCACATCGGCGGGGGAGGCTGGGCGATCGCGGGGATGTACGAGGGCGCGACGAGTGCGATCGTGCGCGACCTCGACCCAGCCGCACTGATCCGGATGATCGCCGAACTCGGCATCACGCACGGCTTCGTCGTGCCCGCAGTCCTGCAATTCGTGTTGATGGTGCCTGGAGTCGAAAATGCTGATTTCAGCAGCTTGCAGGTTCTGGTCTACGGGGCTTCGCCGATCAGCGACGAGGTGCTCGCGAGGAGTGTCGACGTTTTCGGATGCAAGTTCTGGCAGGCCTACGGACTGACCGAGACCACCGGCGCGGTCGTCAACCTCGCGCCGGCCGATCACGATCTGCGCGGACCGAACCGCCATCGGCTGCGCAGCTGTGGCCTCCCGGGGCCGGGGGTCGAGGTCGCCATCATCGACAATGACACAGGTCGGCAATTGGGTGATGGGGAGGTCGGTGAGATCTGGATTCGTTCGGCCCAGGTGATGAAAGGCTATTGGAACATGCCGGAGGAGACAGCCAAGGCAGTCACCGCCGACGGATGGTTCAAGAGCGGCGATGCCGGTTTCGTCGATGCCGACGGCTATCTGTACATCCACGACCGAGTCAAGGACATGATCGTCTCCGGCGGAGAGAACGTGTACCCGGCCGAAGTCGAGAACGTGCTGATGAGCCACCCGGCCGTCGCCGACGTCGCTGTCATCGGCGTGCCCGACGAGCGCTGGGGAGAGACGGCCAAGGCAATCGTCGTGCGAGCCGCCGCCTCCGACGCCGGGGCCGGTGCGACCGAGCAGGAACTGATCGATTTCAGCCGTCAGTACCTGGCCCGATTCAAATGCCCGACAAGCGTCGAATGGATCGAAGTGCTGCCGCGCAATCCGAGTGGCAAGGTACTCAAGAAGGATCTGCGTGCCCCCTACTGGGAGGGTCGTTCACGCAACGTAAACTAGCAGCTTGTGGGCCTCGACACACCAGCTGAGCTGGGGCAACGTGCCGAAGTTTGCGAGTTGGGCAACTGTCCGGCATTGACTGTCATGAACGGCTCATGACCGCCCGTTACCACTGAATCGTGGCAACGGAGTGGCAACGAGAGATAGCGGGATGTCGATCTTGGGCGTGCCTCAGCTTGCTGAAGTTCGCCGAACCATGAACCGAGCGAGCCATCCATTCGCATGACCTGAGACGATTCGCTGCCGCAGCAGTGTGAGTCGCGACAGGGCTACTGACGCTGTGGCGACGAGGTCGGGTCATCGAGCAGATCGGGCAGGCTGTTCTCGAGTTGGTCGTCATCGTCTCTGC
>JAYTOM010000538.1:0-3067 GCA_043747765.1 Actinomycetota bacterium
AAACGCTGGGCGAAAACGATGTTCTGCTCGACGCTGAGGTGGTCCAGCAGGTTGTGGGACTGGAACAGCATCCCGAGAGTTCGTGTGCGGAACGCAGCGCGCTCGTGCTCCGGCCGGCGCGACATGGTCCGGCCCGAAACCTTGACAGTGCCACCGTCGGGCTCGTCGAGGCCGGCGAGACACCCAAGGAGTGTCGATTTCCCTGAACCGGATGGTCCGGTGACGGCGACGATCTCACGCGAATAGAGCCGCAGCGACACCCCTCGAAGAGCGAGGGTCTCGTCGTCGCCGGCGTGATAGAAGCGGTAGAGGTCGATGGCCTCCAAGACGGGCGAGTCGATCATCCGAGCCACGTCAGGGAGTTGCTGACGGTCTTCCACGGGTCGACGTTGTCTGCGCCTTTGGCCCCCGAAAGAGTCAGCACTACGGCGGTGCCCTTGTGAACGAAGACGTATCGTTCCACGGCGAGGAGCGCCTTCTTCCCGGTCACCGCATTCGCGGCGCTGCCGATCTCATATGTGGCCACCACACCGTCGCCGGCGGTTCGAGTGATCGGTCGGACGTCGATCAGCCGAAATGTCGGATCCGACGTCACGTCCGTGAGCTGCGATGCCTTGACCTGGTCGACCGATGGCGCCGGCGACGACGATGGCGCAGAAGTGACCGTGACCGAGTTGTACTTGTCCGTGAAGGTGACCACGCCGCCCTGCGCGGTGCGCGCCCAACCCTCTGGCACTTTCACCGAATACCGGGCGTCGGCGGATGTGAACGCGACGAACGCCTGGTTGTCGGGGATGTCGCCGGGCGCGACCACTTCGGGCGTATTGGGGTCGACGGCGACGCCAGCGGCAGTGCTCGTCGACGGTGCACTCGTCGAAGGTGCACTCGTCGAGGCGGTCGATGAAACGCTCGATGAAGTGGCCGTCGAAGCAGCAGACGACGCGGTCGGTAAGGCGGCGGGTTTCGAGCTCGCACAAGCGCTGACCAGCAGAACGAGAACGATGGGTACGGCTGATCGGGTGAGGTTTCGACGCATCGTGGGCTCCTTCGTTCGCGGTCACAACAGACCATCGACGGTACGCACCGACCGTCGAGGCGCTGCCCAGGTGGGGTCGAGCCGACGGCAAGAAGTCAGCCAGAAAGCCTGTGCGGTGGGCGCGTAGCCCGTACGGTGACGTCGTGGCAGGTGAGCGGATCCTCCTCGTCGAAGACGACGAGCGCATCGGATCGACACTGCTGCGCGCGCTCCAGAGCAGCGGCTACGACGCACATTGGGAACGAACCGGCTCAGGTGCAATTCACGCTGCCGAGGAACTCGCACCGAACCTGGTTCTCCTCGATCTCGGGCTCCCGGATGTGGACGGTCTCGACGTGTGTCGCTCGATTCATTGCAGGGACGAGGCGGCCGTGATCATCATGCTCACGGCGCGAGACGAAGAACTCGACGTTGTCGTCGGGCTCGACGCAGGCGCTGCCGACTACATCACCAAACCGTTCAAGCTCGCCGAACTCCTCGCACGCGTCCGAGCTCAACTTCGTCGTAGCCCACCGTTGCCGGTCGCTGTGACCACGGGCGAGCTGACGCTCGACACCGAAGCGCGACGGGTGTGGCTGAACGGAGCCGTCCTCCAACTCCGGGCCAAGGAGTTCGACCTGCTCGCCCGACTGTTGCTCGATACCGGCAAGGTCGTCTCCCGCGAAACATTGATGTCCGATGTCTGGGACGAGAACTGGTTCGGGTCGACCAAGACCCTCGACTTCCACATCGCTGCGTTACGGAGGAAGATCGACGAGGACGGCGTCACCAGTCGAATCACGACGCTGCGCGGCGTCGGCTTCCGCTACGAGGGCTGATGCGACGTCGGATCCTCGCTGCGATCTTGTCGATCACCGGCGTCGCCGTGTTGCTGTTCGGTGTTCCGCTCGGCATCGTCGTCGATCGACTCGTCGAAGAGGACTCGATGTTGCGCATCGAACGACAGTCGGTCCTCGCAGCTCGTGAGATTCCGGCTGGCTTCGCCAACTCGACCGATCTGATCGAGCTACCGAAGGGAACCGACGGTGTGACGTTGGGGTTCTACGACAGCACCGGTCGTCGTGTGGCGGGCAACGGGCCGCAACCAGCCGACGGCATTGTGCGACGCGCCCTCACCAATCAGCTCGCCACGGCCGAGACCGGGAACGCGATCGTCGTCGCGATCCCCGTCACCGCGAACGAGATCTTGATCGGGGTGATTCGCGGTCAACAGCCTACATCGCAGAGTGATTCGAGAACCTTCCGGATCATCGCGTTGGTGGCAGGCCTCGGGCTTGCTGTGATCGCTGTCGGCGCTGCGATTGCGTTCGTCGTCGCGGGACGGTTGGCTCGACCGGTCCGTCGACTCCGGGATGCGGCTGTGCAGCTCGGTCACGGCGACTTCACCGTCGAACCGTTCCACAGCCACGTACCAGAACTCGACGAGGCAGCTGAGGCTCTGGCCCTCACCGCCCGCCGTCTCGACGACCTGGTCAGTCGAGAACGCGCCTTCAGTGCCGATGCCTCGCATCAGCTCCGCACTCCGCTGGCCGGGCTGCGGTCCGGCATCGAGACCGAGCTGGCTTTCCCGCGTCCTGATCCGACCGAGATCCTCGCCGAAGCACTGGAGGACATCGGTCGCCTCGAACGCACGATCACCGAATTGCTGACGATCGCCCGAACGCCGAACTCGGATGCGTCGACCTGTCTCCTGGCCGACGTTTGCAAAGACCTGACGTCGAGCTGGCACGGCCGATATGCAGCGGTCGGACGTCGGTTGACGATTGAGGATGCCACGTCGACGCCAGCCATCATTGGGAACGGCGCGATTCTGCGCCATGCGATCGATGTCCTGCTCGACAATGCACTCGTCCACGGCGCAGGCCAGACACGAATCTCACATACCGTGGGTGCCGAGTCGGTGACGATCACGGTGACCGATGAAGGCCCGGGCCTCGGTGCCTTCGACGAGTCGGACGGACCCGATCCTGAAACCTCGTCGGCCGAACATCCAGGTGTTCCCCACGGCCTCGGTCTGCCGCTCGCCCGTCG
>JAYTOM010000539.1:0-7657 GCA_043747765.1 Actinomycetota bacterium
CAGGACACTCCCGACGTGCGGATCGACCTGACCAGTTACACGACCGGGGCGGACCCCGCGCTGTTCGCCGCGCCGACCACGCCGGCCGCCACCACCATCGCCGGCTGATATGCCTGATGCGGTCTGCGACCGATACCTGGCGCGCCAGACGACCGATGTGGTCCATTCTGTCGCCAAGAACCGGCTGAGTCAGCGCGCGGTGACCGTCGTGGTGTCCTTGCCGCTGCGCAACAGCGTGCCGGGACGGGCGTCGAGCATCTCGCCGTCGTGCACACACGGCACGCCGTTGACCAGCACGTGGGCGATGCCGTTGGCCTCGCCGTAGACGCGACCAGCGCCGCCGGGCAGGTCGAACTTGGTGAAAACCTCGCCCGGGCCGATCCGGGTCGGGTCGAACACGACGATGTCGGCGGCGTTCCCAGCGGCCAGAACCCCTCGACCCCTCAGCCCGTAGAGCGCAGCCGGTGACCCGGTCAGGTAGTGAACGGCTTCCTCGAGGGCGATTAGCGAACGGTCCACCGTCGTGCGCGCGATCAGCGTCGTCGCATAACTGAAGCTGTCGATCATGTCGAGATGCGCACCCGCATCGGATGCGCCGACGATGGCACGCGGATCGCGCCACACCTCGACACGCTTCTCCCAGCTCGCATCGGTCTGGCCGGAATCCAGGCTGGCGATCACCGTGTTCAGGTCGTCGTCGATGACGATGTCGCACAGCGCATCCCACGATGTCTTGCCGAGGGTGGTGGCGATCGTGCCGAGCGATTGACCCTCGTAGGGCTTCCACTGCTCGGAGAAGGTTTCCAGCAAGGTGTAGCTGGCCCAGTTGGCGAGTGACTTCAGGCTCGTGGTGGGACTCTGGGCGAGCTCGTCCATGTGCTTGCGGCCGACGGGGTCACGCACCATGGCCAGCTTGTCAGCCGGGGACAGAGCCATCAGCTTGTCCCAGCCAGGCAGGATGTCGAGGATGAAACCGCTGCGCAGATTGAGTCGCAGACGGAAGGTGTCGGGCAGGGTCAGCGCGAGCACGCGGCCGCCCTTTGCCTCGGCGATGTCGCCGCCAGTGAGTTGATGCTGGACCTGCTCCCAGTTCTGGGCCTGCACAGCGAGCAGGTTCCAGTTCAACGGACGGTTGGCAGCAACACTCATGTCGGCCATCAGATTGAACGTGTCGTCGCTGAACGGCCCGACCTGGGGAATGAATTCCAGCGTCGTGCCCGGGTATTCGCCGACGATCGAGCAGAGCGCGAGCAGCTCTTCACGGCTTGCATGCCGCGACGGAACGGGGACACCGGTGTGGTCGTTGTGCGACGTCGACCACGTCGACGAGAATCCCATCCCTCCGGCTGCCAGGCCGTCTCGCAGCAGCGCCTTCATCTGCTCCAACTCGTCCGCGGTGGCGACCCGCTCGGTCGCTGCATCCTTCATCACGACCCGGCGGATCGCGGAGTGACCGACGAGAAATCCGGCGTTCGGCATCAACGTCCCATCGAGCCGGTCCAGATACTCGGCCGTACTACGCCAGTCCCACGGCACGCCTTGCTGCAACGACTCGAGCGGCATGCCCTCGACCCGGGCCAGCATCCGCATCAGGTAATCGCCGTCGTCCGGCGTGAGCGGCGCGATCGTGAACCCACAGTTGCCACCCATGACCGTCGTGACGCCGTGGAGGGGCGACGGGCTGAGCGACGTGTCCCAGAACGCCTGGGCGTCGTAGTGGGTGTGGATGTCGATGAAGCCGGGCGAGACCACCTGATCCGTGGCGTCGATGGTCTGCGTGGCCGGCTCGCCGATGTCACCGATCCCGACGATTCGACCGTCTCGAATGCCGACATCACCGTGAACTCCGGCGGCGCCGGTGCCGTCGATGACCGTTCCACCCTTGATGACTACGTCCAACATCTCGGACCTCCCAGGTCGCTTGGATGTGACGTTAGGCCGCAGCGCCCCGTCCACGTTGCACCGAGAGGCCCGAATCTTGAAGACTGATCGTTGTGTCCGAACAGATCCCTTTCGTCGATTATCTCCAGCTCGGTGAGCACCCTCACCTCATCGCCAACGAGTGCACGAAATGCGGGGCCCGATACTTCGATCGGCGCAACGCGTGTGCGTCGTGCTTCCAGACCGAATTCAAGAAGGTCGACGTCGCCACGTCCGGCATCGTCAAGTCGTTCACGATCGTCGCGTTCGCGGCTCCGGGCATCCCCGTGCCCTTCGTCTCGGCCATCGTCGACTGCGACGGCACCAGCGTCCGCGGCAATCTGACCAACGTGGCCGCCGACCCCGAGCACGTCACGCTCGGCATGAAGGTGCAGCTGACGACGGTGCCGATCGGCGCCGACGAGGCGGGCACAGAGGCGATCAACTTCGCCTTCGAGCCAGCCGCCTGATTTCGTAGTTCTTTTGTACCATTTCGACGTGGCACACAGCACCAGGAAAAGCATCAGCACACACCGCAGCACGACCTCTGAGCAAGGAGCCTGACATGGCCAGCGACAATATTTGGATCCTCGGGATCAACATGACCAAGTTCGGCAAGCACCTCGACAAAGACGTCGTCGACCTTGCGTCGCAGGCCGTGATGGCCGCGCTCGCCGATGGTGGCGTAACGATGGCCGACATGGGCGTCATCGCCGGTGGCAACCTGATGGGCGCCGGCAGCATCGCCCAGAGCGTGCAGAAGCAAGTCGGCCAGACCGGCATCCCCGCCTACAACGTCAGCAACGCATGCGCCACCGGCGCCACCGCGTTGCGCGTCGCGATCATGTCGATCAAAGCCGGCGAGTGCGACATGGGCCTCGCCTTCGGTGTCGAGAAGCTGTCCGGCGTGGGCCTGCTCTCCGGCGGAAGCCGCAAGACCGACAGCAACACCTGGACCCCGTCCGGTCGCTACGGCGCCGTTGCGGGCACCGACGGTCGGATCGGCACCGACACGATGCCCGGCGTCTTCGCCCAGGTCGGCATGGAATACGCGCACAAGTACGGCGGTGTCGACTTCGACACGTTCGCCAAGATCAGCGAGAAGAACCACGCACACAGCACGCTCAACCCGTTGGCCGCGTATTCGAAGCGCTTCACCCTCGACGAGATCAAGAACGACATGATGATCTCGTACCCGAACACCCGCCCGATGTGCTCCGCCAACTGTGATGGTGCAGCCGCTGCAGTCGTCGTCTCCGACGCCAAGCTGAAGACGTTGTCGCTCGAGCAGCAGCGCCGGGCCGTCAAGGTCTCGGCGTCCATCCTCACGTCGGATCCGTGGCAGGAAGCCTGCCAGGTGCTGCCGGACGTGAACACCCTCACCCGCCGAGCCGCAGAGCAGGCCTACGCGATGGCCGGGGTCGGTCCGGAAGACCTCGACCTCGTCGAACTGCACGACTGCTTCGCCACCGCTGAACTGGTGCACTACGACAACCTGATGCTCTGTGCACCGGGCGAGGCCGGCGCATTCTTCGACAGCGGCGCCACTTGGCGTGACGGCAAGACCCCGGTCAACGTCTCCGGCGGCCTCGAGAGCAAAGGTCACCCGATTGCAGCGACAGGCATCGCCAACATCTGGGAGGTCTGCCATCACCTCCGCGGCGAGGCCGGCGACCGCCAGATCGAAGGCGCCAAGGTCGGCCTGGCCCACGTCATCGGCCTCGGTTCGGCCTGTGGCATCCACATCCTGGAGAAGTCCGGCGTCTGACGTCGCACTGCCGAAGCCCCTCGACCGAAGCCCCTCGACCGAGACCAGTTCCGGACCAATCACACGTCGAGCGAGACAAGCTCGTGGTTGGCGACGTTCATCGGAACGGGGCCGACGTCGGTCGCGATGATGATGTCCTCGAGTCGCATTCCCCACTTTCCTTCCACATAGATACCGGGCTCCACGCTGTAGGCGTGGCCGGCAGCGAGCGGCAACGAGTTGCCTTCGACGATGTACGGATCTTCGTGAGCATCGAGACCGATGCCGTGGCCGGTGCGGTGGAAGAAGTACTCGCCGAACCCGGCGTCGGTGATGATCCGTCGGGCGATGCGATCGACTTCTTCGCACGGGGTGCCGACCGTGCCGGCAACGGCCGCAGCACGCTGCGCTTCGTGCAGGACGGCATACGCGTCGGCGATCTCCGGTGGCGGCGTACCGAGGTAGACACACCGAGTGATGTCGCTGCAGTAGCCGTTCATCGTGCCGCCGAAGTCACACAGCAGGATCTCGTCCTCGGCGATGACCCGCTCGCCGGCCGAATGGTGCGGTGACGCAGCGTTCGAGCCGGCGGCGACGATTGCGAAGTTCGTCACCTGGTGTCCCTCGGCGACGATCCGTTCTGACAGATCGGCCGAGACCTCGGCCTCGGTGCGTCCGACAAGTGGGATCTCGCCGGCCTGCAACTGGGCTGCAATCCGGTCCACGGCAGCACCAGCCGCCCTCAACGCGGCAATCTCGCCAGCATCCTTCGTCATCCGCATCGACGTGACGACATCGGCCCGGCTGTAATGCGCGGCTGGCAACAGTGGCAGCAGTTCGACCAGGAAACGCGCCCACATCTGGTCACCGACAGCCACCGTGTCGGCCCGGCCGGCCTGCTTGGCCAGGGCGGCGACGATCTCGACCGGATTCTCGGATTCGCCCCACGGATGGATCTCGAACACGCCGGGCTGCGGTGTGACGCGAGCAGCTTCCATGCGGGGAACCACCAGTCGGGCCTCACCGTCGCGGGGTACGACCAACATCGTCAACCGCTCGAGGGGCATCGCGTTGTAGCCGGTGATGTACGGAAGGTCGAGCCCGAGCGAGAGCAGGAGCAGGTCGATGCCCTTGGCATCCATCTGAGCCCTGGCCCGAGCCATCCGGTCGACGTAGACGGCAGTGGCGAGAGGAGCGGCAGCACCAGCGGTGTTCATCGACCCATTCTGCCGTCTGGGTCAGCCGCGCGAAGAGCCATCGCGTAGTTTCGGCGGGAGCGACGTTCAGCCCGTGCGAATGCTGACGCTGTCGGCCGACTGGCGCGCGTGATAGCTGCTGCGCGTCAGCGGGCTGGACTCGACATGTCCGATTCCGAGCGATTCTCCGAGGACCTTCCAGCGTTGGAATTCTGCGGGGTCGACCCAACGATGCACCGGGAGATGATTCGTCGTCGGTCGCAGGTACTGCCCGATCGTGACGATTTCGACGCCGATCGACGCGAGGTCCGACAACACGCCATCGACCTCGGCGACGGTCTCGCCCATGCCGACGACGAGCCCGGACTTCACGTTCAATCCGGCAGCCTTGGCCTGGGCGAGGACGCTGAGGCTGCGCGCATACCCGGCCGACGGCCGGACCGCACGTTGCAGCCGCGGGACCGTTTCCATGTTGTGGTTCAACACGTCGGGTCGGGCCCGGAACAGCAGGCCGAGCGACGTCGGGTCGCCCTTGCCATCGGAGATCAGCGTCTCGATCCGGGTGGCCGGACGGGCCAACCGGATGGCTTCGACACAGGCCGCGACGTGAGCCATTCCGCCGTCGGCCAGATCATCGCGAGCCACCATCGTCAGCACGGCATGGGCGAGGTCCATTCGTACGACTGCCTCGGCCACTCGCGCGGGTTCATCGGCGTCGGGCGCCAGCGGCTTGTTCGTGTCGACCAGACAGAAGCCACATGCACGGGTGCACCGTTCCCCGAGCACCATGAACGTCGCTGTGCCATCGGCCCAGCATTCGCTGAGATTCGGGCATCCCGCTTCCTCACAGACGGTGATCAGATTCAGATCGCGCACCGTCTTTTTGAGGGCGAGGACATCGGCGCCATGATGCAGTTTCGGACGCAGCCATTCTGGTTTGCGGGCCGCGATGGCCACCGATTCGGTGACCCCCGCACTGTTCAACCGGGCCTGCAATCGCACTGCGACACCCGCGACACCAGCGACACCAGCGACACCAGCGATGTGGTCGTCCGCCGTTCGAACCACGTGACCGGGGCCCTCGCCGCGCGAGAACGCGGACAGGTCGTCGGGTCGGTGCATCCACGCGACATCCTGTCGTTCGACGCCGCTCCCCCATCGCTGCGCTGCGAGTCGGGCCACGACATCGACGACCTCGTGCATCGACGTCGCGACGCCCTCTTCGGCCAGTGACGTGACCGGACGATCGGCGATGCCACACGGAATGATGTAGTCGCGCAGGTAGCGCATGTCGGTGGTCACGTTCAGCGCGAACCCGTGCATCGTGCGGCCGCGCGAGACCCGCACACCAATGGCACAGATCTTTCGCGGCGTTCGCCCGCCGGCACCGTCGGGGTCCAGCCACACCCCTGGGTAGCCGTCGAGACGGCCGGCATTCGACAGGCCGAGTTCCGCCAGCGCATCGATGACGAGCTGTTCGACGGAACAGACGTGGGCAACCGAATCGGCCGGACCCGCCTGCCCCCCGTGCTTGGGTGGCAGGGACAGAATCGGGTAGCCGACCAGCTGGCCGGGGCCGTGATAGGTGACATCGCCGCCGCGATTGACAGCGACCAGTTCTGCGCCGACCTCGCCAGGGTCGACGAGAACGTTGACGGACAGGTCAGCGCGCGGGCCGTGGGTGAAGACGTGCCGATGCTCGAGCAACAGCAGATGGTTCTGCGTGCCGTGGCGGAACAGCGATTCTTGAACCGCGAGTGCTTCTCGATATGGAACGCGACCGAGCCACCGCACGTGCAGCAGCTCGGCGGTGTCGGCCATCAGAGCTCGGTGCTCCAGTCGCGCGTCTCCAAGATCTGCTTGACCCGAACGAGGAAACCAGCTGCGTAGGCGCCGTCGAACGCACGGTGATCCCAGCTCATTGCGAGATTACCGACGGGGTGGATACCGATGCTCTCACTGCCGTCGGAGCCAGTGACCACGACTGGCTTGCGTACGATGGCGTCGGTCGAGAGGATCGCGACCTGCGGCTGATTGATGATGGCCATCGTCAGAACACTGCCGGCTGATCCGTTGTTGCTGATCGTGAACGTCCCACCGGAGATCTCATCGGGCATCAGCTTGCGGTTCTTGGCCCGAGTAGCGAGGTCGTTGATCTCGTGTGCCAGCGCCCGCAGCCGCTTGGTCTCGGCATTGCGCACCACCGGTACGAGGAGGCCGTTGTAGGCCAGGTCGACGGCAAATCCGAGATCGACGAAGTTGTGGACGACCAGATTGTCGCCGTCGACAGTTGCGTTCAGATGCGGGAACTCGCGTAGGGCGTCGACAACGGCCCGGGAGATGAAGCCGAGATAGGTCAGGCTGTAGCCCTCGGTCACTTTCCACTCGGCCTTGATCGTCGAACGGGTGGCATCGACGTTGGCAAAGTCGACTTCGACGACGCTCAACGCATGAGGTGTGACGCCGAGGCTCATCACCATGTGAGCGCCGGTCAACTTGCGGATCTTGCTCAGCGGAACGATTGCGTCACGCTCGTCCGCAGTGCCCGTCGACTGTGAGGCCGGGCCCGGAGCCGGAACCGGAACCGGGACGGAAGCGGGCGAGGCAGCGGGTGCTGGCGCAGCAGGTGCTGACGTTGCGACAGGAGCCGGGGCGACGGATGCTGACGCAGCCACAGGAGCCGGCCCGGCAGGCGCTGGCGCAGCCACAGGAGCCGGAGACGGCACCTCTGCCACGGGTGCTGGAGCAGCCACAGGAGCCGGAGACGGCACCTCTGCCACGGGTGCTGGAGCAG
>JAYTOM010000540.1:0-1652 GCA_043747765.1 Actinomycetota bacterium
CGATGGACGACTGCCCCGCCGACGTTGCCGCGCAGCACGGTCACCAGCCCTTCGGTCTCGAGGATCCGCAATGCCTCTCGGATCGGCGGCATGCTGACCCCGAATTCGACCAGCAGCTCGTCCTGCTTGGGCAGCATCGATCCGTCCTCCATGTCGCCCGACAGGATCCGGTTGCGAAGCTCCTCGGCAACCATTTCAGCCAGACGCGGCTGCCGAAGTTGGCGGTTGAGCGGGGTGCGACCGTTGGCACTCGACACAGCCGGCGTCACCGGACCTTTCTGGGTGGGCCAACTCTTGCCGGCCGAATGTGATCGTTACTCTAATCCGCATGGGTCAATCGGCTTCGACGTTCGTCATCAGCATCACACCGTTCGCGGCGGACGGCAGGCTCGACGAAGAGGCGTTCCGCAGTCATCTGCGACGGATGGCCGCCGGCGGGGTCGGCGTCTACGTCGGCGGTGGTGGCAGCGGAGAGGGATACACGCTCGACGAGTCGGAGACGAGCCGCGTGATCGAGATCGCCGTCGAGGAGCTGAAGGGAACCGTTCCGGTTCGCGGCATGGGCGTGGAGCCGCGGCTGGCCGGCGACATGATCGACTACATCCGCCTTGCCGATTCGCTCGGCGTCGATGCGTGCCAGGTGTATTCGCTCGACCAAGGTCATGGTCATCGGCCGAACGAGGACGAGATCGAGATGTACTTCACCGACATCCTCGGAGCCGTCTCATCACCGTGCGTCATCTCCACCCACCAGAGCGTCGGCTATCAGGTGCGCGTCCCGTTGCTGAAGCAGCTCGTCGAACGATTCGATCACGTGATCGGTATCAACTGCAGCCACCAGGATCACGGATACCTTGCGCGCATCATCGACGCGGTCGGCGACCGCGTGACGGTGCACGTCGGCGGACCAGCGCAGGGTCTGCTCAACATGTCGCTCGGCGGCAATGGTTTCCTGACCTCCGAGGCAAACCTCGCTCCGGCACTGTGCGCTTCGGTCAGCCGCGCCCACGACGCCGGCGACATCGACACGATGATGACGTCGTTCGGCAAGGTCGTCCGTCTCAGCGATGTCCTCTATCGAAACGGCGGGATCCGAGCCACGAAAGCGGTGCTCAACCATCTCGGTCTGCCGGGCGGGTACCCACGCAAGCCGCAACTGCCGGTGACCGATGCGGTGCTGATGACCGTTGCCGCAGCGGTCGAATCGTTGCAGATAGGGGAGCTGGTGGGGCTCCAGGTCCATGACGTCGCAGGGGTCACTCAATAGCCCGGACTGTTCGGCCGACGGACGCCGGCGGATGCGCCACCGTCGACGGTGAACTCCGACCCCGTGCAGTACGAACTGGCGTCTCCGGCCAGGAACACGGCCATCGAGGCGACGTCAGCTGGTCGGCCGATCCGCGAAATGGGCAGCTCGGCGAATCCGCCGTCGATCACGGCGAGATCGGCGATCGCTGACCCGAGCACCCCCTCGGTCGCGACAGCCCCAGGATGGATCGAGTTGACGCGAATGCCGAATCGGCCGAGTTCCAACGCTGCAACCTTGGTCATCCCACGCAGCGCGAACTTCGTCGCAACGTAGGCCGTCAGACCGTTCGCGCCGCACAGGCCGCGCACCGACGAAATGTTGATGATCGAGCCACCGCCCGCTT
>JAYTOM010000541.1:0-1744 GCA_043747765.1 Actinomycetota bacterium
GATGACGAGGGCGACGACGATCATCTCGCCGGCGATGTTCAACCCGTCGATCATCAACACTGCCGTGTCCAGACCGGACAGGTCCGCTTCGAGCAGCACTGCGACAGCGGCAGTCGTCGGGGCGACGAAGCGGCGTGACACCGCCGACTTCGACACGGCCGTGCCGTTTGGTCGTCGTATTCACGTCGCCGACGCGCTCGGCCGCGTCAGTCTTCGCGAAGAACATTGCGCTCAGCTCCAGGACGCAGCTCTTGCGATGTCGAGTCGCAAGCACCAGCTGATTCGAACGCACGCATTGGTCGCGGCGTGCAGGGGCGCAGGAGTTGAGAAGCGGCTTGACGAAGGCCTGCAGTGTGCGGAGGCCACGGACAGTCTCGACCTGCGCCGCGAAATCAGCGATGCGCATCGCCGCACCTCTGGGCGGCGTCGGCGTGTGGGGATTGCCCAGCTTTGCCGCATCGACCCTGAGGTGCGTCCATTCCTCGAACACCTTCGCCAATTCGCTGATCGATGTTGCGCCATTCGGTCAGGCGAGCCCGGATGGCGACAGCCGACGCGCATCTGGAATAGTCACTTACCGCGTGGCCACTCGTCGGCAGCATGTTGTCGATCGAACAAAGCTGGAACTCGCCCCGTCGTGGTAGCAGCGTGGTAGCAACGCTGGAGGAACCGGGGCAGAAGTCAGCGAACCTCAGCGGACGACCGACCGGCGAACACCCCAGCTCAGAAGTACATTCGCGAATCGCCACGATCACCGACGAACGCCTGGACGGCGTTTCCTAAACTGTAGACGGAGGGTTCGAATCCTTCCGGGAGCGCTCAAAAAGCCAGGTAGAGGTGCCAATTTGCGGTGTTTGTGCTGAAGTGAGCGGTGACCGTCGCGTGCCCCGAGGTCGTTGGATTGCCGGCTTTCTCGACGTGATTGGGAACGTCGTGGGAAGGCGCGGGGCTGTCTTGTTGGGGTGCCGACGAGCCGGTGAATGGGGCTGAGTCGACCCCAAGGCATCCGGGATGTCGATCGTGGGGTTCGTACCGAAGGTCGCCCCGTTCGCCCGTGGCCGTGACTCGCGGATCGTCCGCCGCCACTATGGGTTGTGCCGCTGTACTTCGCCTTCTGTGGCGAACGGAATCAGGTTGGCTGCATCGCGTGCGACATCACTGCCACCAGGAAGTTCGACTCCATGGTGAAGGGCCGTAGATCCCAGGCGGAGAGTGAGAGGTTCAATACCAGCCCGGCGTGTTCGATGTCGTCGAAGAACTCGCTGAAGGTGTAGTCGCGTCCGGATCCGAAGCCGGTGACGATGCGGCCATAGGGGCGCAGGTGCTTGGCCAGATTGGTGAGCACTGGCCTGCGAGTGGCAGGGTCGAGGAACGTCAAGACGTTGCCAGCACAGACGATCGCATCGAACGGTTGCTCGACGCCCATCGCTGGGAGGTCGAGTTCGGCGAGGTCGGCGACGATCCATGTCGGGCCGGGGTGCTCTTGGGTGGCGGCGTCGATGAGGATCGGGTCGATGTCGACACCGACGACCTCGTGGCCGACACGGGCGAGGTAGCCGCCCACCCGTCCAGGTCCGCATCCGGCGTCGAGGATTCTGGATCGGCGGGGGACCATCGCGTCGACGAAACGTGCCTCGCCTTCGAGGTCGTCGCCAGCGGCAGCCATGGAGCGGAACCGTTCGATGTACCACGCGGAATGGCCCGGATTCGTCTCGGTCAACTCGATCCACCGGTTGCGGGCCAT
>JAYTOM010000542.1:0-4171 GCA_043747765.1 Actinomycetota bacterium
GAAGCCGAGCCTCGTGTCTGCGAGTCGGGCGGGCGTGAGCGGTGTGTAGTCCTGGCCGATCGACACAGTGACGGTGAACGACGTCGTCGCCGACAGTCCTTCGGTGTTCGTCGCCGTACACGACACGGTCGTCGTGCCGAGAACGAACGCCGACCCCGACGGCGGGGAACAGGCGACACTCGGTGTGCCGACATCATCGCTGGCCGCTGGCGTGGAGAACGTGACGGTTGCGCCCGTCGCCCCGGGTGCTGCAATTGCGGTCACGTTACTCGGTGTAGTGGAGAACAAAGGAGGCGAGAAATCGCGTTTGTACAGGGTGACCAAATGCGTCGCCGAGCGACCGACGACGAGCGATCCGTCAGTCGTGAAGCCCTCGCGAGCCACCGATCCGACGTCGCCGCCGACGGTCCCGATCAGGCTGTTCGACCCGTCGACCCTGCCGCGCAGGCCGCCCGGCCCGCCGAACGTGGCTGCGCCAGCGTTGAGGATCAGCCCGACGTCAAAGAAGCTGTTCGTGAACGAGAACACACCGTTGGGCAACACCGTGATCACCCCGTCACCGACGCGATCGTCGGCGATGTTGCCGATCAAGCTGATGGCCGGGGTCACGGGACCGGTGATACCGGTGCTGCCGTTGGCGTAGACCACTGCCCCGACGTGCTGCGTCGGCCCATTGGACCACATGTCGGAACCAACGACGTAGTTGCCGTCCGTGAGCGCGGCCACCTGGTTGCCGACCTGGTCTCCCGCTGTGGTGCCGACGAGGCTGTTCGCAGTCGTCACGGGACCGATCACGCCGGTGGCGCCAATCCCGAATGTGACAGCACCGGCGTCGGCGGCCGACGTGTTGTCCCACAGTGGCGAGTCGACGACGTAGTTGCCGCTGGAGAGCGCAGTCGTTGGCTTGCTGGCGACCTGGTTCAGCGGCGAACTGCCGACGAGACTGTTCGCAGGGGTGACTGCGCCGACGGTCGATCCGTCCGCCGCGGCCCGAGTTGCCGCGCCTCGGCTGCTGTTCCACGTCGAGCTGTCGACAACGTACGCGCCGCCGGTCAGACCCGTTGCTCCACCGGATCCGACCATGTCGTTCGCTGTCGTCCCGACAAGACTGTTACCGGTGGTGACGGCTCCGACGTTCGTGCCGCCGTGCGCGCCGAACGTCGCCGCGCCAGCGGCCGTCGTCGATCCGTTTCGCCACAGTGGGCTCAGCGCGACGTAGTTGCCATTTGCCAAAGCGGTGATCCCTTTCGAACCGACGCTGTCACCGGACTGCGAACCAACGAGGCTGTTCGCTGCCGTGACGGCCCCACTCGTCCCGGTGGATCCGTTGGCCCATGTCACCGCGCCGACGTTCACTGCGACTCCGTCCCACAGGTCGCTCGCCACGACGTAGTTACCGTCCGTGAGCGGCTGGATCGATCTGATCCCCACGAGATCGGAAGCCGTCGTTCCGTGCAGGCTGTTGGTGGCGGTCACGGCGGTTGGCGACGCGCTGTTCCCGGGGCGCCACGTGACGGCTCCCTCGTCCACCGCAGCGCCGTCCCAACTCGACGACTCAACGACGTAGTTGCCAGCCGGACCCGACAGCGGCATCACGGTGGATCCGACGTCATCGTTGGCGGTGGTCCCGTAGAGGCTGTTCAACATCGTGACCGCACCGGAGGTTCCCGTCTGACCATTGCCCCACGCAATGGCGCCGGCATTGACAGTGCCGCCGTTGTCCCACAGCTCACTGCCGACTGCGTAGTTGCCATTGGAAAGAGCGACGGCTTTCGTCAACCCGATCCAGTCACCGGGGCTGGATCCGTAGAGGCTGTTCGTGGTGGTGACCGCACCGTGTGTCGAGCCATCACCCTTTGCCCACGTTGCGGCACCAACATCGGCAGTACCGCCGTTGTCCCACAAGTAGCTGCTGACGACGTAGTTGCCGTTGGTCAAGGGGGTGACACGGAGGCCGTTGCCGACCTGATCGTCCGCGTGCGACCCGACGATGCTGTTCGTCGCGCTCACGGCCGCTGAGAGTCCGGTGCTGCCGTTCACCCACGTCACTGCGCCCACCTTGGCGCTCACGCCGTCGCTCCAATTCGGGCTGAGCACGACGAAGTTGCCGTTGCTGAGTTCGACGATTCCACTCGAGCCGACCTGGTCGAGACCGGAGGAGCCAGTGAGTCTGCTGATCAGGTTGCGGGTCGCTCCGTCGTACAGATAGACGGCGCCCGTGTTCGCGACCGGCACGTTGTAGGCCGGGTTGGTCACGACGAAGTTGCCGTTGTGCAACACGAAAACCGAACTCCCCCAGTTCACGGCGCCTGTCGGCGGTGTGATGTTCTGGGTCGACGACGCTTGAACGACGCCGGTGGCAAATCCGCCGACGCACACCGATGCGGAAATGGCAATGACAGCAACAGCCCTGAACATGCGCATGCGTCGGTCTCCTCGATCGATCGTCCGCAATTGCGCACCATCCGCTGTCAATGATGCGCACGATCCGGCGCAGATACCAGGGCTAGGGAAGATAGCCGGTGACGTCGACGACGAGTTCGGTTGGTTGGCTGTTGAAGATGCAGATGTCTTCATCGGTTCCGATCTTGGTGAGAATGGCGTTGGCGATGGTCTGGCCGGTGCTGAAGTTGAGGATTGGAGGCGAGCGGTGGGTCGATGCCGCACGGATACACGATGACGAATCCCGGCGCGGCGGGGTTGGTCACGGTCATGTTGAGGACAGCGGTGGTTGCAATGGCACTCCGCCTCCGCCGGCGACATGAACCGTGGTGATGGTCCCGGTCGGTCGTACGCCCGCGCCGGCCGACGCGCCGTCGATCGTCGCGAAACCGGCTCGGCTGTCGAGCAGTCGAGCCGGAACGAGCGCGCCGAACGATGTGGTGGCCGAGAAGAACCCGAGCACGTCGGCATTACCCCACGTCACCGCACCGACGTTCGTGACGGTCGGGGTGCTCCATTCCGGTGACCCGACGACGTCGTTGCCCATCCGCAGGGCGACGATGTCGGCTCCGACGTGGTCCTCGTCTCGCGTGCCGTCGAGGCTGTTCGTCGCGCCGCCGGCGCCCGCTCCGCTTCGCCAATGCGAACTGCCGATGACGTAGTTGCCGTTGACCAACGCGGCGACGAATTGCTGTCCGTTGTGGTCGGTGCCGACGTGATCACCGCTGTGGGCGCCGACGAGGCTTCCGGTGAGGGTACTGACCAGGTGCTGATCGGGCCCGCTGTACAGGTACGCGGCGCCGACGTTCGCTGCTGTGGGCCTGGAGAACATGCTCTCGGTGACGATGAAATTGTCATTGGAGAGGACGAGCACATCGTCACCGAACGTTCCGCTGCCGGCTGGCCCGACGATGGCGATCGCGGTCGGTGTCGATGCTGCTGCGCCATGCACGCCGAGCGACACCAACGCCGCCGTCAAGGCAGCGCACGCCGACCCGAGCAGGGCGGTGATGGCAGTGAAACGTGCAACGCGCATGTGTTGACTTTCGCGGATCAGTTCGTGTGTGGGCAGGAGGTGTGCGTTCGGTGTGCCTGTGTGGGGGCTTGTTCGTGCGGCGTCGTTCGACCACCTCAATGTCTTGCGTGACATCGTCGTGACATGGTGAAGGCGATCGGGTGCGCGGGTCTCTTCGACGCATCGATGTCATCGTCACGCACCGTTCACGCGGGCGACCTTTCAATACGGCGCGAACTTTGACAAAATGTAAAGCGTGACCGAAACACTCGTCTCCGCTGTGGTGCCGGAAGAAGTGACGCACGGCGTGAAGCCGACCGTCGGACTGACCGTCAACGGCATGCCGGTCAGCGTCCGAAGCGATCATCCGCACCTGTTGTCGGCGCTCCGCGACGAGTTGGACATCACCTCGCCAAAGGACGGTTGCTCGCCGAGTGGGCAATGTGGTTGCTGCACTGTGCTCATCGACGGCAAGGCCGTTGTCAGCTGCCAGCAGTCGGTGGCCAAGGTCGAGGGCAAGTCGATCGTCACCCTGGAAGGCGTCGATGCGGACGAGCGAGACCGATACGCGAACGCATTCGCTGCGTGCGGGGGACTGCAGTGCGGGTTCTGCATCCCTGGAATCGTGATGCGGGCCAAGGCCCAGATCGACAAGAAGGGGGCCGATCTCAAGCGCGAGGACATGGCTCGACACCTCGGTGCACATCTCTGCCG
>JAYTOM010000543.1:0-14455 GCA_043747765.1 Actinomycetota bacterium
GATACTCGGGCCGACCGAGTACACACGGCCTGCTCCACGACCCGCCGATACTCGGGCGGACCGCTGATACTCGGGCGGACCGCTGATACTCGGGCGGACCGCTGATACTCGGGCGGACCGCTGATACTCGGGCGGACAGTGCTGCGCCAGCCGGGCGGTCAGCGGTCAGCGGACGGTGATCGGTTCCTCGGCGATCGTCGGCTGGACGATGCGATAGCTACGTGTCTCCGGCGCCTCCCGCTTGAGGCCGACGATCACATAGTGCCAGCCAGGATCCGGTGCCTGATTGACGTCGGTGACGCTGGGATACGGCTCGGTATGGGTATGGCTGTGAACCACGCCGATGATCTCCATGCCGGCACCGTCAGCGTCGCGGTCCGCTCGCAAGTGGTCCTTCGGCGACACCGTATAGACCTTGCCGGAGTGTGTCGTGTTCTCGCACGGGTAGAACGTTGCGGCGTCGTTGCGACCCGGAAAACCGGCGAGCAACCCGCACATCTCCTCCGGATAGCAGTCGTAGGCGTGGCCGATCATTGCCGCGTAGGCGTCGGCGGACAATCGAAGCATCGGCGGCGACGCTACCAATCGATGCACGAATCCGAGACGATTCTGCGTGCACGCCGACCAGGTTGCTCGTCTGGTCGAGGCGTGCGGCGCAATCCGGGCGGAACGTGATAGCCCGTATCTGTATCCTCGGTACTCCCATGGCTCCGCCGACCACCACCGGCAAACAAACCGGCAAACTCCTCATCGCCAGCAACCGCAAGGCGCATCACGACTACACGATTCTCGCCGAGTACGAGGCAGGCATGGTGCTGCGCGGCTCGGAGGTCAAGAGCCTGCGTGCCGGCCAGGTGCAGATCACTGACGCCTTCGCCCGCGTCGAGCGCGGGCAGTTGTGGCTCGAGGGTCTGCACATCTCGCAGTACTCGTTCGCCCACGGAGTCAACAGCCACGAGACCGGCCGTTCCCGCAAGCTGTTGATGCATGCGTCGGAAATCGACCGGCTTGGCGACCGCATCCACCAGGAACGTCTGGCGTTGATTCCACTGTCGCTGTACTTCAAGGACGGCAAGGCGAAGATCGAACTCGGCCTCGCCAAGGGTCGTACCAAAGGCGACAAGCGTCAGGCGCTCGCCAAGAACGACGCCGACCGCGAAATACGCAACGCCGTCGGCCGCCACAACAAGGGCATGCCTGCCGAATCCTGACGCCCACCGGATACCGGTCCCGTGTCACGGAATGTCGCGCATTCTGCATACATTCGGTGACACCGGGCGGTGACTCGGGCGTCCACGTCAGCGGATGCACCGATCCCGCACGAACTAGGCGTCGAGGGTGATCTTCACGCCTCGATCGCCATACGGGAACTTGCCCTTACCGATGTGGCCGAGCGTATTGAGCAGCTTGGTGATCTTCGTCATGAAGCCGTACTTCGCTTTAACCTTGGCGGTGATCTCGTCGAGTGGTGCGCCGGTGACGACGACTGCCGTTCCAGTGACGGGCGTCGTTCCAGCCTTGAGCTCGCCTCGTGCGTCAGATAACTGGAGGACGACTTCTGGATTGTTCGCCAGCCGCTTCGCCTTCCACGAAGCGGAGGACGTCCAGAAGCCGAGTGTGCCATTGTCGAGCCCGACGACCCATGTCGGCAGTGGCTTCGCCGTCCCGTCCTTCTTGAAGGTGGTGAAGAAGATGTACTTCTCGTCAGCGAGGCCTGGCATGCCTCGATCGTAGCCCGAGCGGGCAACCGGAAATTCGGGGTGCGTTCGGCTGGTCGAGGGGTATCGTTGTGGTTCGTTCAATCAACGGGGCTGACAGGTTTCGACATCAGTATCGCTGGCCGAGCGTGCGACCCGAGTTGCTCAGACTCGCTAAACGGGGCACCAAAAAGAATTGCCAACCAGCAGTTCGCTCTCGCCGCCTAATTCTTAGGTAGTGAAGAGACATCGTGAGCAGAAATGCCGCACGGGGCCGATCCACCGCAGCCCGGCAACAGAAGCGGGGGATGACATCCGCAAAGACTGATGACGTCGGGAAAGACCGATGACTCCCCGGAAAGACGAGGCGTCGGCCGAGGGTAACCGGAGCCAATCGACCCGCCGGTAGGACAGCGTCAGTCCCAGAGTCGGGAATGGTCGTATCACGAACGCTCAACGCCTGATGGACGGGGGCTCGATTCCCCCCAGCTCCACCAACAAACATGCAGGTCAGAGGGCAGAAATGCTGCCCTCGGATGACCGAATGATCACGGATTGCTCACGGCCGGTGAACCGGGCGGAGCGACAGACCTCTCTGACAGGAGCGACAGACCTCTCTGACAGAGCGAGAGACCTCTGCAGCGTCGCCGTCTCGACCGCGGAACGTGCGAGTGCAACGACAGGTGACGCTCACATCGCTGTGACCCCGTCCGCTCGGGGCGACCCAGACCTCAGCGCGTACTGACGGCGGCCCATCGAATGGTTGTCGATATGGCAGATTTAGGTTGCACATGTTGCACCCTCATCGTATGTTGGCCGTCATGAGCAATGCCGTGTTCTTCGAAGACATGACCGACGAGGTCCGGGCGGGCGCTGAAGATGTCGCCCGCCTCATCACTGCCGCGTCGCCGGCGACCCGGGCGCAGGTGTTAGAGGCACTTGCCACCCAACCGGCGCTGAGCGACCTCGTCGCCGCCCTCGCCGTCCGGCTGGTTCGCGATATCGCCGCCGGACGCCACCCAGTGTACGTGACCACCGAGGACGAGGTCTCCCCAGCCGAAGCGGCGCGGCTGCTGGGAGTGTCACGCCAGTACGTCGACCGGCTCCTAGCGGACGGTCGGCTGGCGTACACCCGCAAGCCCGACTCGACTCATCGAACGATCAGCGTCGCCGACGTCGAGGCGCTCGTCAACGAGAGATCACGGCGCCGCACCATCACTGACAAAGCCATCACGGCGTTGCTCGAGGGCGGACTCGACTATTGAACACGGGGCTCGACGCTCACGTCCCGCTCGTGTTCGTTGACACCAACGTCTTCTACCCTGTACGGCTCGCGGACCTCATCCTGTCGACCGTCGACGACGGGCTGTTCGAGCTCTGCGTCTCTGAACACCTCCTCGCCGAAGTCGAACGGGTCCTCGTCGACTACAAGCGGCTGCCACCCGACAAGGCCAAGATCTTTCGAGATGCAGTCGAAGCCAACGCCGCCAAACTGATGCGCGCAGCAGAGTACGAGCACCTGACCGAACAACTCGACGGTCCCGACGCGGACGACCTTCTACACCTTGCCGCGGCCATCGCCGGCGGCGCCGACTTCATCATCACCGAGAACACGACCGACTTCGCGACGGCAGGCATTCCCGACGGTCTCACTCCGGTGGAGATCGTGACACCTGATCAGTTCTTCGTTCGATTACTCCGTAGCGGCTTCGAAGACGACGTCCTCGAAACAGTGCAGCGCATCTCGGTGAAGCTCAAGAAACCACCACGAACGCCTACCGAAATACTCGACGGTCTCGAACACGTAGGACTGTCCGAGACCGTTGCTCATCTTCGCAACTACAACGGCCCAGCCGAGTGGCAGGCCTGACCGTCGGATCGCAAACCGCCCTCCAGGGTTGAGACGTTGGGACATGGCGCAACGTTTGCGTCAACCAGGGAGTTGCAGGAGACAGCCGGTCATTCGGCAGTTCAACCGACGTCAACCGGAGAAGGCAGAGGTTGAGTTCAGAATGGCTGCCCTCAAATCACTCGAAGATCACCGATTGCTCACCGCTGGTGAGTCGAAGGCAGCGGCGAGCGCCTCAGCGGCCTCGCGATCGTGTCCCGGCAGTACGTGCGAGTACAGCGACAGCGTGACGCTGACGTTGCTGTGACCCATCCGCTCGGCGACAAGCTTCGGAGAGACGCCTGTCGCAATCATCCATGTGGCCGCCGTGTGCCGGAGACCGTGCACGCCGATCTGTGACAGGCCCAACTCGGCAGCCAGCGCTCGGAACCATTTGGTCACGCCCTGCGGGTACAGCGGGCGACCGTCGGGCCAGGTGAAGATTATGTCCGTCTCAGGCCAGTCCGGGCCCATGGCGAGTCGTTCCCCATTCTGAACCTTCTTCCACGCCCTCAGCGCGGCAATCGTTCCGCCGTCGATGGCGATCGTGCGCTCGCCGGCGCGAGTCTTCGGCGGGCCCGAAACGACCTGACCAGTCACGACGGTACGTGTGTTCGCGATGGCGATCACGCCCGCATCGAGGTCGACGTCCTTCCACCGCAACCCGAGCGCCTCACCGCGACGCACTCCCGTCGTGGCGAACAGACGCCACATCGGCGACCAGCGATCAGTCTGCACGTGCAGGAGGAATCTTCGGATCTCGTCGGTGTTCCAGGCCCTCGGCGCACGCCGATCGAGACGCGGCAACTGCGCAGCCGTAGCAACGTTGCGAGAAACCAAGCGCAACCGCAGCGCGTCGCGCAGTGCTGTCGACAACACACCATGAGCGTTGCGCACCGTCTTGGCACTTAGCCCCGCCGACGAGAGCCCTGCAACCCACCGCTCGACCGTGGGCTCGTCGAGCAATTGCAACTCTGCCCCGCCAATCTTCGGGACAATGCGTCGCGAAACGATCTTGCGGTAGCTGTCGATCGTCCCCGGTCGGACCCGATTCTCGACCACCGGTAGCCAGTGCTCTGTCAGGTATTGGCCGACGGTCAGCCGAGTCGGCGCTACCATCATGCCGCCCTTCGCCTCGGTCATCAGATTGCGCATTTCCTCCTCGGCTTTGCGCTTCGTCGCAAACCCGCGCCGGTACACCTGACGTCGCTTGCCGTCGACCTGCGGCAGATCGAAGACGAACGACCAGTTGCCCCGCGAACCTTTGACACTTCCGTTCATTTCGTATCTCCAATTCGAGAAGGCTGCCCGCCTGCGTGCTCATCGGGCAAGTCCCTCCTTGAGCGAGTTTCCTCCCTTTTTCGGTGATCGTCCAGTAGAGGCGGGCCCCTTCCTTGACTCGTCTCGTCGGAGGAGTTCAACGTCGCGCTCGTGGACCTCCGAACCTCGTTGTGAACTATGTCATAGCGATTATTCGTTGTGTGTCGTCATGTGTCAGGTCGTGTCAGCCCGTACCGCCCCGTTCAGGGAGCCATGAAACCGTCTGTTTCATTGGCTTGTAGCCGACATGGACACGGTGTAATCACGAGAGGTGATGAGTTTTTGTCCCGACCTCGACGCGGTGATCCTGCCTTCCTCGCCGACGATCGGCGGCGTACCCGTGTGTCCCATCGACTCGACACGCGCCGACCGATGCGAGCTCAGCAGTTCACGCGCGGTCTATGAGGACCTCGTCTTCGTCACCTCGGCACGGACCATCCAGTCTCTGCGCATCCGCGAGAACCGTCGGGCGCCCTCTCGACACCTCATCGCGCCCGGGGCCTGAGGATCACCGATCATGACCCTTCGATTGAGCTACCCCTTGAATGACAGACAGGTGCCCGTTTCCAGGTGTGTGTGGTCTTGATCCGGGTGACGACGCTGTACGCCGGTTCCGCCGGCGCGACGGCTGCGTATTACACGAAGTACCTGACCCAAGCCGATGGTGAGGAGCCCGGTGCGTGGGTCGGCGGCCAGGCGGAGAGATTCGGGATCGCCGGTGCCCAGGTGTCGACGGAGGCGTTGGAGTTGTTGTTGTCGGGCCGTGACCCAACATCGGGGACAACGCTCGGTCTGCCGTTGAAGGACCGCACCCTCGCCAACGGCAAAGTCATCCGTGCGGTGGCAGGTTTTGATGCGACGGTGTCTGCCCCGAAGTCGTTGTCGGTGTGGTGGGCGCTCACCGGCGACACCCGCCTCCTCGCCGCCCACGATGTCGCCGTCCGTTCGGTCGTGGAGACGTTGGAACGTTTCGGGGCGACGACGCGGGTCCGGTCGAATGGTGGAAGGTTGCATCCGGAGACTGGCGGGTTGACGATCGGCGCGTTCCGTCAGACGACCTCACGGTTGGATGACCCGCAGTTGCATACGCATCTGGTGATCTCGTCGAAGGTGCAGACGGGGGATGGGAGTTGGTTGGCGCTCGATGCCCGCTTGTTGAAGAAGCATCAACGAGCCCTCGGCGGCCTCTACCAGTCGGTCCTTCGGGCGGAGTTGACGGAGCGTTTCGGTGTCGGGTTCGGGGAGATCGTCAAGGGTCAGGCGGAGATCACCGGTGTCCCGCCGGATTTGCTGGCGAGGTTCTCGAAACGGACCGCGGAGATCGATGTGGCGATGACGGACAAGGTTGCCGAGTTCATCGACCGTGAAGGGCGTGACCCGAACCGTTTCGAGCGTGCAGCCCTCGGCCGTGAAGCCGCACTCGATACCCGCACGCACAAGACCGGCAATGACGCCGAGCACCTGAGGGAGCGGTGGCTCGACGAGGCCGCTGCCGTCGGCGTCGCGCCTGAATCGTTGGTGCAGTCGATCGTCGACGCCGGCCGTGAGCGCCGACCGGGTGTGCGGGTAGTGGTCGATGAGGTGATCGATGTCGTGTCCGAGCGTCAGTCGGCGTGGCACCGGATGGACCTCCTGCGCACGCTGTGCGACCTGCAAAATCCGTTGGAAGGCGTGGGTGGGGAGCGGTGGGCGCAGATCCTCGACGATGCGGTCGATGAGATCCTCGAGCAGTGTGTCGATCTCGACCCGACTCGTCAGGAGGATGCGGTGACACGGAAGGCGGATGGTCGATCGATCTGGATCGAGCCCGTCGCGGCGCACGTCACCAGCCAAGCCGTTCTTGTGCAGGAGGAGCACGTGTTGTCGTGGGCGATCGACCAGCAACTCGACGACCCGACACCCTCCACCACCGTTGTTAGGAAGGGTCTCGATTTGTTGCAGGGCGACGCCGCTGCAGCGGTCGCCGGTGACGACGGCCTGGTGTTGATCGTCGGTCCGGCAGGGACTGGCAAGACGACGATGCTGCGTGCCGCGGTCACTGATCTGCACACTCTCCACCGTCCCGTGTTTGGTGTCGCTCCGACTGCCAAAGCCGCCCAAGTCCTCGAAACCGAGACAGGGATGATCGCCGACACCGTCGCCAAACTCCTCTACGAATGGTCCCAACCCGACCGCCCACCCGGGTATCCGTGGGACATCGGCGCCGGCACCACCCTGATCGTCGACGAAGCAGGAATGCTCGGCACACACGACCTGTACACGCTGACACGGATCGCCGACGCACACGACTGGCGCCTCGTCCTCGTCGGCGACCCACGACAACTGCAAGGTGTCGCCCGTGGCGGACTGTTCAACGAACTGTGCATGACGGGCCGCACGGTGGCGTTGGAGACGGTGCATCGTTTCACGCACGACTGGGAAGCAGCCGCCTCCCTGCAGATCCGCAACGGCGACCCCCGAGGCCTCGACGCCTACGAAGCCCACGGACGGATCATCCCCGGCACCCTCGCCGAACATCTCGAGCGCACCGCCGACACCTGGATCCGAAACAATGCCGCCGGGAAAACCGCAGCGGTGACGACGACGACGAACGCGCACGTCGAAGCAATCAACGAACTGATCCAGGACCTCCGTCTCCAGCGCGGCGACCTCAACTCGTCGCGCTGTGCGGAGATCGCCGACGGGGCTGTCGCCTACGAGGGTGATGACGTGGCGACACGACGCAACAACCGCCACTTGCACACGACATCAGGCGACACCATCCGCAACCGTGACATCTGGACGGTCACGCACACCGACACCACGACTGGTGATGTGACCGTGTCCCGAATCGACGGACACGGCACCGTCACCCTCCCCGCCGACTACGTCCAAGAGCACGTCCGCCTCGCCTATGCGGCGACGGAGCCGGGGAACCAGTCGGGTACCGAAACGATGAGTATCACGCTCGCCACGTTGACGACAACCGGGAGGGGCTTCTACGTGTCGAGCTCGCGCGGCCGGGAGGAGAACATGATCCTCGTCGTCACCAAGTCTCACGACATGCGTGAAGCGAGAGATGTCCTCGAGACGATCCTCGTCAGTGACCGGGCAGACGTTCCCGCCACCACCGTCCGCCGACAGCTCGAACAACAAGACCGCCAACCACCCGCGCCGCCACCGGCGCCGGCGCCGGTCCCGGCGCCGAGGTGTCAGATCCCGGACTGGTGGTCGCAGCTACGACGCAACGCTGTCGAGGAGTACTGGCAACTCGAACCCCAATTCAGGGCTCACGAGCAGCGGCAGACCGAACGCCAACAGGCGATCGCGACGGCCGAGCAACGCCACGACAAAGCAGACGAAGCGTGCCAGCCGTACAACGCAAAGCTCAGCGCGGCAAGGAACGCGGTGGCCAGCGCAGACGCAGCCGAACGGGCAGCGAAACAGCACCTCGCCGACGCTGGCTGGCGCACACGTAAACATGCACGAGCCGATCTGGCGGCGGCGACCGAGGCCGCCGTCGAAGCGAGGGCGAACCTGGCTGAGGTGACGGCGGAGCGGGAACCGTTTCAGCAAGCAAGCTCAGCGGCCTACAAGGAGCTACGCCGGTTGAAGGACGACGTCGCCGAGCGAATCCTTGACGGGTGGACCGCTATCCCCGAACGGTTCGCCAACGCCCAACAACGCATCGAAGCGTTCGACGCATGGAAAGACTGGGCAAGGGGCAAACCGATCACCGCCGAGCAAACCCTTGACCTCATCGACGCTCTCGAACCCGCCGCCAAGGACGTCAACCGGGAGTTTCATCAGTCACTCGCCAACGTCGTCGAAACCTGGGCCGACGCACGAGGCATCCACCGCCAACAACCAACTATCGAAATGGAGTCGCACAGCTTCGGCATCGAACTTTGAGCCGGGCAAGGCTCGCTGAGTGATCCAGTTCAGGCCACCATCGAGCCTC
Source organism: Actinomycetota bacterium (assembly GCA_043747765.1). Classification (GTDB taxonomy): domain Bacteria; phylum Actinomycetota; class Acidimicrobiia; order Acidimicrobiales; family Ilumatobacteraceae; genus WLMZ01. Next base: position 8,846 of record JAYTOM010000543.1, read on the forward strand.
GATCGGACGTTACGCGAGTGACCTGTACGGCACTTATGCCCGCGTCGGCCACGGTACGATGAGCAGGCACTGGACATCGCGGCGGAGATCTCAGTGTCTCCCGCGACTTTTGGCGACGGGGGTGACCCCGCGGGCAACGCCGAGGTGGCTGACATGAGTTCGACGGCTTGAATTGGCCCCAGCGCGACGGGTAACCCCGTCGCCAACCGCACAAGTGAGCCAAACTAGACCATCGTTCTCAGGCTGACAGGTGAACGCCGAATGCATGCCAGCCAACACTTTGGGAGCCAGAGATTGTGAAGCCAGTCGATGGCGCAGACAGAACCACGGTGATCTATCGCGACGTCTGGGCCGGCGCCGATTTGATTTCCACCATCTACCCGGGCGGCGTCAAGAAGAACGTGATCCTCCAGAACTGGGACGGCCGGTGTGGCGTACACGCCGACGTACAGGAGGCGAGCGGGATGTGACGAAACGGGGCGCGAGATGGCTACTTGTTGTTCATCTGGACGGTGCACACTTCGGGGGATGAACGAGTCGGGCGACTTGCTAGCGATCTACGTGCGTGCGGGTCGGAAGCTGGGCGCGCCGACGGTGGCAGAGGCCAGGGGACTTGCTGGCGGGGTGGGGACCCGGTCGAGGTCAGACAGACTGTTCGAGGAGTGGAGATTGTTTGCTTGGCGGCGGAGGTCAAGGTGTTGGCTATCAGGCTGCCTCGAGCGCCGACAACGGTCACTTAGCAGTCGCCCACACCGGGTTCGGCACTAAACTGGGCGCTCTGGCCGTGTTGAGCCCTGGGCCAGCCGCTGGCGAGCGGTTGCCTGAACAGTCACGCACGACACCGCCGAGGACCATCGATAGTTGCTGTCATGTACTCGCCCTGCGGCTCCCGCCGAGCCTGTGCCGGCGCCCGACGGGTTCCAGCCGTCAAACCGGTGCCTCGGACCGTGGGCCCGTTGCTTTGAGCCGCCGAGTGGCATCACGAATCGTGGCAGCGGCGCGCATCGAAATGTGGCGGCGAGGTGGCGCGTAGATGTCAGGCAGGTAGCTCGTCGGGACAGTTGAGATGAACAGCTTCGTGGGGTTGGCCATGGGCAGCACGCGGCGGTGTAGAAGGGTGAATGGCTCGTCGAATGTTGGTCGCCGGTGGTCTTGCCTGGCTGTTGGTGGTGACGTGTTTCGCCGCAGCTGCCGGCGCTGCCGGTGGGGGTTGGTCGATCGATATGAGCTACGGCAACGGCGGCCAAACGTTACTGGGGAACGTCGCCGGGCAGCGCTACGTTCGTGCTCACGTGATGCTCGGCGACGGGTCGATGCTGGTAGCGACCTACGATGGTCCGCTCGTCAAAGTCGACCCTCACGGTCAACACGATGTAGGATTTGAGGCCGCATTGCCCGCCTTTGGCGAGATCGAATCACTCGCGATCGACAGCGTCGGCCGCATTCTCGTCGGTGCGCGAACGGGGAGCCTTACAGCCGGAGCGACCGTGATGTCCATCCATCGAGTGCTGCCATCGGGTAGACCGGATCCATCATTCGGGGATGACGGAAGCAGCATCTTGTATGTGGACGATAGCGATGAGCCGCCGCTGCTATCGATCTCAACATTGCCCGACGGACGAATCGGCGTCAGTTACCAGGTGATCGGAATCGGTGCCGATTCGTGGTGTGATATCGCACTGTTGACTGCTACCGGGCAGCATGACATCACGTGGAACTCGGGCGTTCCATACCGCCTCGGTGCCGACGAGCCGATAGCGACGTTGACGGAGTGCGGGAGCTTGTTCGCCACACACGCCGGTGATTTGGCATTCGTTATCAAGTCCGATGGGATCTACATCATTTCTGGCAATGGACCCGTAACGGCACGGTTGCTGGAGGCGTCACATCGGTTTCCGGGTTCATTGGTGTCGGTCGAGCAGACCTCGACCGGAGCGTTCATCATCGCCGGAGACACCAACCGGTCACAGTTCGTTGTCGGCGAGGTTGATCTCAACGGCTCGTACACCGCGTCGTTCAATGACGGAGCCCCGCTGGTCGTCAACTTCCACGACATGTACGTCAACAGTGACAACGAATCGTTCGACAACCTCGGCTGGGCCGGCCAGGCTCCCGACGGAGCAATCATCGCCGTCGGCCAGACCCTCGACGGGTACGGCATTGTTCGGTTTGTCGATGGTCACCAGGATGCGTCGTTCGGGAACAATGGCCGGTACATCTTCCTCTACCCGTATCCCTCGTTCCCGCCCCCTTACTACTTCATTCCCCCGACAGGCATTGATCCGACGGGTGCGATTATCACCGGATCCTACGAACCGGGATATACGACAACGCTCGGGATCTCGCGGCTGGTACCGAATTTCGCTCCGCCAACCGACGTTCCCGAGGGGCGACTCGTCATCATCAGTTTCCTCGCGCTCGCGGTTGTAGCCGTCAGGCTGCATAGGCGGCCGCACCCGGCCCCAGCACGCGTGGCGTGACGACCACTACAACTCATATGAGGAGAGCGACGATGAAGGCAGTTCGCGTCCGACGGTTGGTCGCACTGACAACGGCGGCGCTGTTCGCTGCAGCTCTGTCGCCGATGGCAGCGTTCGCGACCGCTGGCGACATTTCGACGTATGCCGGTACGGGCGTACTCGGGTTCTCAGGCGATGGTGGCCCGGCCGAAGCCGCCGCAATCAGCGCGCCGCACGGGATTGCCGTGGACCGCAGTGGGAACGTGTACATCGTGTCCGGATACGACTCACGGGCACGCAAGATCGACGCGACGACAGGGTTCATCTCGACCATCGCCGGAACCGGATCTGGCTACGGCGGCTATTCGGGCGATGGCGGACCAGCGATCGACGCCGATCTTTACGACCCGCTCGGCATCGCTGTCGACGATGCTGGCAACGTGTTTATCGCCGACGCCGTGAATGACAGGATCCGCAGGATCGACGCCAGCGGGATCATCACGACGATCGCTGGCACTGGCGTGTCGGGCTATTCCGGCGACGGTGGTCCGGCCACAAGTGCAGAACTTGCCTTTCCGAACGCCGTTGCCGTCGACAGCAACGGCGACGTGTATATCGCCGACACGCTCAACGAACGCGTTCGCAAGGTAACCGTGAAGTCCGGGGCAATTTCGACGATAGCGGGCACAGGAGCCACCGGCTTTACGGGCGACGACGGGCCAGCCGCTGCAGCCACACTCTCCAACCCCCTGGGCGTCGCCGTCGATCCGGCCGGAAATGTCTACATTGCCGACACGTTCAACCAGCGCATGCGCGTCGTGACGGCGGCGACAGGTGTCATCTCGACCATCGCCGGGATAGGCAGCACCATGTATTCCGGCCTCCTCAACAATCCGTGCGCTGTCAGCGTCGACGAGGCTGGAACGGTATATATCGCTGATGCCGGCAACAACGAGGTCCTGAAACTCGTGAAAGCGGACCCAACGTCGACAGCTTCGATCGCCGGCAACTTCAACAGCGGATTCTCCGGCGACGGCGGACCCGGCAACCTTGCGGAGATTCGCGGCCCGGCAGGCGTAGCGGTCGACACGAAGGGCAACGTGTACATCGCCGACGCCGGCAACGACCGCATCCGTCGAGTCAGCGGACCGGACCTGCCGCCGCCCGACGTCCCCGAGGCGCCAGCGACCGTGCTGCTCACCATCGCCGGACTCGCCTTTATCGCAGTGACGGCCCGTCGCTCATCACGACGCCTCGATCAAACTAGACAAGTTCGCTGTTGATTATTGATGAGCACAAACAACGTTGAGTCTCGCTGACCTAAGCCCGGCGTGTCGTTCAACACCCTGTTGCTCGTCGCGAATTCCTCCGCACGAATCTCGCGGAGTGTTGCGCGGCCGGCCCCGAACCTGTCGGCGAATTGTGATCACCCGAAAACTGTGGCCGAGCGTGATCACCCGAAATCTACTCACCGAACAACATTAGACAGCCCCCCGTCCCACCGAACAGTGACGCGCGGGGGTGCCCGCGTCTGAGTTCGACGGCTTGATCTGGCCCCGTCGCGAACCTCACAGGTGGGGGCCAAATCAGACCATCGTTCTCACAACGTCGCCCACAACACCGCCACGTCCTCCAGCCGCGGACCTTCAGGATCACGCCCGTTACACAGAATTTCCGACAGACCCGACAGTGGGCGTTCCAGTTGCGCAAGTCGGGGGGCAAACCCCCGCGCCGCCCTGGAAGATTCGTTCGGTGCGGGCGCGTCCCGGTCAGCACCCGACCAGCGTGAGAACGGCAGCGACGCCGAACACGACCGACGCCATGAGCAGTGGATAACGCAAGAACCGGAAGATGCGCAATTGGATATCGGTCCTTCGTTCCCACCCGGGCTGCTCCGATTGGGTGGCTCCGCGTGCAGGAGGTTTATTGTGACGTCGAGCCAACGAGCCGATCACCCCGTAGGCCAGACACACGAAGGTGGGCACCAACCACCCGGCGACGGCCTGCCCGCACATCAGCAACCCTTCGACTGCGCCACCATACCGACCGTCGCGGCAGCTACGACCCCGGTGTAGTAGGCACTAACGGCCTGTGTGATCCATCCCATAGCACCACCCCAAATAGGATCGTGGAGCAGGCCGGAAGCAGACGGAACGCCCGTGAGTGCGGCGCTAGCGACGCTCATAATCACAGACTGGGCACAATCGCGACGTGGGCCACCGTCACTACATTCGATCACGGTTGCTCCCGCGCCTAGTGCCACCGAGGCGAGACCAGCCGCTTCGCCGGCAGCGACCACCCAGCCCGCTGGAGTGGCGAATAACGCCGCAACAGCCACAACGGCGGCGACACCACCCAGCACACCGCTCCCAATGCTGAGTGCCTTCTTCCAGCACCAGCTGCGCCCATCGTAGTCGCTCGTGTTAATGGGATCGCCGTAGACGTAGACGTAGTGATTTGCGCAGCCACCTTCGATGGGGTCGACGCTAAGGAATCTGCCGAGCGATGGGAGGTAGGGTCGGGCGCCCATTTGGATGGTGGGGGTGATTGCTCCGGTGTGTTCGGTGAGAATGCCAGCCGTTCCTGCGTAGTTGAGGTCGGCGGCGCCGATCGAGTTGTCCGGGGGCGTGGTGGTGTTGCCGTCTGGGTCGTAGAACGTCGCGGCACCGAGTGGGGTGCCGGTTCCGTTGGTGGTGCGGATGGTGTCGCCGTGGAGGTTGGGGTAGGACCAGATGTCGTTGGCTGGTGTGGTCTGTTTAGTGAAGGTGACGGCACCGGGCAGAACGTAAGTCAGTTGCGTGATAGTTCCACTGCTGTTTCGCAGGATGGAAGCGGTGGCCGTTGCACCGGCGAAGCCGTAGTTGCCGCTGACGGTCCCGTTTTCGGCGCGCACGACGATTCGGTCGAGCGCGTCTCGTGTGTAGTTGACGGTGGTGGTTCCGGCTTGTGTTGCAGTGTTGCGGTTGGCGGAGTCCCAGGAGTAGGTGTTCGCGTCGAATGTGAGCGTGTTTCCGTGGTCGTCGTAAGTGGCGCCGCCGGAGGTGATGCGGTCGGCTCGGTCGTAGCAGTACGTTGCTGTGGTGGCGGTGCTGGTGGCGTGATCTGTTGTGGTGGTGCTCACCCGGTTGGTGTTCTTTCCCGCAGTGGTATT
>JAYTOM010000544.1:0-1599 GCA_043747765.1 Actinomycetota bacterium
CCGCGGTCCGTCTTCATCATTCATCGTTCATAATTCGTCGTTAGCATCCACCCCGCCATGTCCTCCACCGCTCTCACTTTCCCCGATCTCGCTGCCCACGGGGCCTGGCTGGAAACGCAACAGCGTTTGCCTGCCGGATTCCGAGTCGGTGCGCATCGCTTTGAGTTCGTGCCTGTCGAGGTCAACAAGCCCGCACGCATGACGGTGAACGTCATCGCGCTCGATCAGCCGACGGCGTCGTTTGCGGCGATGTTCACGCGCAACGCTTTCCCTGGAGCGCCGATTATCGTCGGGCGGCAGCGCTTGGCCGAGCCGGTGCTCGGGGCGTTGGTCATCAACAACAAGATCAGCAATGTCTGCGCGCCGGGTGGCGTTGAAACGGCGGAAAGAGTGTGCGTCGAGGCGGCCAAGCTGCTGGGCCTGCCGACGACCTCGGTGCTGCCGTCATCAACCGGCGTCATCGGGTGGCAGTTGCCAGCCGATGCGATCATCGGTGCAATGCCGCACGCCGTCGCAGCCTTGCAGTCAGCCAGCATCTTGCCAGCTGCGACCGGCATCTGCACCACTGATTTGTATCCGAAGATCCGCCGCGTCGACGGCCTGGGCGAGGGTGGTAAAGGCTGCGTCGTCGGCATCGCCAAGGGCGCGGGCATGATCGAGCCCAACCTGGCGACGATGCTCGTCTACATTTTGACGGATCTCGATATCCCACGTGAAGCGTTACGGCAGGCCTTGCACGACGCCGTTGATCCGACTTTCAACTGCATGTCGATCGACAGCGACACCAGCACGTCGGACACCATCGTGGCGTTGGCTTCGGGCAAGGTCGCCTGCCCCGATCTCAGCGCATTCCGCGCGGCCTTGCGGCAGGTCTGCGCTGACCTGACGGAAGACGTCGTGCGTAACGGCGAAGGTGTGCACCACGTCATCCGCGTGCAGGTCTCGGGTGCTCCGGATGTCGCCATCGCGCGCTCGATCGGCAAGTCGATCGTCAACTCGCCATTGTTTCAATGCGCCGTTGCCGGCAACGATCCCAATGTTGGGCGTCTGGTCGCAGCCATCGGCAAGCACGTCGGCGCGGTGCGGCCCGACCTCGATCTGTCGCGCACGCGCCTCACGCTGGGTGGCGTCGAGATCTTCCGTGAAGGCGCCTTCCGGCTCGATCCGGACAAGGAACGGGCGCTCATCGCCCATTTCAAAGCCGCCGAACTGTACGCCAGCATTCCACCGGCTGATGGCCTCACTTTCCGGCCGCCGGTCAGCTGGCCGCCGCATGAGCGCTGCGTGGAGATCGGCGTCGAGCTGGGGGCCGGCACCGCCGCAGCCACCGTGCTCGGTGCTGACCGCACGCACGAGTACATCAGCGAGAACGCTGACTACCGTTCGTAGGACTCCAACAGCGTTGAGTGATGCCAAGTGGCCGAGCTCCAGCTCGGGCCTGATAATCCAAATTTTACAGTGAATTCAGTTTTGTAGGAATGACCCGCAAGGCCCGATCTCGAGATCGGCGGTCCCAGGAAGAGCCGAGCTGGAGCTCGGTCGACGACAAGCCGCCAACTGGAACGAATCGGCTGCCGAGGGGCGGTGGCGGCATACAAT
>JAYTOM010000545.1:0-9534 GCA_043747765.1 Actinomycetota bacterium
TGCACCGGCTATGTCAAGGTCCTCGATGCGATCCAGGCCGTCGCACGAGGTGAGACGTTCTCGCCCGTCTTGGCGGCCACCGTCGGGGGGGCCGGGGTGAAGTACGAGGCCAACGAACTGACACTCGGCGACCGTGGCTACATCGACGACATGCGCGTGCCCGGCATGTTGAACGCAGCGTTGCACCTCACCGATCACACTCGAGCGGGGATCATCGCGATCGATGCATCGGCGGCCCAAGCAGCGCCCGGCGTCCACGCAGTTCTGACCGCGTCCGACATCCCCGGCGAACTAATGGTGGGCATCATCTACAAGGACTGGCCGGTGATGATTCCGGTCGGGGGTCGGACCAGCTATGCCGGCGACGTGTTGGCGATCGTCATCGCCGACACGCGCGAACAGGCGCGTGCTGCGGCGAAGCTGATCGACGTCACCTACGAGGTGCTGCAGCCCGTCACCGATCCGGTCGCGGCGATCGTCGACGGCTCGCCCATCGCGGTCTGGGGCACGAAATCCAACGTGCTCAGCATCAGTGAATATGCTCGGGGCGACGTGGACGTGGCGCTCGCGTCGAGCGCGTTCATCGTGCACGAGACGTTCATCACGCAGCGCATCGAACACGCCTTCCTCGAGCCGGAGAGCACGTTGGCCGTGCCCGCTGCCGACGGCTCGCTGCAGGTGTACAGCGGAGGCCAGGGCGTGTGGGACGACCGCAACGACATCGCCCGGATGCTCGGCCTCGACAACACGATGGTCACCGTCACACTCGTATCCAATGGCGGAGCTTTCGGCGGCAAGGAGGACATGTGCAATCAGGCCCATGCCTCGCTGGCCGCGTGGTGGATCAAGCGACCGGTCAAAGTCACCATCAGTCGTGAGGAAAGCCTGCGGATGCACGCCAAGCGTCATCCGATCACGCTCGAGTACTGGGCCGGCTGCGATGACGTGGGCACGTTGACGGGAATCCGTGTGCGTGCAATCGGCGACTCCGGGGCCTACGCCAGCGTCGGGATGAAGGTCCTCGAACGCGCCGCCGGTCACGCCAGCGGTCCTTATCACGTGCCGAACATCGACGTCCGTGCGATTGCGGCGCGGACGAACAATCCGATCTGCGGAGCGTTTCGCGGCTTCGGAGCCAATCAGGCCCAGTTCGGGATGGAAGGCGTACTCGACCGCCTGGCCGAGCAGGTCGGCATCTCGGGCTGGGAGATCCGCAAGCGCAACGTGATCCACCCCGGCGAGGTGTGGGGGCCCGGTCAGGTCATGGACGACGGTTGCGCCGGGGCGGAGGCCTGCCTCGACATGATCAAGCCGATGTACGACGCGGCGCGGACAGCTGGTAAAGCCGTCGGACTCGGTCTCGCGCTGAAGAACAGTGGCCTCGGCAACGGGTTCCGCGAAATCAGCCGAGCGGTGGTCCACTTCCTCGCGGCGCCCGATGCCGACGGACGTGACATCGAAGTTCGACACGGTTGGACCGAGATGGGCCAGGGCGTGCACACCGTGGCGCTGCAGGTGGCTGCCCAGGAACTCGGCGTCGCACCGGAACGGATCAAGGTCATCGTCGACACCACCCGCGAGCTCGGCTTCGGCCAGACCACGGGTTCTCGTGGCACTCTGATGGCCGCCGGATCGGTGCAGCAGGCGTGCATGCTGGCAATGGCCGACGGTTGCACGATCGGTGTCGATTACGAAGGTGAGCACCTCGTCGACTGGACCCAGAAGATCGGCGACCCGGATCACCCGCAGCCGAACATCCACTCGGCGTTCGGTTACGCGGCGCAAATGGCGATCGTCGATCGGGAGACCGGCGCGATCGAGAAGATGGTCGCCGTGCACGACGTCGGCAAGGCCGTCAACCCTCTGCTGTGCGAGGGGCAGATCGAGGGCAGTGTGCACATGGGTCTCGGGTATGCGCTGTCCGAGCAGTTCCCCCATGATCCCGAAACCGGTTTCCCGACCAATACCACGTTGCGCTCGCTCGGCATCCTCCGCGCCAAGGACGTGCCGACGATCGACGTGCACATCGTCGAAGTACCGCAGCCGCGTTCGCCGTACGGCATCAAGGGCGTCGGCGAGATCGGGCTCGTTCCGACAGCGCCGGCGATCGCTGCAGCACTGCACGACTTCGACGGGCACTGGCGCAACACGTTGCCGATGCGGCCGAAGAGCGGCGATTCGTCCAGCGCGGACGACTGACCGCCAAGCCCGACGCGACGATCATCGTTGATCGACGCGGTGACGCCGGCTGCCCTGGAGCAGCCGGCGCAGCGCGTCACCCGGCAGGGTCAGCCGGTGATGAATTCCTGTGAGATGCGGTTGGCGTCGAGCTTGGCCTTGATCAGCGCCGGAACGTCAGCGACCTTGGCGATCCACGACGGGTCGCAGTCGTAGGTGCCGGGCTTGGCCGGTGCAACCCGCGAGTATTTCGTGCCCTGGAGCCGAATCAGCACCGTGCACGCCGATGGGTGATTGCCACCCGGATCCGTTTCGGCGTGCAATCCATGGCCGGTCCACGAGTGGGTCTTGCTCATGTTCGTGAGTGTGCACGCCCTGGTCAGGGCTGGACCACATGCCGAAGCGGCGGTTGCCCAGAGCAGGAACGAGGACGCAGCTTGCTCGCCGAGCTGTGCGACGTCTCCGCCGTTACCCTTGACGATGTCGAGGTATTGCTGCGTGGCGGGGTTGACGCTCGCTTCTTCGAACGGGATGTACGACATCCGGATGTAGAGGTTGTCGAGTGCACCGTCGGTGTTCGCCTTGGCGCAACCGTCCTCGTAGTGATTCGTGTCCGTGATGATCGGCACGTTATAACCGTTTGCCTTCGCAGCCTGTGTGAACAGCTGCAGGTTCGGTAGGCACGAGCCCGACCAGAACACCGACGTCGCACCGGCAGCCTGGAGCTGCTTGACGAACGGGGTCCAATCGGCTTCGCCGCTGATGTTGTACTCGAGTGTCGTCTCGGCGAATTCCCATCCGAACTTGGGAGCGACCGCGACGGCCTTGTCGCGGGTCTCCTGCGTCGCCGAGTAGTTGGCGACGAGGACACCGACGTGCTTGACAGCGTCGCCGAGCAGCTTGGTTGTCTGCGCGAACACCCCGGCCGGCGTCTCGTCAGCTGGGTTCGGCACCGCCTGGAAGACGTCCCTGCCCATGGCGAAAGCAGCGCTCACCGTATAGGTGGGAACTGCGGGCAGACCGCAACCGAGACGGATCTCCTCCTGGTTCGAATCGAATGCCCATCCTTCGCCGACGAGGAAGAAGTTCTTCGCATCGCATGCTGCTTGGATGGCCGGCCCGATGTTCAGCAACTGGGCGTCGTAGTAGTTCAACGTGATCTGGCGACCATTGATGCCGCCGAGATCGTTGCACTTCTTCACGAACGCCTTCATCGCATCGGTGATCTGGTGGTTCAACCCCGGCGAGCCGGCGTAACCGGCGTCGTCCCCAGTGCCGATCGAGATGGAATCCTTGGTGACACCTGGCTCGGTGCCGGCGTCGGTGTTCGCTGCGCTGCCCTTGCTGCACGGCCATGCTGCATCACCAAACATCGGCCCTGCCGCTGCAGCGGTGGTTGTCGCCGCAGCCGTTGTCGCGGTGGTCGTTGCTGTCGACGACCCGGTCGTCGATGCAGTGGTGGAGGCTGTCGTGCTGACCGCCTCACTGCCGGGCGTCGAGACAGCTGTGGTACCGGCCGTCGTCGGCGTCGCTGCCGTCGTCGTCGGCGCGACGGTGGCCGACGCTGTCGAAGGCGTCGTCGATGTTCGGCTGCTCCCGCACGCGGCGGTGACGAGTGCCAACGTGATGAACGCCGCGGACCAACGCAATGCTCTGTGCCTGTTCATGAAATCCCCCAGATAATTTGAATTTCGGCAACGTAGCACATCTGACGGATCGTCAGAAGCTGGACTTGCCTTCAGTCGAAGCGGATCGTAGAGTCGTCCTCCGAACGGATCGTGGCCGCACCGCTGTCTCGCTCCGACCGAGAACCGGGGGGGTTCACGAATCATGGAATTCGGACTGTTCATCCAGGGCTACACGCCGGGCTTTCGTCAGGAGCAGGACCCTGATGCGGAGCACCATGCGTTCGAGGACGAGTTAGCGGCGGTCGAAGCAGCCGACAAAGCCGGGTTCAAATACGTGTGGGTCACTGAGCACCACTTCCTCGACGAGTACTCGCACCTGTCCGCGAACGACGTGGTTCTCGGTTACCTGGCCCATGCGACGAAGCGGATCCACATCGGTTCAGGGATCTTCAACCCGCTCCCGACGGTGAACCATCCAGCCAAGGTCGCCGAGAGGGTGGCGATGCTCGATCACCTGTCGCACGGCCGGTTCGAGTTCGGCACGGGTCGCGGCGCGGGCAGCCACGAGATCCTCGGATTCCTCCCCGACATGCACGACCTGACCGGGACCCGCGAGATCTGGGAAGACGTGATTGCCGAGTTCCCGAAAATGTGGCTGCAGGACACGTACGAGGGCTACGACGGCAAGTTCTGGTCGCTGCCGCCACGCAAGATCTTGCCAAAGCCGTACGGCGGAGCGCATCCGGCGATGTGGTACGCCGCCGGCAACGCGTCGAGCTACACGATGGCGGCGCACAAGGGTCTGGGCGTACTCGGGTTCTCGATCGGTGACCTGGAGATGGCCGAGGCCGCCGTGAAGTCGTACAAGGGAGCCATCGCCGACGCCGAGCCGATCGGCGCGTTCGTCAACGACAACCTGATGACGGTCGTCGCCGCGTACGTTGGCGAGGACACCGACGAGGTTCTTCGCCAGACGGTCGCTGCGAGGCCCAACTACCTCGTCAGCAACGTGTTCCGGTATCACGACACGTTCGCCCACCCGGACATGATCCCGCAGTGGCCGAACCTGATTCCCGACGCCACCGTCGACGACCTGAAGGCGCAGCGCGACGCTGGCGCGCTGATCCTCGGCACCCCCGACGAAGCGCTGGCGCAGTGCCGCCGGTGGGAGAGCACCGGCGTCGATCAGCTCACGTTCGGCATCGGCCCGGCCAGTCGAGAGCAGACCTTGGAGACCATCCGCCTCCTCGGCGAGCACGTGATCCCGAAGATCGACACCGATCCGGTGCATCGCACGACGCGCATGCGTCAGGCTGCGGTTGCCGCCGTCGTCGGATGAACTACACCTACGGTGCCGAGTTCGAGGCGTTGGCCGAACAGGTCACCAACTGGCGACGGTGGGGTGATGACGACGAGATCGGGACGATCAACCTGATCACCGCCGAAGCGGTCAGACGTGGTGCCGCATGTGCCAAGACCGGCCGCAGCTTCTCGCTTGCGCTTCCGCTGTCGGAAGCCGAGGGGATCCAGGCCGGTTTCATCCCGGGCCGCGTCAATCCACTCCGCGCGATGACACAGCTCAACGTGGCGATGACCGGCGACCCGACCGGGCCGTGCGTCAACGACGATGTCGTCACGATGGGGCTGCAGTGTGCGACCCATTGGGACGGTCTCGGCCATGTCAGCTACCAGGGTCAGATCTACAACGGATATCCGGCGGCAGGGATCACCTGCTTCGGTGCATCGCAATGCGGTATCCACAAGGTGCGGTCGATCATCAGCCGTGGTGTGCTGCTCGACGTGGCCGCTGTCAAGGGCGTCGAACGGCTGGACGGCGGATACGCGATCACCGGTGACGATCTGTCTGCGGCTGCCGATCTCGGTCGGGTCGATGTCCAACCGGGTGACGTCGTCCTCGTGCACACCGGCCACATCCGACTTCTTCCGGACAAGTTCGCGTACGGCGTCCCGTCGCCGGGACCCTCGATCCACAGCGTCCGCTGGTTCCGCGACCACGACGTCGCAGCCGTCGCCACCGACAACTTGACGTTCGAGGCATGGCCGTGCCTGCCAGAAGGAGCGTTGTTGCCGGTGCACATCCTCCACCTCACATACATGGGGATGATGCAGGGCCAGAACTGGAACATGGAGGAGTTGGCTGCCGACTGCGCTGCCGACGGCGTGTACGAGTTCCTGCTCGAGGCATCGCCGCAACCGTTCACCGGCGCCGTTGGTTCGCCAGTCAACCCGGTTGCGACGAAGTAGTCTCCTGCGCCAATTCGACAGGCCCAACTCGACCGCTCGATCAACTCAGCGCAGACACGATGCTCTGGAGCGCGACGAAGCCGGCGAGCGCGGCGACAGCGACCGTGCAGATCGTGGCTAAGGCGCGGAACTTCTTCCCGTTGACGTTGTCGCCCATCAGCGTTCGTCGGTTGGCGAGGATGAGGATGAATGTCAGCAGGACCGGACTGATCAGGCCGTTGAGGAACTGCATGTTGATCAGCAGATCGATCAGGTTGCCGGGGGCCAGAGCAATGGCGGCCCCGATCACCAGTTGCACGGTGAACAGACCGAGGAACGCCTTCGCATCGCGGAACGTGCGCGACACACTGCGCTCGACACCGATTGCTTCAGCCAATGCATACGACGTCGCCAGAGGGACGACAGCGGCAGCGAGCAGCGATGCCCCGAGCAGGCCGATCGCAAACAGGGTCTTGGCCGCGGAGCCGGCGACGGGCTCGAGCGCCTGGGCCGCCTGCGCCGCAGAACGCAAGACACCGGTACCACCGATTGTCGCAGCGGTCGCGATGATGATCGCCATGCTGATCACGTTGGCAAAGATCGAGCCGGTGATCGAGTCGATCCGGATGTTGCGCAGATCCGACGGACGGGCGCCGCGTTCGACGACTGCCGCCGTCTGATACAGCTGCATGTACGGCGTGATCGTTGTGCCGATCAGGGCCACGACCAGGAACAGGAAGCTGCGGCTGGCCAAGAGGTGCGGTAACGCCGTGTTCGACGCCACGGTGCCCCAGTGGGGATGTCCGAGGACGGCCGAGATGGGATACGCGAGGAAGACGAGCGACAGCAGGATGAACGCGCGCTCGGCGTACCGATAGGAACCGAAGATGACCACGGCCCAGATCGCGATCGCTGCGGTGGGTACGGCGACGTAACGAGACACGCCGAGCAGTTCCATCGCCGCGCCGATTCCGGCGAACTCCGACACGACCAGACCCAGGTTGGCGACGAGAAGGCAGACGACCGAGAATGTGGCAACGCGCAACGAGAACTGTTCGCGGATCAGCGAGACGAGACCGTTGCCGGTCGTCGCTCCGATCCGGGCGGACATCTCCTGGACGACGACGAGGGCGATGGTGACCAGCACCATGATGAACAACGTCCGGTACGCGTACTGGGCGCCCGCCGATGCGTACGAGAGGATGCCGCCGGCGTCGTTACCGGCGTTGGCCGCAATCAGACCTGGGCCGAGGACTGCGACCACTGCCAGCGGCCGACGCAGCTGGCGCCGCACGCTGGCGCGGAGGTGGGACGCCGAGACGTTCACTGTTCGCCGACATCTCGGTGAAGTCGGCTGCGGCCGGGCGCCAGTGCATCGAGCACGTCGTCGGCCAGGATCCTGCCGAGCGGTCGACCTTCGCCATCGGCGACCACGATCGAACCACGTCGGTTGGACAGGGTCGCATCGACGATCTCGTCGAGCGTTGCGTCCACTTCGACCACGATCGGCCACGGGGGGCCGGCCAGACTGCCCATCGGAGCGTCCCGGTCGGCGACGAGCAACTCGAACAAAGAAACGTCGTCCAGCAGACGGCCATCGGCATCGACGATCAGGACACCGTCGACGTCGGAACGGTGGTCGTCGTACTGGGGAAGTCGTGCGGCCACTTCGGCGACCGTCTCGGTCTCGGTCGCGAAGATCACGACGGTCGTCATGATGCCGCCAGCCGTGTCGCGAGAATATCCGAGAAGGGTGCGGATCGCAGCGCCCGTTGCGGCCGGGAGCTGGTCGACGATTGCGTCGCGGCGTTCGTCATCGACGTCGCGTAGGGCTTCTGCGGCCTCGTCCGGCTCCATTTCGGCGATGATCGTTGCAGCGCGTTGTGGATCGAGGTTGCGGATCACCTCGTCGCGCTGCTGCTCGTCCATCTCCTCCAGCGCGTCAGCGGCCAAGTCGGCGTCCAACGCGCCCACCAGATGATCGCGCTGTGGTCGCCCGACCTGCTCCAACAGGTCGGCCAGATCACCCGGCCGGAGGCGGCGGAGCTCGCGGTTGCGGCGATCGATCTGGACGGCGCCGTGATGACCGAGTGGCTCGATGTCGGCCCAGTCGATCACCCGCTCGGGTGTCGCCCGGGTCCGCAACCGCGCCGGGCCGAGCCGGCGCAACAGGGTGCCGACCCCGACCTCCACGCCGACCAGCCGGACCGGACCGGCGACACCGGACAGATAGAGATCGGATGCGCGCACGACCTGAACGCCGTCGATGTCGACCAGTTGATGGTCGACGACATCACCCATCAGCAAAACCTCGCCGGCGCGTCGCTGGTAGTCGCGTACGTCGAGCTGCGGAGACGACAGGGTCACCTGCGTTCGGGTCAGTTCTTCGATGTGGGCGACAGGAACGAAGACACGCCGTCGACCGACGCGCGCGACCAATCCGGAGACCGCAGGATACGAACGGTCCGTACCGTGCACGATGATGTCGACGACTCGACCGACGTCGCGGCCATCGGGCAGGAGCACCGGTCGGCCGATCAGACCGGCGACGGAGACCAATTGTTCACGGACGCGACGGTTGTGGGTGACACGGGCCGTGCGCGCCCGCACGGGATAGAGCAACTTCGATGGTCGAGCCATCGTGACCTCCTACGTACAACAACGATCAGTGACGACGGGGACGGATCTGACGGGGCGTCACCGCTGGCGCGTCTCTCAGCTGCTGTGCCGGATCCGATGTGCGAACGGTGACGAGATCGAGTGACTACTCGGAGGTTCGTTTTTCATCTCGCTCACCTCCTCTGCACGTACTGTTGGCCCGTTGGGCGTACCGGATCATACTCGTCTCAGAAGACGGTGTCCGTTTCGGATTCGAGAATCAGGTCCGTCGTCGTGTCTCGCCGCACCGTCTGCCAGCGACGACAGCCAGCGTGATGGAACCAACGCTCGGTGGTGATGCCGGCAACGTTGTCGAACATCCACATGTAGTCGATGTCACGATCGTCGGCGTCGGTGATGCGGTCCGGGACAGTCGGGAACTCACCCCCGAAGGCGAACTCGTCGATCGGTCGGCGGCCGCAGTTCGGACATGTCAGCCACAGCATCAGCGGGTTCCCGTGCTTCCCTGATCAGCCAACGCATGGTCACGGGCGAAGCGGTCGAGGCTGAACGGTCGCAGCAACTCCGGCGTCGTTCCGGTGGCGATCATCTCGGCCATCAGCGATCCGCCGGCCGGGATTGCCTTGAAGCCCCATGTGCCCCACCCGGTGGTGATGAGCAGGCCGTCAGCGCCCGTCTCGCCCATGATCGGCGAGAAGTCGGCCGAGACGTCGCAGATGCCAGTCCATTGGCGCAGAATGCGGAGCTGTCGGAGGAACGGCAGTAGATGGCTGACCTTGCTGGAACAGCTCTGCAGGAAATTGAACGACGACTGTTTGGAGTAGCTCGGCTGCGGGTCGAACTCGGCACCGATCAACATCTGCCC
>JAYTOM010000546.1:0-2396 GCA_043747765.1 Actinomycetota bacterium
CACAATACCGCCCGACTCGTCGCCAGAACGGTCAACCCCTCGCGCCCTGCATGGTCCGGAACCGGAGCTCGAAGAGGGTCCGGCACACGGCCGGGTTCCCGACCGGAGTACCGTCCGGTTTGTGATCGCTGACTCGGTGGAGATTGTCGAGGACGAAACGGTCCGAACCCATCTGCGGACGTGCCCTCTGTGCGAGGCGATGTGCGGGCTGGAGATCCAGACGACCGGCGACCGTGTCACTCGGGTCCGCGGCGATCGCGCCGACGTGTGGAGCAAGGGTTTTCTTTGCTCGAAAGGTGCCGTGCTCGGCCACCTACATCACGATCCGGATCGCCTCCGCGCTCCGATGGTTCGTGATGGCGATCAGTGGTCCCAGGTGACATGGGAGCAGGCGTTCGCCCGATGCGAGGAGTTGGTGCGCCCGATCATCGAGCAAGACGGAATTCGGGCGATCACTGCGTACATCGGCAACCCGAGCGTGCACAACTATTCCTTGAGTCGGTACACCGGCGCAGTCGTCGGCATTCCGCGAATGCCCGTGATCTGGTCTGCGGGCACTGTTGATCAGTGGCCGAAGAACGTTGCCTGCGCGCAGCTGTTCGGGAACCCGTGGAGCCTGCCGATTCCGGACATCCACCGCACCGAACTGTTCGTTGTCATGGGTGCCAATCCCCACGCCTCGAACGGTTCATTGTTCTCGTGCCCGGACATTCTCGGCGAGATCGACCGGATTCGCGAGCGAGGTGGCCGGACGATCGTGGTCGATCCTCGCCGCACGGGAACAGCGGAGCGCGCCGACGAGTGGATCTCGATCATCCCCGGCATGGACGCAGCCTTCCTGCTCGCGATCATCAACGTGCTCGACACCGAGGAACTCGTCCGACTGGGGCGACTCGACGGCCGGGTGCAGGGGATCGACGAAGTCTTCTCGGCTGCCAGTGCGTTCACGCCCGAGGCGGTCGAGTCGGCGTGCGGGGTGCCAGCGGAGCGGATCCGTTGTCTCGCCCGCGAGCTCGCCACGACCGAACGTGCTGTGGTGTACGGACGGATCGGGTTGTGCAATCAAGAGTTCGGCACCGTCGCATCGTGGGCTGTCGACGTGGTCAACGTCCTCACCGGACATCTGGACGTCGAAGGTGGAGCGATGTTCCCGACCCCGGCAATCGCTGCTGTGTCACGAACGGCTCGACGTCGTGGCCCGATGAAGGGACCTCGCTGGCATACGCGGGTTCGCAATGCGCCGGAAGTGCTCGGGCAGGCGCCGCTGTCGTGTCTCGCGGAGGAGATCTCCACTCCCGGAGACGGTCGCGTTCGAGGTCTGGTCGTGATGGCCGGCAATCCGGCACTCTCGGCCCCGGACGCTGGTCGGCTGGAAGCAGCGCTGCCGATGCTCGACGCGATGATCAGCGTGGACAACTGGATCAACGAGACGTCGCGTCACGCCCACGTGATTCTTCCCGGCCTCTCGGCGCTGGAACAGCCGCATTGCGACGAAGCCCTGTGGGCGTTCGCGGTCCGCAGCGCAGCGAGATGGTCACCGGCAATCTTCCCTCGCGACGACCGTCCTCACGAGTGGGAGATCCTGATCCGTCTCGGTGCGATCCTCGCCGGGATCCCGGCGGCCGATGTCGATGTCGAGGCGTTCGACGACATGCTGTTCGCGGAGCGAGCATCGAGACACGGAGTGGTTGCCGACGACGTGGCCGGCATGACCATCTTTCGCGGCCCGGACCGTATCGCCGATCTCACGGTTCGGATGTCCCCGTGGGGCGACGGGTATGGTGCACGCCCCGGTGGTCTGACACTGCATTCGCTGATGCACGACCACCCGCACGGCGTCGACTTCGGGCCGATGGTGCCATGCATCGACGAGATCCTGCGGACGGCGTCGGGAGATGTCGAACTCGCTCACGACAACATTCTCGGCGACCTACCCCGTCTGCGTGCTCGCCTCCATCAGCGCAGCGCGAGCCTGGTGTTGATCGGTCGCCGCCACGTCAGATCGAACAACTCGTGGATGCACAACGTCGATGTCCTCGTCAAGGGTCGCCCACGATGCACACTCATCGTGCATCCCGACGACGCCCGCGATCTCGAGGTCGAAGACGGAACGATTGTGAGCGTCACCTCCGAGGCCGGGTCGGTCGACGCCGCGGTCGAGATCAGCGATGAGATCCGCCGAGGTGTCGTCAGCCTTCCCCACGGTTGGGGTCATGACCGGACCGGTACGCGGCTCTCGGTCGCCAGCGAACACGCCGGTGTGAACAGCAACCTGCTCGCCCCCGGGAACTTCGTCGATGTCCCGTCGGGGAACGCAGCAGTGAACGGGTTTCCCGTCCAGGTCGTTCGGAGGCCTCGGGGGGCGGAGGAGTGAGAATCACGACCGGGTTGAAGTG
>JAYTOM010000547.1:0-4735 GCA_043747765.1 Actinomycetota bacterium
GCACCCTTACCACCTGCACCGAGAGGCGAGGTGGCCGATCAGCCCGCCGACCAGCCCGCCACCGATGCTCCCGTCGTTGCAGAGCCCGTCGTTGCTGCCGAACCAGAGTTCGCGATGTTTCCACTGCCTCGGGTGATGGCAGTCGCCAACCAGAAGGGCGGGGTCGGAAAGACGACGACCACCATCAATCTCGGCGCCTGTTTGGCCGAAATCGGGTTCCGGACCCTGATCATCGACCTGGACCCGCAAGGAAATGCATCGACGGGACTGGGCATCGACAATCGCAACGTCGAAACATCGATGTATCACGTGATCATGCACGAAGCGCCGCTCGAGAACTGCATCGAACCCGCCGCTGTCAAGAACCTGTTCGTCGCACCGGCCAGTCTCGATCTGGCGGGGACGGAGATCGAACTCGTTCCTGCGTTCAGTCGCGAGAATCGGTTGAAGCGGGCGATCGAGTCGGTTCAGGACGACTACGACTACATCCTCATCGACTGTCCCCCATCACTCGGCCTCCTCACAGTCAATGGTTTGACCGCGGCAACGGAGGTCCTGGTACCGATCCAGTGCGAATATTATGCACTCGAGGGACTCGGGCAGCTGCTGCGCAACGTCGATCTGGTTCGACGGAACCTCAATCCGACCCTTGCCGTGACCACCATTGTGTGCGTGATGTACGACGCGCGGACCAAGTTGGCCGATCAGGTGGTTCGCGAGGTGCGCGAACACTTCGGCGACAAAGTGATGCGCACCGTGGTGCCGCGCACGGTGAGGCTGTCGGAGGCTCCGTCGTTCGGTCAGCCGATCATCACGTTCGACTCGTCGTCTCGGGGCGCCGTGGCGTACCGCATGGTTGCCAAGGAGGTGAGTGCTCATGGCTCGCCTCGGGGGACTCGGTAAAGGACTCGGTGCACTGATCCCATCGGATCTCGACGATCAGCCTCGGCCATCGACGCTCGCGTCGGGCCCAGGCGGCTCGATCGGGCCGGAGGTCGGCGCGGGCGACGATGATCGAGCTCGCTTGATCGAGTTGCCGATCGAAGCGCTGTCACCCAATCCGAATCAACCACGGGTTCACTTCGACGAAGAGTCGTTGGAAGAACTCGCTGCGTCAATTCGAGAAATCGGCGTCCTCCAGCCTGTATTGGCGCGGGACATGGGTGGCGGCGTCTACCAGTTGGTGGCGGGGGAGCGACGGTGGCGCGCCGCCCGGCGAGCCGGCCTGACCTCGATTCCGGCTGTCGTGCGCCGGACCGATGATCTCAGTTCAGTCGAACAGGCCTTGGTCGAGAACCTTCATCGGCAGGATCTGACGCCCCTCGAAGAGGCCGCCGCGTTCCAACAGTTGATCGAGGACTTCGGTTTGACCCACGAGCAGGTCTCGTCCCGTGTCGGCAAGAGTCGCTCAGCGGTCACCAACACGTTGCGGCTGATGACGCTGGCCCCCTCGATTCAACATCTGCTCGCGGATGGGCGGCTGTCTGCAGGCCACGCGCGTGCGTTGCTCGGAAGCCAGGACCGGGCCTTTCAAGAGCACCTTGCCAAGCGCGCTGTGACCGATGGACTGTCGGTGCGCGCCGTCGAGGATGCAATTCGGACCCGCGCCTCTGGCGCCAGAGATGTGACGGATGACACACGAAGGGACGGCGCCGGTCTGTCGGCATTGACGCATCTGCGTCCACCGGGACTTCTCGAACTCGAGCACCTGCTGGCCGAACATCTGCACACCAAGGTATCGGTGACGATGGGGCCGAAGAGGGGTCGGGTCACCATCGATTTCGCCGACCTCGAGGATCTCGAGCGGATATACCGCCAGATGGTCGAGGGTCCGCCGGAAACAATCGGCTGAACTGCTCTGTCCACGAATCACATGCGTGTCGCGCGACCGACGGTGAACTGCAGCTTGACCGGCATTCGCAAGAGATTCGTGCAACCCGCGCGTGAGGGTTACGCACATCGTGTGGAAATATCTGTGGATAAACTCTAGACCTGCAGTGACGTGACGGTTGTCCACCGTCAGAGCGGCTTTCCGGCCCATGATTCCAGTGAGTTCCGAACGATGTGCTTGACGTTTGCTGAGCTGTCCATGATCTGTCGGATCGCACCGACGGAGATCAACACAGCGGGCATCCGTGTCTCGCGCAGCACCTGCAGTCGCATGCCGCACGCAACAGGATCGAGTCGGGCCGCGTCGGCCAGACCGGCAGCGAGGCGCTCGGCCAGCGATCGGCCACCGGCGGACTCGAATGTCGGCACGGCGTAGTACGCAACTCGTCCGAGTTCTGCGCGCTGACTCTCGAATCCCAGATACACATGCGCGGCAAAGTTGTTGGCTGCGGCCGCCTGGGTCCGGGCATCGGGTTCGTCGACAGAGATCACACTTGCGCCGCACAGCCGGAGATCACGGGTCAGTGCCCTGGTCAGCGTGCTCATTCCTCCGAAGTGCCCGATGACGACGCGCAGCCCGCGCAACGAGGAGGACGAGAAGCGCAGCCGGTCGCGTTCGCGCACCATCGCAACACCGGGCCCACTGCCGGTTTGACGGCTGACGCGCTCGATCGCGCGGAGGGTGACGGCCCCGCACGTTCCGTCGACGAGGAGTCCACAGTTGCTCTGGAAATCGTTGAGCGCAGTGGCGGTGGACGGCCCGAGAATGCCGTCGACCCGCCCGCAGTCGAAACCGATTCGGCCGAGCCGCGATTGCAGATCGGCGACGTCGTCACCGCGCATGTTCGGCGCTGTCAGCAACAGCAGGCGATCACCGAGGCGCCAACCAGCTTCGACCAGTCCCGCCCAGGTGTCGGCATCGCAGCGGCCGTTGACCCGGAGCCCGCGGGCCTCCTGAAAGGAACGCAATGCGGCCTCGGTCGTTTCACAGAAGACGCCCGCCTCGGCGACGGGGGTCGGTTGGAACCCGGCAGCACCGAGGCGGCGCTGTAGATCGCGTATTGCCTCTCCGCGCTGACCGGCTGTCAGAGGGAAGTAGGAAGGAATTCGCCGAGCTCCTGCAGCAACTGGGCTTTGCCCTTGGCACCGACCAGGCGCTTGGCGACTTCACCGTTGTGGAAGACCAAGAGTGTTGGGATGCTCATCACGTTGTACTTCATCGCCAGATCCGGATTCTCGTCCACGTTGAGCTTGGCAATCGTGACCTTGCCGGCCTGCTCGGTAGCGATATCGGCGAGGATGGGCGCAATCATCTTGCAGGGTCCACACCACTCGGCCCAGAAATCGACGACTACTGGGGTCTCCGAGCTGGCGATGACCTCGTCGAACGTGGACGTTGTGAGAGTAACGATTCCTGCAGCCATGATGGCGTCCTTTCGATGGAACGTAATGCTAGTCAGGTCAACAGCGTTCACTCGCGCAGCATTCCCGACGTGCGGACGCCACCGTCAGGCGTGGTTGGCTTCCAACCAACGCTCGGCGTCGATGGCGGCCATACAACCGGACCCGGCAGCGGTGATGGCCTGGCGGTATGTGTGGTCCTGGACGTCGCCGCATGCGAACACGCCGTCGACGTTGGTGTAGGTCGACCCAACCTGGGTGATCAGGTAACCGTTGTCCTCCATCTCGAGGACGCCCTTGAACAGGTCCGTATTCGGGCGATGACCGATCGCGACGAACAATCCGGTCACTGGCAACAGTGTCTCCTGGCCGGTGTTGACATCGGTCAGCGTTGCTCCGGTCAATTTCTCCTCACCGTGCAGTGCGGTGACGGTCGCGTTCCAGTGCATCGTGATCTTCGGATTGGCGAAGGCCCGGTCCTGCATGATCTTGGAGGCACGAAGCGAATCGCGACGATGGACCATTGTCACCTTGGAAGCGAACTTGGTCAGAAAGCTCGCTTCCTCGATCGCACTGTCACCACCGCCGACGACGATGATCTCCTGGTTCCGAAAGAAGAATCCGTCGCAGGTGGCGCAGGTGGACAGGCCATGGCCGAGCAAGTGCTGCTCTTCCGCAAGACCGAGCATCAGCGACTGCGCTCCGGTGGACACGATGATCGCGTCCGCCGTGTATAACGCGTCGTGCGTCCAGACCTTGAACGGCCGTTCACTGAAGTCGATCGTGGATGCCTTGGCTGTGATGAACTCGGCACCGAAACGCATCGCTTGCTCGCGGAAGTTCGACATCAGTTCCGGACCCATGATGCCGAGCGGGAAACCAGGAAAGTTCTCGACCTCGGTGGTCAGCATCAGTTGCCCGCCAGGCTGATCACTGGTGCTACTCGGCTCGCCCTCGATGATCAGCGGCGAAAGGTTGGCACGCGCTGTGTAGATCGCCGCAGTCAGGCCGGCCGGGCCCGAACCGATGATGAGAACGTGGTGATGGCTCATGCCGGGTCCACGTCGGGGGCCGGGAAACGCTTCTTCATTGCAATCAGCCCGGCGATTGTGAACAACGCGCCGACGCCGAGATAGGAGACCCACACCGAATTGTGATGATCGAGGCCGAGATCGAGCAGCGCCTGGACCCCACGAAACAAGCCGATGACGACCAACACCAGGGCGACAACGCCGCCGATGACGGCGATCACGCCGAACACAATGGCGCGGTATGCGGTCAGGACTTTCTTGGTCGTTTTATCGCGAATGCTTTCGACCACCCGCACGATCGTGTCGGCGAGCTTCGGAGCCCAATTCGGATCGGTCAGTGGATTTCCTGGCATGGCAGCGAGCCTAATGGACCGCGCGGACATGTGGCGAAGGCCTGCACAGCGCATGCAGGA
>JAYTOM010000548.1:0-2496 GCA_043747765.1 Actinomycetota bacterium
ACTTGTCAGCGCGAGCCGGTCTGTCACTGTTGCGTCGACTGCGGGCGGCCGATTGCAGGTCGCCGCCGTCAACCACGATGGCACCATTCGCTGGAGCGACTGCCTCGAAGGGAGCAACGGGGTTCAGATGGCCGTTGCCATGCCCGAGCACCAACCGGAGAACGCGTTGTTGTCGGTGCTGATCGCGAACGTGCCGGACCGTCGTTATCGCTTCGTTCAGCTGTCGCTGAGCACCGGCGCCGAGCAATCGAAATTCGTCGCCGCGATGCAGTCGGTCGGAGTTGCCGGCGGCGACCTCGACCGTCTCGGTTTCGCCGCCGTCACGGACCGCTACGCCCTACTCGTCGACAATGTTGCCGTGGTCGGCGGGACCTACGAGCACGTCGTGCGCTACGACCTCGTCACCGATGTCGCCGTCGATGTCGGTGTGCCTAACGAACTGTTGCAGGCCCGGATGCCTGGACCGTGCAGCGGCGGCTTGCAGCCAGCTCTGTCCAAATCGGGCGATGTCATCGTCAGCGACCTCACCACCGACGTGATCTCGGGGGCCGTCGAAACCACTGGCACGGCCACAGTAGTTGCACGGTGGCACGACGGAACGTGGAGCCATGAGCCGTCGTTGCTTGCTGGCGCTGTAGGCGTGCGCCCGGGCTTCGCCTGTGAAGACGATCTTGCGGCGAGGGTCTTGCGCGGCGTCGATGCCCTCGGGCGGGTGCGCTGGACTGACCGCGCGCTCACCCATCCCGGAGCGGATGACGTCGGGTGGTACCTCGACGGTGACATCGTGCTCGGCCAGGTGTGCTCGAGCCGCATCGGCGATGCGTGCGACCGATTCGAGTTGGTCGGTCTGGACACGGCCACCGGCCAGGTTCGGTGGACACAGCCCGGTCTGCGGCTCGTGGCCGCTGATCCTGCAGACGGTTACGCGCTGGTGTGGGCCGAGGTCGTCGGTGACGTACTCGAACCCACCGGCTGGGTGATGCTCGACGACCGTACGGGTCGCGAAGTGTCCGGCCAGAGATGGGAAGACGCTGGGGCCTTCACCCTCCATCCATCGAGACAAGTCGCGGGGTTCGACCGAACCACCCGAGCCGGAGGCCTGGTTCTCGTGATAACCGGCGCTCAGCTGCAGGTGTGGTATCCGAAGGGAACCGGCGGCGCGCCCCGCAGCGTGGTGCTCCACTGACTGACCGACGCAGCCAGGGCGAGCACGGACGCGAGGAAACATGTGCGAACCGCCAACCACGAGCCGGCGTACGTGCGTCGATTCCGGCACCTCGCTTGGCCCCCGAAGCCGCCCGACCGGCTCGATGACCTCGATGAACCGCGGCTCTTCACAACTGAAGGTACGCGACCAGCGTGTCATCTGCGCGATCGCCGCTTCGGCGCGAGAGCCCGTACTCGCCATGACGACAAGCGGTGAATCGAGCGTGGAAATGTGTGCTGCGAGACCACGTGCCACAACGTCGTCGTGGAGGACCGGGCCGGTCCAGCGTTGGAGATGATGCGCGCTCGCGGGGTTTGAGCGTGGCTTCGATGGTGCGTACGCCCGACTTCGTTGCCTCGGAGACTGTTGGAGCGAGATGTAGTCGACGAGAAGACAGATGCCGAGTACGACATATTCCGTGGTGAAGGATGAACCGACGATCGGGTGTTTGCTGTCGGGCATTCGAGCCCTTCGTCGATGTGCAGTGACGAGCAGCAATTGGTTGCCGACATCCGCGAGCGCATGTGTTGCCTGCGCCCACATCGCTGCGCAGCCGGTGACAACGGCGGCTGTCAGCTTGGCATGAGCGGTTCGAAGGTCACCTTCAGCTCGCCGGTCCCACTGATTTGGACGTCGTTGCCGTCCACGTCGACCGTGATCTCCTGCCCGGCGATGGCGATTCCGGCGACCCGAAGCTTGCGGATCCATTGCGGCAGTTCGGGGTGGACGCGGACCTCGCCGCCCGGTGCCCAGGGGTCGAGGCGCAAGAGGGTGCGCAACCACAGGAGTGGTGCCGCCGAGGCCCAAGCCTGGGGCGAACACGAGGTCGGGTACGACGCAGGGGTTCCGGGATTGCCCCGCTCGAAACCGGCGAAGAGCTCGGGAAGGCGTCCTCGATAGGCGACGGCCACGTCGAGTTGAGCGGCGATCACTCGGTGGGCCTCGTCCATGAACCCGTAACGGGCCAGACCGGCGGCGCAGATCGCATTGTCGTGGGGCCATACCGAGCCGTTGTGATAGCTGACGGGGTTGTAGGCGGCCATAGAGGTTGCCAGCGTGCGGACGCCCCATCCGGAGAAGAGGTCGTCGGACAGCAGCCGACGAGCGACCAACCCGGCTCGATCCGGGTCGACGATTCCAGTCCAGAGGCAGTGCCCGACGTTGGATGCCACGGCGTCGATGGGCTTCTTGTCGCGGTCGAGGCCGAGGGCGTACGTCCCGTGCTCCTCGAGCCAGAAGTCCTCATTGAACCGCCGGCGAAGGTTGTCCGCCTTGGCTTGGTAGCGAAC
>JAYTOM010000549.1:0-2789 GCA_043747765.1 Actinomycetota bacterium
ATCCGCGAGAGATTGTGCGCGTACTCAGCGGACCAGTCCGTCGCCACGCTGTACAGACGGGAACCGATCACGCCGGCGATGACGGCCCACACTGCGACCGAGTTGGCGTCGTCGCGCGTGCCGATGCCCTTTTCTTCGAAGCGCCGACCCATCAACCATACGCCGAGTACGACGCCCAATGCGATCATCAACCCATAGGCGTGGATCTTCAGTGGACCGATGCTGAGCGTGCCGTTCGACGGGCTGGGAATGCTGGCGAACAGTGCAGTGGTACCCGGCCAGGCCGTCATGAACCGGTGACGCGATGGGCGAACGCGACCGCCTCGGTGAAGATCAATTCCTTGTCGAAGTCCTGGGTTGCGACGTGGTAGCTGCGGTCGAGGGACACGCGTTCGAGCGGCCCTCCGTAGTGCGTTGCCAGGAACTCGGCCTGAGCCGGGTCGACGACGTGGTCCTGAGGCGAGTTGAGCAGCAGCAACGGCATCCTCAGTGACGCATACGTGGTCTCCAGTTCGGCCAGTGCGTGTACGAAGTCGAGCAGGCACGGCAGCGGGGTGCCGGCGTATGCGCTCTCGTGTACGTCGGGGTCGGCGATGTCACTGCCGATGCCGTCCATCACGATAGTCCCCTCGGCGATCATCCCTTCCAGCATCGCCACCACTTCGGGCGCCTGGGGCTGGGTGGCCGGGTTGACGCAGATGATGCCGGCGATCTCGGGATGTCGGCCGGCGAGCCACAAGGTGATCGAGCCGCCCATGCTCAGGCCGGCGACGACGACGGCCCGACTGCGCGCCGCAATTCGTTGGAAGGCCGCTTCGGCCTCGCCCGTCCATTGCGTCCAATCGGTGGTCAACATGTCCTCGACGGTGGTTCCGTGTCCAGGCAGTCTCGGCATCTCGACGTTGTATCCGGCGGCAGCGAATGCTTCGGCCAGCCCCCGCATCGAACCCGGGTTACCGGTGAAGCCGTGGATGACGAGCGCCCCCAGGTCGCCGTCTGTGGTATGCGACCAGGCTTCTGCGCCGGGGATGAGGGTGTCTGTCATGGCTGAAGTTCTATCGCAATCAGCGGTACGGGTCATTGGTGCTGAGTGGGTTTTCCCACCACTCCGCCTCGTACCCTTCCTGCTGCCAGTCGGGGAAGGGGTAGATGCAGTTGACCGGGCAGACGGGAAGGCACTTGTCGCACCCGCTGCACAGTTCGGGAATGATGACGACGTCGATTCCGTGGTTGAAGATCGCGCCGAAGTGCGGAGGGCAGTGGCGCAGACAGGCATCGCAGTTGATGCACTCGAGCATCTCGATGCGCAGTGGAGGGTTCTTCCACTTCGAGTTTCGGGTCCGGTCCTCGATCCGTTCGTCCCGGGTCGCGCCGCTCATACCTGCTCCAGAGCCATCGCCCGCAACCTTAGACTGGCGCAGCGTGAGCGCGTACCGATCGGCGAAACCCAGGTGAGGTCGGACCGAGGTCGTCGCGCGAGCGGCCATCCTGTCCACCGTTCGAATGACCGTTCCGTCGAACGCTCGATCGAACGTTCTGCGATCACGGCACTCGTTCCGGTGCTGGCCCTGGTGCCTGTCTGGTTGTTGTCACTCGCCATTTTTTGGCTGCCGACCAGGTTGTTCTGGAGAGTGCCCTTCTGGCTCTTCGCAGCGGTTCACCTCGGTGCGATCGTGATCATGTTCTGGCGTCCGTTGCAGACGGTGCTCGTGATGCGGATGTTGGGAGCAGCCCGTGCCACCCAGGACGAAGCAGCTCGACTCGAGCCAGCCTGGCGAAGCGTCGCCGACCGGCTGGACATCAAGACCAAGCGGTACGCCCTGGCCGTGCTGCCGTCCGACGATCTGAACGCGTTCGCCTGCGGCGGAAGCCTTCTGGTGATCACCTCGTACGCGATCGAGACGTTGCCGCGCGACGAGATGACCGGTGTATTGGCCCACGAACTCGCTCATCATCTCGGCTTTCACACCGTTTCGCTGACCATGCGCCAGTGGTTGAGTCTGCCGATCTACCTGCTTGCTCAGGTCGGCTTCTTCCTGCAGAACGTGGCGACGGCCGCGACCCGCACGTTCGTCAGTCATTCGTCGGCGTTGAGCGCTGTCGGGCGCTTGATCAGCGGTGTGCTGAATGTGATCGCGTGGGTGTTCCTGTCTGCTCTTGTGATCAGCAACCGCATCGCCGGAAGAGCCGAGAGGAATTCGGAGTTCGAGGCCGATCGTCGTGCCGTCGCGATGGGCTTCGGTCGGGAACTGGCGACTGCCTTGCGCAGGGTCGACGCAGCAGACCGCAGCGAGCGTTCGGCGACACCGACCATTGCTGCGCTGACGGTGGAGGAACGTGACCTCTGGGAACGGCGCCCGCGGCGACCCCGCAAGCGAAGCCGTGGTCTGTCGATGACCCACCCGTCGGCCCGCAGCCGAGTCGTGCGGATCGAGGCCCTCGTCCGTCATCGCGCCACCACTGCCCAGCGCCAACCCACCTGACTCAGCCGAACGATCCGTGCCGAATCGAACTCGGCAGCGATGTCATCGGGGAATTCCGATCGGCGCGACGACGGCCGAGAGCAGGCTGACCAGATCGGCCGGGGCGATTTCGATGTCGAGGCCGCGTTTGCCGCCGCTGACGAAGATCGTGTCGTAGAGCAGGCACATCTCGTCGATGACCGTCGGCAGCAGTTTCTTCTGACCGAAGGGGCTGATCCCGCCGACGACGTAGCCGGTGACGCGCTCGGCCACGACGGGATCACACATCTCGGCCCGCTTGGCGTGTATGGCGGCCGCCAGTTCCTT
>JAYTOM010000550.1:0-4340 GCA_043747765.1 Actinomycetota bacterium
CAACGAGCTAGGGGAAACGTGCGGTGGTGATCTTCGGAACGGACCCGACAAGGACCTGGCAACGGGATCCGACAGCAGGACGGTACAGGTCCGGAAACGTTGCGTCGACCCAGGACCGGAAGTATGTAGGGGATAATGCTCGCCTCAAGAGGTGGGGCACGTCGGCGGCCGTTGCCTCGATCACACGAAGAAGAACGCGAGAGAGCTCGCCACGACCGCCGATCCGTCAGCGCCACATTCGGGCGAACAATTCTCGGACATCGGTGCGGTCGGTGAACTGCTCTGGGTCTCGCCTGACATTCCGATGCTCCGGCGGTTTTGGGGACGTTTGGCCCTGCCCGAGCTCCCGTGAGTTCGTTACGTTGAGCTTGTCATGCGGCTGTCTGTGGCCGATATCAAGGAAGTAGTCATGAATGTAGTCGTCATTGTCGGATCCAAACATGGTTCGACCCGCGTCATTGCCGAGACCGTGGGCGATGTGCTCCGCCATCGTGGTCTCGACGTGTCGATCGTCGATGCCGACACCTCCGATGTGTCGCTGGACGGCTACGACGCCGCAGTGATCGGTAGCGCCGTCTACGTCGGGCGTTGGATGAAAGACGCACGCACTTTCGTCGATGCCAACCGTGAACCGCTGCGCCATATGCCGGTGTGGTTGTTCTCGAGCGGACCGTTGGGTGACGGGTCGAAGCGGCCGGATGAACTCGCTGATGTTCGGGCGTTCGCCGCCGACGTTCAGGCCCGAGACCACCGGGTCTTCTCGGGGAACCTTGACAAGGCGGACCTGAGTCTTGCTGAGCGCGCCGCCGTTCGCATGGTTCACGCCCCGTACGGAGACGCTCGCGACTGGGCGGAGATCCGTTCATGGGCAGAGACCATCGCGACAAACCTCATCGGCCGTGTCGGACCGACGCTGACACCCGCTGTTGCGAGTGCACCGTTGTGACAGTGACCGTCGCCGGGGTGTCCGACCCCCGCACAACGCTGCGAACGGTCGACGCTCCATGTGTCGAGCCAAGCAATCGATGGCTTTGTCCGGCGCTCGTGATGCTTGCGGTCGGTGTCGGGTCGACCGCTTTGCTCGGTCCGTTGACGAATGGTGTAGTCCACTATCACCTGTCGTTCAATGCGCTCAACCAGGTCCGTGGCGGCGATCTCGTCGCAGTGGCACTGGTGTCGCCCGTCCGTCTGTTCGCTGCAGTTCTTGCCTGGCGACGGCATCCGGCCGCTCCCGTGGTCGCACTCGGCCCCGCAGTGTTTGCCGTCTACACCTATACACAACTTGCGCTCACGCCATGAATACTTGGCAGACCCGGGCGTGTTCTGGGTCGTCAAGCTGATGGACCTCGGCATCGTCGTGCCAACCCTCAGCGCCGTCGGCGTCGGTCTCCTCCGTGGTGCGGGTTGGGCCCACCGCGC
This sequence comes from Actinomycetota bacterium, assembly GCA_043747765.1. Classification (GTDB taxonomy): domain Bacteria; phylum Actinomycetota; class Acidimicrobiia; order Acidimicrobiales; family Ilumatobacteraceae; genus WLMZ01. The sequence goes on from JAYTOM010000550.1 coordinate 1,420, forward strand.
TGCCTATGGCGTCGTTGGCTGGTTTGCCCTTCTCGGATCGTCGGTCGCTGCGATGGCTGTCGTCATGCAGGTGAAAGCCGATCCCTCGGCGTCTATCACGAACACGATCGCCTTCGGGCTCTTCGCTCTCGTCGGCCTGACAGTCGCCGCTTGGCTCGTGCTGCCACCCCTTGCCCGGCACGGATGGAAATGACTTCCCGATGAAGCCAGGACGAATTGTCAGCCTTGTCATCGGGTCGCTGCTCGCGCTTATCGGAATCGGTCTGCTGGCCGGCGGTGGCATCCTCGGCTGGGCGCTCGCCACCCAACGCGACGACGCCGGCTACTTCACGACCTCGAACCAGAGATTCACGACCGACAGCTACGCGCTCACCTCCGACAAGATCAACCTCGGTGACCCCGGCCCGAACGGCTTCGGCACGTGGGCCAACGCCACCGTGCGGATCCGCGTTGACAACGCCCGGAGCGGCAACGTGTTCGTCGGGATCGCCCGCGAGGCCGATGTCGAAACCTACTTCGCACGTGTTCCGCACGACGACATCACCAACACGACCAAGTTCGGTGGCTCGTCGAGTGTCAACTACCGGCGCGAGAACATCGATGGCGCTTCCATCCCCACAACGCCGGCAACGCAGCCCTTCTGGGTCGCCCAAACATCTGGAGCGGGCAAGCAAGACATCACCTGGCACGTCAAGAGCGGCAGCTGGGCGATCGTCGTGATGAACGCAGACGGCACCCCGAACGTCACCGCCGACGTCCAACTCGGCGGCCAAGTCGACCACCTCGTACCGATCGCCATCGGTCTCGACCTCGGCGGCATCGTGCTCCTCGTCGGCGGTGCTGCGCTTCTCGTCGTCGGTGTCGCACGCCCCCACACGCAGGACGGCGCAACCGTGACCTCCCTGGCGATGGGAGCAACGCCGAACCTTCCAATTCCCACGGCCGTCGACGCATATCCACTCCACCTCGCAGGACACCTCGACCCCGACGTGAGTCGATGGCAGTGGCTCGTCAAATGGTTCCTGGCGATCCCTCACTTTGTCCTACTGACATTCTTGTGGGTCGCATTCACGGTCCTCACGTTCGTCGCCTGCTTCGCAATCCTCGTCACCGGCCGATACCCGCGTTCGATCTTCGAATTCAACGTCGGGGTGCTGCGCTGGACGTGGAGAGTCAGCTACTACGCCACCAGCGCCCTCGGCACAGACCGCTACCCACCATTCACACTCGCATCGACCAACTACCCGGCGACGCTCGACATCGCCTACCCCGAACATCTTTCCCGCAGCCTCGTACTGATCAAGTCGTGGCTGCTGGCGCTACCGCAACTGGTCATCGTCGCTGTCCTCACCGCCACGTGGAGCTTCGGTCAACGCAACGGGGCAGGGTTCCTGTTGTCAGGTGGCCTGCTCGGACTGCTCGTCTTCGTCGCCGCGATGATCCTGCTGTTTACCGGCCGCTACCCGCCACGACTCCACGATCTCATCGTCGGCGTCAACCGATGGGTCTATCGGGTCGTCGTCTACGTCGCTTTGATGACGGACAGGTACCCGCCGTTCCACCTCGATCAGGGCAGCGTTGAACCATCGCCAGCCGTCACGCTAGCGAGCCAGTCATGACCGCACCCAGCGGGCTCACGTCCGGAAGCCACGATTGGCGCCGTTCCGCCACGCCGACTTACCGCAGCCGCTGCGTGTGGTCGGTGCCTGCTCGACGCCGGAGCTACCCACAGGCCGCACCGCATACGACCCTAGCTTTGCTGCCTGACCCAGACCCAGGGCGTCGCACCCCGCTGCGTCAGTGTTCAACTCTCGCCGTCGACCTCAGCTCAGAACCCAGTCGCTTTGCGACGCCGTGCGGCACAAGTGCCAAATCAGACCGTCGTTTCAGTTCCGAACGATCGTAAAGGTATTGACCAACGGCCCTGATAATGCCGGTGAGGACGTGTTTACGGTCGTAACTGTAGACCTGAGGAGGTCCTTTCATGTCGATCCTGATGCCACCACCGTCGCCCACAACTGCGGCGTCATCGCCAGTGTCTGCTAACAGAACCCGTGCTGCCGGGCACACGACCGGAACCATCAAGACACGAATCCCGCCGAAGTCCGTCGCCGCGCACACCGCTCGGGTGCGGCTGACGGGCCTACGGTCATGACGTCGATCCACGATGCTGCGGTCGAGCCGGATTCGATTGAGCATCCAGTGACGGTTTTCGAACCCGCTGAACTGGCGGACGGGCGAAACGAGCGCCAATCCGGGCCGATCATGTCCGGTGCCCGACGGGTGCTCACGAGGGTGTGGAGCGATCGTCGGCTGCAGCTGCTGATCGCCGTGGCGCTCCCCGGTCTGTACGGCGTTGTCGCTGGCTGGTGGACCCCTCGGGGTCCGATGACGAGCGGCCAGGCACTCTGGGCGATGGCCATCAGCGTCGTCGTCGGAGCCGTCGCTGGTCTGGCGACGCGATCGAGATGGGCGATGCTGGTCACTCCCATCGTTTTCGTGAGCGTCTTCGAGCTGATACGGACAGGGACCGAAAGCACGACCGTCGACGCTGTACACCCGGGCAGCCTGTACGGGTTGATCGCATTGTTTACTGTTCGCGGCTTCCACGGTGTTGTAGCACTCGCACCGATGATCCTTGCTGCAGCGTTCGGGGCTGCGTTTGCTCGTCGCGTCAACGGTGTCACCGGATCCTCTCGAACTCGCAGCAAAATCGGACGAAGCGCACGACGCACTGCCGCAGTACTCGCCACTATCGGACTGGGAGCCCTCAGCGTCGGGCTCGCCCGCCCCACGAGCACCGCAGCAATCCGAGGGGGCGACGGTCGGATCATCTCCGGGAGCATCGCCGAGCTGACCACGGTCGACATCGGCGGCCACCGGCTGGCGATGATGATCCGTGGCAACAGCACCAACAACCC
>JAYTOM010000551.1:0-4189 GCA_043747765.1 Actinomycetota bacterium
GGCTCGACGATCATGATGCACGCCGAGAACGGCATTGCCATCGACGTCCTCGTCCAGCAGGCATTGGCCCGCGCTGAGACCGATCCGAAGTACCACAGCTACACCCGTCCCTCGGCGCTCGAGGGCGAGGCGACGCACCGTGCGATCATCCTCAGTCAGGTGGCAGGTAACGCTCCGCTGTACATCGTCCACGTCTCGGCCAGCGAGGCGCTGGAGGAGATTGCCGCAGCGCGCGACGACGGGCACAACGTGTTCGCCGAGACGTGTCCGCAGTACCTGTACATGACGCTCGAGGACACGTTGGCCAAGCCCGGATTCGAAGGTGCGAAGTGGGTGTGCTCGCCGCCGATCCGCTCGGCCCACGACACCCATCACCATCACGCCGATTTGTGGAAGGGCCTGCGCACCAACGACATCGCGATCGTGTCCACCGACCACTGCCCGTTCTGCATGAAGGACCAGAAGGAACTGGGAATCGGCAACTTCTCGGCGATCCCGAACGGGATGGGTGGTGTGGAGCACCGGATGGAGTTGTTGTACCAGGGTGTGGTGAACAACGAGATCACGCTCGAGCGTTGGGTCGAGACCTGCTGCACCACGCCGGCGCGGATGTTCGGCATGTACCCGAAGAAGGGCATCATCGCCCCGGGCGCCGACGCCGATGTCGTCATCTGGGATCCGAACAAGCAGACCAAGATCGGCATCAACGACAAGCATCACATGAACATGGACCACAGCTCGTGGGAGGGCTACGTGATCGACGGCAAGGTCGACACCGTGTTGTCTCGGGGCACGATCGTGATCCAGCACGATGCCTACATCGGGCGCAAGGGCCACGGCCAGTTCGTCAAGCGCGGGCTGTCGCAGTACCTCGTCTAGACAGCGTCACTCGACTGCCGGACGAATCCGGTGGCCACAATTTCGATAAGGGGTTTTGACCATGAAGCGCATTTCGCATTGGATCGACGGCAAGGTCGCCGAAGGTACGTCCGGTCGGTCAGGGATCATCTGGCAACCGGCGACGGGTCAACAGCAGGCAGCCGTGGACTTCGCCTCGGTCGAAGAGGTCGAGGCTGCGGTTGCCGTCGCCAAGGCCGCGTTCCCGGCGTGGCGGGCGACGAACCTGTCACGTCGCGCCGAGGTCATGTTCCACATGCGTGAATTGGTCGACGCGAATCGCAAGGAGATCGCCTCGCTGCTGTCGGCCGAGCACGGCAAGGTGCTCACCGATGCGCTCGGCGAAGTCGCCCGCGGGTTGGAGAACATCGAGTTCGCGTGCGGTATCCCGCATCTGATGAAAGGTGGGTTCAGCGAGCAGGCATCGAGTGGGCTCGACGTGTACAACATCCGTCAGCCGCTCGGTGTCGTGGCCGGCATCACGCCGTTCAACTTCCCGGCGATGGTCCCGATGTGGATGTTCGCCAACGCTCTCGCGTGTGGCAACACCTTCATCCTCAAGCCCAGTGAGAAGGATCCGTCGGCCAGCATGTTCATCGCCGAACTGCTGAAGCAGGCCGGCCTGCCCGACGGCTGCTTCAACGTGGTCAACGGCGACAAGGTTGCCGTCGACGCGTTGCTCGCCCATCCCGACATCCAGGCGATCAGCTTCGTCGGCAGTACCCCGATCGCCAAGTACATCTACGAGACCGCGACCAAGAACGGCAAGCGTGTCCAAGCCCTCGGGGGCGCCAAGAACCACAGCCTCGTCCTGCCTGACGCAGATTTGAACATGGCCGCCGACGCAATCGTCGGTGCTGCGTACGGGTCGGCCGGCGAGCGCTGTATGGCCCTCAGCGTCGTTTTGGCAGTCGAGTCGATTGCGGATGCGTTGATCGAAAAGGTCAAGGAGCGGATTCCCGCGATCCAGGTCGGGCCGGCCAGCGAGGCCGGAAACGAGATGGGTCCGCTGATCACCGGCGAGCATCGAGACAAGGTTGCCGGGTTCCTCGAAGGCGCAGCGGGCGAGGGCGCCACGCTGGTGGTCGACGGTCGTGACGGCGCACCGACCGAAGGCTTCTTCCTCAAGCCGAGCCTGATCGACAATGTCAAGCCGGGCATGCGCGTGTACGACGAGGAGATCTTCGGGCCGGTGTTGGCTATCACCCGGGTCGCCAGCTACGACGAGGGCCTGCAACTGATCAACGACAACCCATACGGCAACGGCACGGCCATCTTCACCCGCGACGGCGGAGCGGCCCGTCAATTCCAGTTCGACGTGCAGGTCGGCATGGTCGGCATCAACGTTCCGGTGCCCGTGCCCGTCAGCTACTACAGCTTCGGTGGCTGGAAGGCGAGCCTGTTCGGCGACCAGAACATGTACGGCCCGGATGGCATCAACTTCTTCACACGCAGCAAGGTGGTCACCTCACGTTGGCCGGACCCGCACACGTCCACGGTGGACCTCGGCTTCCCTCAGAACCGATAGTCGATGGATCTCGGCGTCGTTCTGCAGACCACACCCCCTTCGGCGCGAGTGATCGACCTCGCCAAGAAGGCCGAGACCTACGGCTTCAGCCATGTGTGGACCTTCGACAGTCACATCCTGTGGCAGGAGCCGTACGTCATTTACAGCCAGATCCTGGCTGCGACGCGCAACATCATCGTCGGCCCGATGGTCACCAATCCGGCCACCCGCGACTGGACCGTGACGGCCAGCACCTACGCCACGTTGAACGAGATGTACGGGAATCGCACCGTCTGCGGCATCGGCCGTGGCGACAGTGCCGTGCGAGTCACCAACGGCGCGCCGACGAACCTGAAAACACTGCGCGAAAGCATTCATGTCATTCGTGAGCTGGCCAACGGTCGAGGCGTGGAATACAACGGCTCGGAGCTGCGCCTACCGTGGGCGTCCAAGAGCCGACTGGAGATGTGGGTCGCCGCGTACGGACCGAAGGCTCTGGCCCTGACGGGTGAGGTCGGCGACGGCTTCATCCTGCAGTTGGCGGACTCGGCGATTGCCGAGTGGACCATCAAGGCGGTGCGTGATGCAGCAGCCGGTGCCGGGCGAGACTCGAGCGACATCACGATCTGCGTCGCGGCCCCCGCCTACGTCACCGACGGCACGCCCGAGCACCTCGCCTACGCCCGCGACCAGTGCCGCTGGTTCGGCGGAATGGTCGGCAACCACGTCGCCGACATCGTGGCTCGCTACGGCGACGACGCACCGGTTCCCAAGGCATTGACCGACTACATCAAGGACCGCCAGGGTTACGACTACAACGAGCATGGCCAGGCTGGAAACAGCCACACGGCTTTCGTTCCCGACGAGATCGTCGATCGGTTCTGCATCATCGGCCCGGTCGGCGAGCACGTCCGACGGCTGAACGAGTTGAAGGACCTCGGCGTCGATCAGTTCTCCGTCTATTTACAACATGATGCGAAGGACGAAACGCTTCGTGCGTACGGTGACAAAGTCATGCCAGCCATCGCCGACACCGTGAGAGCCCGCGCGTGAAAGCAGAGCAGTGACACCGACAACACAGCCACTCGTGAGTGATCCGCCCGCAGCGATGCAGTTGGAAGGCATCACCAAGTCGTTCCCGGGGGTGCTTGCACTGCAGCGCGTTGGCCTGATTGTGCGGCCGGGGACGGTTCACGGCCTGTGCGGCGAAAACGGGGCCGGGAAGTCGACGCTGATCAAGATCGCGACTGGAGCCCAACAGGCCGATAGCGGGACCATTCGCGTCGCAGGAACGATCATCCATCATCCGAGTCGGCGTCAGATGCAGTCACTTGGCGTGCGCGCGATCTACCAGGAACGTCAGATTGCGAGCGATCTCTCGGTCACCGAGAACGTCCTCCTCGATCATCTTCCCACCCGGTTCGGTCGGGTCGATTGGCGCAGGGCGCGCAGGCTTGCTCGCGAGCGCCTGGACGCACTCGAGATCGACGTCGACATCAATGCTCAGGTGCGCTCATTGGCGGTTGCCCAACTGCAGATGATCGAGATTGCCCGAGCCGTCAGCTTTGATGCACGGCTCGTGGTCATGGATGAGCCGACGGCATCCCTGAGCCGCCACGAAGTCGAGCCGCTTTTCAGGATCGTCGACCGGTTGCGCAGTGCTGGGGTATCGGTCCTGTTCATCAGCCACCATCTCGACGAGGTGTTCACCATCGCCGACGACGTCACCGTGATGCGCGACGGCGCTGTCGTGGCGCAGGGATTCGCCGCTGACTTCACGACCGA
>JAYTOM010000552.1:0-6274 GCA_043747765.1 Actinomycetota bacterium
CGTAGTCATCGAGAGTCCTTGTGAGGATGACGATCAGGTCGTGGGTTTTGGCCAAGATATAGCGGTCGAGCACGTCGGCACTGTCAGTTCTGAATGTGCCCTGGGTACCGGCCGCGTTGGCGTACAGCGACAGGAAGTACCAGCTGTTCCAGATGGGCAGGATCACCTGGCGCACGGTGTCGCGGATGCCATCCTCGGTGACCACCAGATCGGTGCCGCGGAGGATGGGCGAGCCCAGTAGGTACCAGCGCATCGCATCGCTACCGTACGTGTCGAACACCATCATCGGGTCCGGGTAGTTCTGCAGGCTCTTCGACATCTTCTGGCCGTCGTCGCCCAGGACAATGCCGTGGCTGACGCACGTGTTGAAGCTGGGCCGATCGAACAGCGCAGTGGCCAGCACGTGCAGCGTGTAGAACCAGCCGCGGGTCTGGCCGATGTATTCGACGATGAAGTCGCCGGGGTAGTGGCTTTCGAACCACTCGGCATTTTCGAACGGATAGTGCACCTGCGCAAACGGCATGCTGCCGCTCTCAAACCAGCAGTCCAACACTTCTGGGACGCGGCGCATCATCGAGACCCCAGAGGGATCGTCGGGGTTGGGACGCACCAGATCGTCGACGTACGGTCGGTGCAGGTCGGTGACTTCAACGCCGAAGTCGGCCTGCAGCTGTTCGATGCTGCCGTACACGTCGAGGCGCGGGTACTCGGGGTTGTCGCTGCGCCACACCGGGATGGGCGACCCCCAGAAGCGGTTGCGGCTGATACTCCAGTCGCGAGCGTTGGCAAGCCACTTCCCAAAGCTGCCTTCCTTGATGTGCTCGGGCACCCAACGGATCTGCTGGTTGAGCTCGACCATGCGGTCGCGGAAAGCAGTGACCTGCACGAACCACGAGCTGATCGCGCGGTAGACCAACGGCTCGGCGCAGCGCCAGCAGTGCGGGTAGCTGTGGTTGTAGGACTCGTGGCGGATGACGTGCTCTGCGTCCTTGAGGGCGCGGATCACCAGTGGGTTGGCCTCGAAGACGTGCTTGCCTGCCCATGTCGGGACGTCGGCGGTATAGCGGCCGTGCTCGTCCATCGGCACGATCGTGGGGATCCCTGCAGCGTTGCAGGCCATCTGGTCGTCCTCGCCGAAACCGGGGGCCATGTGGACGACACCGGTGCCGTCCTCGGTCGACACGAAGTCAGCTCCGAGCACCTGGAAGGCGTTCTCGGTGTCAGCGAAGAACGAGAACAGCGGCGTGTAACGACGACCGACGAGTTCGCTGCCCTTCATCGTGCCGACCTGTGTGGCCAGCCCGAGCTCTTTCTCGTAGAGGGCGACGCGCGACTCGGCGAGGATGTACTGCTGGCCGTTCTCCTCCATCACCGCATAGTCGATGTCCGGGCCGACGGCGAGCGCGAGGTTCGCCGGCAACGTCCACGGCGTCGTCGTCCACGCCATGATCCGCTCACCCGTTTCCAGCTGGAACCACACGGTCAGTGCCGGGTCCTGACGGTCACGGTAGACGTCGTCCATGCGCGTCTCGGTGTTCGACAGCGGCGTCTCACATCGCCAGCAATAGGCCAGTACGCGGAAGCCCTCGTACACCAATCCTTTGTCCCACAACGTCTTGAAGGCCCACATCACGCTCTCCATATACGTTGCGTCGAGCGTCTTGTAGTCGTTGTCGAAGTCGACCCAGCGGGCCTGGCGGTTGACGTAGCGGCGCCAATCCTCGGTGTAACGCAACACACTGGTGCGGCAGGCTTCGTTGAACTTGTCGACGCCGAAGTTGGTGATCGCCGGATGGCCGCTGATGCCGAGTTCCTTCTCGACGACGACCTCGGCCGGCAGGCCGTGGCAGTCCCAGCCGAAGCGGCGCTCGACGCGCTTGCCGCGCATCGTCTGATAGCGCGGCACGACGTCCTTGACGTAGCCGGTCAGCAGGTGGCCGTAGTGCGGCAGGCCGTTGGCGAACGGCGGGCCGTCGTAGAACACGAACTCGTTGTGCTGTTTGCCAGTACCGTCGGCGGTCGGCACGATCGGGTCGCGCTGAGCGACGGAGCGGCGGAAGGTGTCGTCGGCCTCCCACTTTGCGAGGACGCGCTGTTCCAGCGCCGGCAGCTTCGGTGACGATTCGACTTCGGGATAACCCACGATTGACTCCTGTGACTACGGTCCCGAGCGGTCGTGCGACTGCTCGATTGCTTGCGTCACAGGGACGACCTCGACGTCAGCCGAAACCGCGATTCCCACCCTGCTTGGCACCCACCACGGTGGGTACCCACTCGATTGCGCCGACGATGACGGGTCGGGCCCGTTCGGTTCTACTGGGCCACTCCGCCAGCGGAGGGACCGTTCTTCCGAAGGCTCGGAGGTGATTGCCTCTTCAACGCCTTGCTGACCACGACCCTAGCGCTCAGCTGTCTCGCCGACCCGCCCATTTCCGCTGGTCGAACGCGAGCGGACTGAACTTCGGACGGCGAAACTCGTGCTGTCGGCGATATCCGCCACCTCGACCTGCTCAGTGGCCGGGGTTTCAGGCCTGGAGCGACGACCTGCGGCGGCTCGCGGCAGACTGGTCGGATGCTTGGACGAATTGCGATATGGCGCCATCTCGTCGTAGCGGTGGTGATCGCCGCCTGCTCGATCCTCGCGTTGACCGGCAAGATCGGCGACGGCACCCGCGACGAACAGTTCGACGCCAAACAACTCGTCGTGTCGCCGAGTGGCGCCAACGGCGTGCAAATCACGGAAACGGTCGACGAGGATTTCGGAAACAACAATCGACACGGCTACCAGCGGATCATCCCGAACGACTTCGGCGTGCCGACGAAGATCACCGCTTCATCTCCGAACGCCAGCGCCGAAGTGTCCGTGTCGCAGGTCTCCGCCGGAACACAGATCCGTCTCGGCGATCCGGACAAGACGATCGATGGACGGCATCGGTACATCCTCACGTACACGTTGCCAAACGCCAGGATCTCGTCGGGAACCCTGGCACTCGACCTCATCGGCAATGACGAGACCCTGCAGACGAAACGGTTCGACATCGCTGTGACCGGCTTCGATCTGACCAGCCCGCTGTGCAACGTCGGTGCCGGCGGCACTGCCGGCGGATGCACATTCACGGACGACGGTGGGGTCTATCGGGCCACGATCAGCCCGCTGAAGCCTGGCGACGGTGTGACGATCGGCGGGACGATCACGCAATTGATCGGTGTTCAGGACATCGCCGCACCGCTGCCGCCGGCGGCCAGAGCCGACCACCGCCTGCTGCTCGGGTTGCTGCTCGTGCCGCTCGGGTTGTTCGCTGCCGCTGCGGTGTTCTTGGTGCAGCGTCGACAAGGTCGCAACGAAGTCTTCGCCGGCGGTGCGGCCACCGCTGCGTACGGTTCCGGCCCGATCGCAGCCTCTGGTGTGGCGGGGCGCGTCGGAACACTGCCTGATGACCTCCCGCCCGAGATCCCACTCCCTCCACCGACGTCACCGACGACGTTCGTCCCCGACGACCGTATGGCCGCGCTGGCGACGACGGAGTTCGTTCCACCGCGGGGAATCGAGCCATGGCAGGGCGCTGTGCTCCTCAATGAGCGCGTCGACGACGACACCGTTGCCTCGTGGTTCTCCGGGCTCGCCGGCATCGAGGCGATCACGCTGAAGAAGGCCGACAGTGGGCTGGTGATCAGTTCTGGCCCGAATCGTTCCGCACTCAACAGCGTCGACGGGCATCTCCTCGACGAGGTGTTCAACGGGAGCGACACGGTGGCACTCGGCAAATACGACAGCCATTTCGCCACTGCCTGGAATGGGATACGAACGCAGCAGCGCGATGTGATTCGTGGATCGGGATGGTGGCGCCGACCGCCGAGCATCGGTGGGGCGGCATCGGCCGTCAACGTACGGCGTTTCGGTATCGCCATCCTCTTCATCGGCTTCTGGGCATTTTCCACAGTCATCGCTGTGCTCGGGCACCTCACCTCACCGGTCTTGACTGTCGCCCTCGGCATCGTCGCGCCTGCGCTCGCTGCCTTCTTCGTCTACCATTTCCTGCTGCCGGCGCGCACCGCCACCGGCTCGGCGCTTGCGTTGCGCACCGAATCGTTCCGGCGATTCCTTGCAGCGAGTGAAGGTCAGCACGTCGACTGGGCGTGGAAGCACGGTCTGCTACGCGAGTACAGCGGTTGGGCCGTCGCACTCGGTGCAGCGGACGCCTGGAGCAATGCGCTGCACCTCAGCGGTGTCCCGCCGACGGACTCCGCTTACATCTACTCACCGCTGCTGATCCACTCGATGCGTTCTGACATGTCGAGCACGATGCATGTCCCCCAGAGCAGCGGGTCCGGCGGATCGAGTGGGTTCTCCGGCGGATTCTCTGGCGGCAGCGTCGGAGGCGGCGGAGGCGGCGGCAGTTCCGGCTCCTGGTAGTTCGGTGTTCCTGCCGTCCAACCGAGTACGCACGGTCCGAGCGAGTACCCACGGTCCGAGCGAGTACGTCGGGCACGCTCAGCGACCCGCAGATACTCGCCCGGTCCGCAGATACTCGCCCGGTCCGCAGATACTCGGAGTTCAGACGGTCGAACCGTGACGACCCTCGCCGTTGAGGAATCGAGTGGCGCCGGCCACTGCTTCGCCAGAGCGCATCGTCTGCAGACCGAGTTCGGTTTCCCGAGCGAGTGCCCGGTCGAGCGTTGAGCCCCACTGTTCGTAGCTCGACAACCGATCGTTGCGCAGACAGATCTGCGGAAAGGCGGCGATCTCGTGAGCGAGGGCGATTGCCGCTGCCAGCGCGGTCCCGTCAGCAACGACCCGGTTGACAAGACCCATCTGCAGCGCCTCGTCACCCGACACTCCCCTGCCCGTGAGCAACAGGTCGAGCGCCCTGCTGTGGCCGATGAGGCGACTGAGTCGGATTGAACCGCCGTCGACCAGCGGCACACCCCATCGACGGCAGTAGACGCCGAATACCGCCGTCTCGCCGGCAACACGTAGGTCGCACCACGTCGCCAATTCGATGCCGCCGGCGACGGCGAAGCCCTCGACGGCGGCGATCACCGGCTTGCTGAGCAGCATGCGTGTCGGGCCCATCGGCCCGTCGAGGGCGATGTCCGCCTCGATGCGATTGCCCCGGCCGTCGGCAACCGCCTTCAAGTCGGCACCTGCGCAGAACGTTCCGCCAGCACCTGTCAGCACAGCCACGTTGCGGCGGCCGTCGGCGTCGAACGCTCTGAAGGCATCCGCCAATGCCGACGCCGTCGGCCGGTCGACGGCGTTGCGTGCCTGCGGTCGGTTGATGGTGATGATCCTCACGGAACCGTCGTCGGTGATGCCCACGCTCATCAGCGCCAACGTAATGCGAACAGTGCCCCGCCCCCTGGTTGGGTCTGAGGATCAGGAGGCGACGACCTCGGTCGGTACCGGGAACGCTCCGTCATCGGCAAGCGCCGGGGCGCCGGAACGACGCCTGAACACAGCGAGCGTGCACACTGCGGCGATGAAACTGATCACACCCCCATAGGCCAGCGACCATTCGGCGCTGATGTGATCACCGATCCAGCCGGTGATCGGACTGCCGATCGGCGTGGAGCCGAGGAACGCAGTGCCTGTCAACGCGAGCATTCGGCCACGCATCACTGGCGGCGTGTATTCCTGGGAGATCGAGTTGGCGGCGGTCACGACGATCGCCCCGAAGATCCCCATCGGAACGGCGAGGATGTAGGCGACGGCCGGGTTGGGTGCCCACGACATGGCTGTCATGAAGGCCCCGAGCAGCGCGCTCGATCCGATCAGCCAGCGCATCCTGATGCGCTTTTGCGCAGCACTGATCAGCGACCCGGTGAGACTGCCGACGCTGACGACCGCCAGCAGGATGCCATACATCGAGGTGCTGTGGAATCGATCGTCGGCCAGCAGCGGCAGGGCGACAGCGTAGTTGAAAGCGAACGTCGACACGATCACGAAGAGCACGAACATCGGTTTGAGCACCGGATGGTGCCACACGAGGCGGAAGCCGTCGCGGACCGGTGTGCCGCCTCGTGAGGCACGCGGGCTCTCGTGCAGTTTGGAACGGTCGAGCAGTAACAGCGACGCCAGTACGGCAAGGAAACTGACGGCGTTGACGAGGAAACACCACGCCGTGCCCCACTCGATCACCATCCACGCAGCGAGCGCTGGACCGAAGACCCTCGAACCCGTCATCACGCCGGTGTTGAGCGACATCGCGCTGGAGATCTCAGACTGTTCGACGAGTTCGAGCACAAGACCTCGCCGGGCGGGGTTGTCGATGGC
>JAYTOM010000553.1:0-24954 GCA_043747765.1 Actinomycetota bacterium
GGCTCGGCAACATCGGGCCGGGCTGCGCGTTCGACTCCATGGTCACAACGGACCGGCACGGCTGACTCAATCCGTGATCTGTCAGTCGGCGATGCCGGAAAGATGATGTTCGGCCTCGCCGAGTGCTTCTTCGATCAGGGTGCGCATGTGGCTGCCGTGCACGGCGTAGAGGCGCCGTTTGCCGTCGGCGCGGACGTTTACAAGACCTGCGAGGCGAAGCTTGGCGAGGTGTTGGCTGGCGACGGTCGGGGTGATCGCGATCAGACCGGCAATCGTCGTGACGTCTTGTTCTTGGCGGCTGATGAGCCAAAGGATCTTCAGTCGGGTCGGATCGGAGAGCATCGCGAACCGTGACGCCGCCAAGCCCGCCTCGGCATCGGTGGGGATATCGATGCCATCGCTCTGAGGTTTGGAGAGCGCACCACGATGCGTCATATTTTCACCTTCATATCTATGCAGATGTCAGTATGTTGGAGGGATGTGCTGCAGCAACGATGAGGAGACACTATCGATCATCCCACATTCACATCCTCCGATGGGCCATTCGATCATCGCCCACGGTGACGCTGCACGGGTGACGAGCCGTGGTCGGGTGGCGTTCGCTGTCGCCGAAGTGAGGTGGGCGTCGATCGCCGTTGCGGCGTTCGTTGTTGCGTTGGCATTGCGCCGAATCGGGGCGCCCCAAGTGGTGAGCGGCGCGCTGTTCGTCGGCTGCTACGTCGCGGGTGGTTGGGAACCCGCTGCTGCTGGGGTGCGAGCGTTGCGCGGCAGGGTGTTGGATGTCGACTTGCTGATGGTGGTGGCGGCGATCGGTGCTGCGGCGATCGGGCAAATCGTTGATGGCGGGCTGTTGATCGTGATCTTCGCTGTCTCCGCATCGTTGGAGGCGCTCGCCACCAAACGCACCGAGGACAGTGTTCGATCGTTGCTGATTCATGCACCTGAACAAGCATCGCTCCTCACCGATGGCGCCGAACGCCTCGTTGACACGGCGACGTTGCGACCGGGCGACATGATCCTCGTGCGTCCCGGTGAACGTATCGGCGCAGACGGCACCGTGCGGGCGGGAGGGAGTGATGTCGACCAGGCGACGATCACCGGTGAGCCGCTGCCGGTGTTCCGCACGACGGGCGACGAGGTGTTCGCCGGCACGTTGGTGCGCGGCGGCTCACTTGAGATCAGCGTGTCGCGTCCAGCCTCGGAAAGTGTGGTCGCCCGTATCGCCACGCTGGTCGAACGGGCAAGTGAAACCAAGGCGCGAACTCATCTGTTCATCGAACGAGTCGAGCAGCGGTACAGCATGACGGTCGTGTTCGCCACCATCGCAGTGTTCCTGGTTCCGCTCTTCGCCGGGGCGTCCGTGTCTGCAGCGTTGCTTCGGGCGATGACGTTCATGATCGTCGCTTCGCCGTGCGCTGTGGTGCTGTCGACGATGCCTCCGCTGCTCTCGGCGATCGCCAACGCCGGCCGACACGGCGTGCTCGTCAAATCAGCTGTCGTGATGGAGCAACTCGCGACGATAACCCAGGTCGCTTTCGACAAGACCGGCACCCTGACGAGCGGCAGACCCCATGTCGTCGAAGTCGTCTCGATCGGACTCGACCAGCAGCGAGCGCTCAGCCTCACCGCCGCTGCCGAATACGCCAGCGAGCACCCGCTCGGCAAGGCAATCGTCGCTGAAGCAAACCGCCATGGCATCCCGGTCCCCGCTGCGCACGGCTTCAGCGCTCATCCGGGTAGCGGTGTCGTTGCGATGGTAGATCGATACCGAGTCCAAGCAGGTGGCCCGTCACTGCTCGCGGAGAACCCGGATGCCACCGCAAGCGCCACGGTCGATCGAATGGAGCATCTCGGCCGCACCGCTGTCGTCGTGGTCGTCGACAGCTGCGTCGGAGCCGTCATCGGACTCGCCGACGAGATCCGACCCGGCGCTGCGACCACGGTGGCAGCGATCCACGACCTCACCGGGACAACTCCCGTCCTCATCACTGGCGACAACGAGGAATCGGCGAGGCGGATGGCACGATCAGTCGGTATCCACGACGTTTTCGCCTCGATGCTCCCGCACGACAAACTCACCGCTGTCGAGCAACTCCGAGGTGACGGGGCGCAGGTGCTCTTCGTCGGCGACGGTATCAACGACGCGCCGGCGCTCGCCGCTGCCGACGTCGGCGTCGCCATGGGAGGCATCAGCAGCGACCTCGTCCTGCAAACCGCCGACATCGTCATCGTGAGCGACGAACTCGCCACCATCCCCGCCGTGATCGAACTCGCCCGCCACGCACGACGCGTCGTCACCCAGAATCTTCTCCTCGCGTCCGCCGCCATCATCACTCTCGCAACCTGGGACCTCGCCGGCCACCTCCCTCTCCCTCTCGGCGTGCTCGGGCACGAGGGTGGCACCGTCATCGTCGGCCTCAACGGCCTCCGTCTACTCCGACGTCGAGCGTGGACAGGAATGCAACCAGCCGCAGCAGCAACCCCGAAGTAGTCGATCTGCGTCTGCGCGGCTCAACGCGGCGGCGGCCATGCTTGAGGCAGCACATACTGCTGTGGCGACGACATCGACGACAGGCTTGAGGACCTCACTTGGTCGTCTCGACGAGATGTGCAACCGAGCTGTCAGCGGACGGCAATGCCGGCGATCATCTTCAGCCGTACAGTTTTTTCATCTCGGCGATCTCGGCATTCTGTGCGGTGATGATCCTTTGCGCCAGCGCTCTGGTGTCGCTGCTTGCCCCAGCAGTCAGCTCGGTTTGTGACATCGTGACGGCGCCTTGATGATGGGAGACCATCATCGTCAACCACATCGCGTCGAATGCCGTGCCGGTCATCCCGCCGAGCTTGGTCACGTCGGCGTCGGACATCATCCCGTTCATCCCGTCCACCTCGCCCATTGCAGTTCCGTGGTCCATGCCACCCATCGCCGTCGACGCAGGCGTCTCGGCGCCCCACGTGCTCAACCAGCCTTGCATCATCGTGATCTCCGGCCCTTGCGCTGCTTTGATGCTTGTCGCCAAGTCCTTGACCGCCGTCCCTGCTCCCGCTTTGGCATCGAGGGCCATGTCTGCCATCGTCACCGCTTGCTGGTGGTGCGGGATCATCGACGACGCAAACGTGACGTCAGCGCTGTTGAAACTCGCGCCGGCCATCGTCCCTGCCATTGGCGTGGTCCCCATCGGCGCGGTCTCCATCGACGCCGACCCCGATGGCATGCTCACAGCGATCGTCGTTGCCGTGACCGCGGCGGGGCCGGCCGTCGGTCCCGTGCCAGTGGTGGTGCTGCTCCCGCAGGCAACCGCAACGATGCTCAGCACGCTGCCAAGACCGATTGTAAGAACTCGCTGATGCATGACATCCGCCGTAATCTACTACGTGGTGTCGTAATTCTATCGAAGGGTGTCGGGGGTTGGGTAGCGTGTCGAGTGACTTATGACGAAGCGACCTGATGGTGCCTTGGAGCACGACGTTATGACGGTGCTGTGGGCGGCCGACGAACCGCTGCTGCCCGCAGAGGTGCAGGCTCGTTTGGGAAACGGTCTGGCGTATACGAGTGTTGCCACGGTCCTCGGGCGGCTCGACACCAAAGGTTTGGTGACACGCGTTCCTGCGGGCCGGGCGTTCCGTTACAGCGCGGCGGTCGAGGAATCGCATCTGGCGGCACGACGCATCGGCGAGATCCTCTCGTCGACGACTGACCGCAATGCTGCTTTGATCGGTTTCGTTGCATCGTTGTCGAAGCGTGAGACGAAATCGTTGCGAGCGATGCTCGACAGCGACGGTGGCTAGATGTTCACCTCGATGTGGTTGCCGTTGATCGCCGGTGTGGTCCTCGCAGGTGGGGTGACGACGTTGCATCGCCGGCTCGTTCCGGCGTTGGCGGCGCGTACCGTGATCGTCTCGCTCGTCGTGATCGTCGTCGCTGCGGTGCCGACGATGTGGATCGTCAGCCTTGCCTTCTTTGCCCATGTGTCGTTCGGGCACGGGTGCAATGGTGCAGCGAGATGCTCGGCATGCGACGTCAAGTCCCGGCTGCCGTCGGTGCCCTCGCCGTCGTTGCCTCGGTGACCGGGGCGGTGCGCAGCGTGCGGTTGTTGCGCCGCTACCACCGCCTGCGTCACGACCATCCTGGAGCAGTCGAGATCGCCTCGTATACGCAGCCGTTCGCCTACACGTCGCCAGGGCGCGGCGGGCACGTTGTGGTGTCGAGCGGACTGTTGGAGCTATTGGACGATGACGAGCAGCACGTCGTGCTCGCCCACGAGCACGCCCACGCCCGTCACCGCCACGACAGGTACGTGTTGATCGGCCAACTGGCCAGCGTCAACCTGCCGTTGCTGCGACCATTGCTGCGCCGGCTGCAGTTTTCCCTGGAACGCTGGGCTGATGAGTCCGCCGTCAACGCCGCAGGCGGTGATCGTCGTTTCGTCGCCCGCACCCTCGGCAAAGTCGCCTTGAGCGCATCTGCGCCGGGAGGCGCGCTCGGTATCAACCGGTTCGGGGTGACCGCCAGAGTCGCCGTATTGCTCTCCCCGGCGCTGTCACCGCGTCAACCGGTCGTCACCACGTTCGTCTGGGCGGCGATCACCAGTGTCGGCGTGCTCGCCAGTGTGCAGATCCACCATCCTGCGGGAATGCTCACCAGCGTCTGCCTCGGCTGAAACGAAGCGATTCCAGCGCTCGGCGGCCAGGCTCGTGTTCCGTTCTCCCGACGGCTACTTCGTTCGTGCCGGAGTCTTTCTGTAGCGCATCTGGCACGATGCCGTCAGCAAAGCCAGCCTCGAGCCACTACGTATCCACGACCTCGGCCACACGGCGATGTCGCTGTGGATCGCCGTCGGCGCCAACCACAACCAGGTGGCCGTCAGAGCCGGACACACCAGCGTGTCGGTGGTGCTCGAACGCTACGGCCATCTCTTCCCCGAGCGCGACGACGAACTGATCGACAACCTGTAGCAACGGGCGACGGCGTCGCGCCAACAGGTTCCGCACGAAGGCGTCACGCCGCCCGTCCACCGGCAGGACATGGATGTTGATCTCGGGATCATTGAGAGCGGCATCCAGATCAGCCAACTGAGCCACCGATAGGGCATCGTTGCGCTTGTGAGTGGCATACCAGATGTCGACCAAAGTGACGGCGGAGACAAAGATGCCGTCGCCTCCATCAGCAGCCTGCAACGCAAGAGCCGCAGCCTCCGACAGCCGGTCGTCGTCTGCCACCCACCAGATGATCGTGACAGTGTCGGCGACGACTGCAGTCACAAGCCTCGATGATCCTCGAAGCCGGTCAGTCGGTCAGCTCGTCCTGCCTGGAACTTTTCAAGGCTGATCGATGGAAGCACACTCTTGAGGAGACCACGGCTGGACTTGCGAAGGGATCAGATGAGGGCGGAGTTCCGCGGCAAGCGTCTCGCCGGGCTTGATGCCAAGATTCGCGACCTCGGACGCTGGGATGAAGACAGCTCCGTCCTCTCGTACCCGGATTTCTAGTGTGCCCACGATCACAGCCTACGCCAGCGCCGGCTTCGGATCTTGGGAGCCGCGTAGCGGCCGATAGCCATTGAAGCGGCGTTTCCGGGCAGTTTACGCAGCGGTGAATGCGACCGCGAGGCCGAGCGAGGATGCCGCACAGCCGAGATCTGTGTCTCCTGTGACGAGAACCAATTCGTCGTCGGTCGCCGCAACAGCGCCCGCAAGGTGAACAGCGTCGTAGCCACGCAACCCGTGTACAGCTGCCAGATCCCCCGCGGCGCGAGCGAGCTCGGCGGTGATCTCGATGTGGTCGACCTGGCGAAGAATCGAGTCGAGTTCGGCTGTCGCCGCATCCAGTTGTTCGCAGGTGATTCGCTGCATTCGCCGAGCCTTGGCCAGGGCCGCTCGCGCTTCGGGGTAGAGCAACCGGACACTGACGATTCGGTCGGCATCGTTCCATAGCCTGTCGCAGGTGATCGAGGCCGGTTCTTCGATGATCAATGGAATGACGGCTGATGTGTCGAAGTAGGCGATCACCGCCGTTGATCGCCGACGAGATCGCTGACGGTTCCTTGGGCGACGATGCGCTGCTTGGGACGTTCTCGTTTCGGCGTGAGCGCGGGAGTAATCAGTCCTTCTTTGATCAATCGATCAATCCGTCGTGGCTGCTCGAGCGGGACGAGCCGGGCGACCGCGTGGCCGTGGTCCGTGACAGTGACCTCGCGGCCTTCACGAACTACTTCCAGGTATCTGCTCAGATGATCTCGCAACTCACGCACGCCTGCTTCCACCACCACAGTATGGCGCTTTCCGATTCGCATATCTAGCCACACCTGAGAACCGTACCCGAACCCAGACAATCGCAGCGAGCGAGCAGTCCAGCCACGCGCCTCGACAGGTTGCCGTCGCCGAAATGCGCCGCAACACACGCTTGACGAACTCGGCACGCAAACCTTCTGGGATCTCGGCGATCTCAGCGATCCCCCTTTGGCGCCTCCCACCGCACACCGGGGCTCGCCGTCAACTCCGCGCGCAACGTCGCGTGGTGCAGCGCCGACAACGTTCGCTGATTTAGCTTGATCAGGCGGGCGTCCAAAGCGAGCCACCGTCTGTCGGGTGACATGACGCGGTTCGGGGTCACCACGTGCGTACGCAGTTGCGGGTCCAACGTGCGGCTCGTGTGCTGGCGGAACTGTGCAGCAATGATCCCTTCGGCACTTGTTCGGGTTGTCGGGGCGCATCCCCGCCATCACCGCCAAGAAGGCGTCGTCGTCGACTTCACCGGTCAGGCCGAGGGTGTGTGCGCCGTGACCAAACCAGACACCGCGTGGTTCACCGGAATCGAGGTAGTAGTCCGGCAACTGCTCGACGTAATAGGCGTCGGCATCGGCGCCTTTCAGGGTGGTCACCCGGACGGTCACCGGAGACTCTCCGGATCGAGGTGTGCGTGGGGTATGCACCCATCTGTCAAATTGGTGTTGAACGTGATCCAGGTCAGGGTGCGGGTCATCGCAGTTGCCTATGCCGAGAACGGTGCGGGCTGCTCGACCGTCGAGGCACTACGACGTGCGTGTGACTTCAAGACAGGTGAGCTGACCGAAGCCAGTACTGACTGCGTTGCGGGTGCGACCGCGCCGTGTGCTCGGCGATGACGTGAGACCATGCTTCGAGATTCGAGCGACGGACTCGTAGCAATCTTCCGACGCGGATCACCGGAAGGCCGGAAAGGCCGTTCGTTGCCAGGAACTGCAGGCGCACCACCGCCGCATCTCGTCTCACGTAAATGACAAGTCATCGGTAAATAGGCGAACATCAAGGCTTCGCGGGACGTCTGTAAGCTCGCCCGTGGGGCTTCGTCGCCCCCGAGGTGAGCGCAGCTTGCGCCCGTGCGCCCGACTGGAGCCGGCCTCGAACTGCGGTGCATCAACCAAGCAAGCCGCAGTTCGACCGAGCAAGTAGCATGACGGTGTGGACTTGATGACGTTGGTCGAGGTGAGGGCAGGCGTGCGCAGCGGCAAGCCGTGCTTCGTCGGCACTCGCATCGCCGTCTACGACGTGCTCGAATACCTCGCCAGCGGGATGACGGCCGACGAGATTGTGGGCGACTTTCCAGAGCTCACCGAGGCTCACGTACGCGCAGCGATCGAATTTGCCGCATTACGTGAGCGTCGCCTCGCCGTTCCTGCGTGAAGCTGCTGCTCGACCAGAACTTGTCGCGACATCTGGTGCGGCGCTTGGCCACGCAATTCCCAGACAGCCAACATGTCGCGGCGGTCGGGCTCGATGTCGCGACCGACCGGAAGGTCTGGGACTACGCAGCAGACCTCCGATACGTGATCGTGTCCAAGGACTCGGACTTTCGCCAATTGGCGTTCTTGTTGGGTCCACCCCCGAAGGCGATATGGCTCAAGATCGGCAATCAGCCGACTTCGGCGATCGCCGCTCTTCTCAGTGGCAACGTCGGCGCAATCGAGTCGTTCGTCGCCGACGCCGAGTCAGCGCTGCTCGTCTTGCGGATCTCGGAAGCTGACATCCACCATTTCTGGTCGGCGATTGACGAGCGACTGAATGCCGTGTCGTGCCGGTTCATGCCGTCACGTGACAAACGGGGTTATCACGTCCTGTGCACCTGGTGTGCACCTGGTGTGCACCTGGGCTGCCGAGGCTCCGCCGACAACCTGCACAAATTGCCGCTGAGCTGGGGTTTCTCGGTGGGCGATGCGGGCCTCGATCCCGCGACCCCCACCGTGTGAAAGTGAATACAGGGTGTTCACCAGTGTTCGCTGGTGTCATCTCATGCCATCTGAGCTGGTCTTTTGTGATTTTGGGTGTCACGCCGTGTTGGCCCGTATTGCACGGTCTGCGGACCTGTCGCGGACCTGGGATGTCATCTTGCGACTACGATTTCCGGCATGGCGTCGATCCGGAGGAAGCAACTCGTCGACGGAACCACGACGTATCTCGTCCGGTTCCGCGTCGTCGATGGCACCGAGCGCTCGAAGCAGTTCAAGCGCAAACGTGATGCCGACGCGTACGCCAATCTGATCGAGGTCGACCGGGCAGCAGGCTCGGCCGTCGACCCGAGACTCGGTAGAACGACGGTCAGTCAGTGGTGGGACGAGTGGTGGCCGACGGTGACAAACCTGAGGCGCACGACGTATGCCCGCGATGAACAGTATTTCCGCAGCCACGTCTTGCCGACGTACGCCAATGTGTCGCTCGCGAGAATCGATCGGACCGATCTGCGACGTTGGGTGCAGAAGTTGTCTGCTGCAAAGGCTGACGGCGGGTCCGGCCTCGCACCGGCGACGGTTCAGAAGGTCGTGCAGGTGTTCAACAAGTGTCTTCGTGCGGCGCTCGAGGACCGGCGGATCACGGCGAACCCGCTCGATCATCTTCCGCTGCCGAAGATCGAGCGCAAGGAGATGCGGTTCCTGACTGTCGACGAGGTGTGGACGCTCGCCGACAACATCGACCAGCGTTACCGGGCGTTCGTGCTCGTCGCCTCCTACGGCGGCCTACGCCTCGGCGAGCTACTCGCCCTGCGCTGGGGACGTGTGAATGTGCTCAGTCGCCAGGTCGATGTCGTCGAGACGCTGACGGACGTCAACGGCCATCTCGCAGTCGGTCCGCCGAAGACACGCGCCGCCGTCCGCCAGATCACACTTCCCCGCTTCGTCTGCGACGAGCTGGCGTTGCTGGCAGTTGATCGGCCATCGAGCGACGACCTTGTCTTCCGCTCCCCCGACGGCTACTTCGTTCGCGCCGGACTGTTCCGGCAGCGCATCTGGCACGACGCCGTGAAAAAGTCGGGTCTGGATCCGCTACGCATTCATGACCTCCGCCATACGGCGATCTCGCTGTGGATCGCCGCCGGCGCCAACCACAAACAGGTAGCTGTCCGAGCTGGACATACCAGCGTGTCAGTGGTGCTCGATCGTTATGGCCACCTCTACCCCAAGCACGACGACGAACTGATCGACAACCTGCAGCAGCGAGCGACCGCATCACGCCAGCAGGTTCTCCACTGACCGTCACTCCGGCTCCTCGGGAGTCCGCGCACGACAACCGCAGGCATGTGCTTCAAACCTTGGAGTTCGGTGCGCTGTCAGATCTTGCGAGCGATAGACCGCTTTGCACAGGTTGCTGGTATTGCATGTTACGATCGGAGCATGCAACGGAGAGCGATCGCAGACATTGAAGCCGACGCCAGCGAGCACGGCCGCGTTCACGCTGTGCTCGAGCTGGTCGGCGGAGCCCGCCGGACCGTTTCGATCGCGGTCGAAGGCGAACAGATCGAATTACCCCCATCGCTCGTCGAGGTGCTGCTCGCCGCCGCCGAATCGCTCGATGCTGGAGCTGCAGTCTCGGTGATCGATCAGCAGGCCGAGATCAGCCCCGCCCAAGCCGCGAAGCTGCTCGGTGTCTCGCGTCAGTACGTCGACAGGCTCGTCGATACCGGGGTGTTGCCGTCGCGGCGGCTTACGAACAGCACGTACCGAAGAATTCCCGTGAGCGCGGTCATCGAACACCGGACAACGAGCGTGCGCAAACGGACAGGAATCGCTTCGATCGTCGACGACGCCCTCGCCGCCGGGCTGTCGTACTGACAGCCGGTGGGGCCACCACGCGTCCTGCCGGACACCAACGTCTGTTACCCGATGTCGCTCCTCGACCTCATCCTGCGCTGCGACGAATCGTCCCTGATCGAACTGCTCTGGACCGAGGATCTGCTCGCTGAGCTGAGCCGCAAAATGGGCCGAGCACGGCGTCCGATCCGCCGACGACGCAACCCGCATTTGTCAACAGATCCGAGTCACCTTCGCCGGCCAGGACGTCCCGCGTGCCGAGTACGAATCACTGATCAACCAGATGCCAGGGGGCGACATCGACGACCACGTCCACGCCGCCGCAGCAGTGTCCCGCGCACCGGTGACGATCCTGACCAACAACGTGCGCGACTTTCCCGCGGGCGCACTCGGCGAATTGGGCGTCACCGTGACAAAAGCCTGACGACTTTCTCGTCGACCTCCACGTTGCACACTCTGGCGATCTGCTCGAGGTGATCGTGCAGATGGCCGCCGCCCGCCGGAACCCACCAATGTCGGCCTCCGATGTTGTCGACGCCCTGAGCCTCGCCGGCGTGCCGAGGTTCGCAGCGATGATTCACACGGACTTGCACTGAACGCCCGATCACCCGTGGGACCGGCGGTATGTGTGTTGCACCGGCGGAATCGGCACGGACGAGGATCGGGTGTTGCACCAGGGCGGTGTCGTCACTGTGTTGATGTCCGGCCTGCCACTGCGCCGGGAGTTGGGCGACAGCGTCGCCGAGCACGCTGACGTGATCGATCGCCGTGTTCGACCCGGCGCTACCGGGACGCATCAGACCGGTGAGGACCTCGTCGGTTTCGGCGATCATCGCCAGCAGTGGGTGATGCCCAAACGTTCGTTTGTATGTCGGTGCGGCATCTTGTTTGTTCGATCTCGTCACCAGCAACGTCGCGTCGATGTCGATGATCAACGAATCACCCGCCGGGCCCGCGCCGGCGGCCCATGCTCGTGCACGCGCATCGGCGCGTGCAGTGGCGATCCCGCGAAGCTCGACCGGGCCGATCTGATCAAAGGTCCGCCACACCGTCGCATCCGAGGGCACCGCACCGAACATCGCCGGTTGGGACCGCAACGCTGCAATGTCGGACAGGCAGGTCGCACCGTCGGCGACAGCGAGCACCATTTGCGCAAGGGTGCGACCCGGGTCATGACGGCGCTGCGCGATCCCGGCCATCGCAGCCGTCAACCCGGCGGTCAAACCCGACAGATCAGCAGTCTCGCCAAGCCACCCGACCCCGGCGTGGGACACCAAACCGACACCGTCACCGGTCACTACCCGCGGTCGAACCAGGCTGATATTCTTGGCCACTGAAAGCCCCCGACTCTGACGATGAAATGGATGTCTCGCAACACCCATCATCCCAGGTCAGAGGGCTTTTCATATGGCATTACAAACCCCGCTACGAAAGATCGCGGTTAGTGACCCGTGATTGGGGGGCGGTGAAGGACAATTGCGGTGAAAATCTCCATCGGGGTGAAATGACACGCAAATTTATGCAAACATCGGACATGTCACTGCGCACGACGAGGACTCGACGCGTCGACAATCGCCGACGTTTGTCCGCGCACTCTTGGACATTGGCGGTGGCTGCGCTACTGACGGTCGGCGCGACATCGTGCGGACCCGGCGCCACCAAAACGTCCGGAGATGCCACCACTCGCCCGTCGGCGCCCGCCAGCTCAATAGCGACTCGCCCGGTTACTGAACCGAGCGTTAGCACTACAGCCGATACAACGACCACCGGCGACACCGCCATTGACACGACCACTGCCACCGCCATTGACACGACCACTGCCACGGCCATTGACGCGACCACTCGTGTCGCGGCGACGAGTACGGCCGCTGTCGTCAGCGTTCCGGAGGTCCTGCGGTTCAGCGCCCAGCTCGTCGGCGGCGGCCAACTCGACGGCGCGACATACGCCGGACGGCCCGTCGTGTTCTGGTTCTGGGCACCGACTTGAAGCGTGTGTAACCACGAAGCTCCTTCGGTCGAAGCAGCACGCCAGCGTTGGAAGGCAAAAGTCGACTTCGTCGGCGTTGCCTGGACCGGGACCGACAGGTCCTTCCAAGATTTCATCGACAAGTACAAGTTGACGTTCGCCCAGATCAGCGACAACCACGGCGAAGTCTTCGCTCACTTCTCCGTCGCCAGTCAGCCAGCGCTCGTCATCGTCAGCAGCAACGGCAACGTTCAGATGCTCAACGGATCCGTCAACAACGCAGAACTCGATCGATTGCTGGCGACCGCAACTACGTGAGCGACCGCGCATGATCCAACCGCCGTCGAGCCGTTTCGGCAGAAACTTCTCCAATGGATTCCCGCCAGGAACCCTGCCGACCGCAACAACGATTGTTTGACGTTCGAGGCGGATCTCATCAAGCTGGTCGGCTGTCAGCGACCGGCGGGAGCGTCGTTTGGGCGACCTTTCTCGCCCGTGGGTCGATCCCCCTGTCGCGGTGGAGTTGCGCGGAACTGGCTCGCGAACTCGAACAATGTCATGTCGTTGAGATGATCCCGGCATGGACGGTGTGGCGGGTGTTGCACGCTGACGTCATCCGCCCGGTTGCACTGGTCGTGGATCGCCAGCGGGACCCGAACTTCGCCCAGAAGGCAGCAGTGGCGTTGGATTTGTACGCCGTGGTGTTCGACGGCGTCAAGCTCGGTGTCGATGAGTTCGTGATCTGCGCTAATGAATCGCTGCGTTCGCTGAACATGCCGGCGCCGACGACCTCATCGTCGTCCACCCGTCTTCGTCGACCGAGGCCCGGCTGCGCTCCGTCGAACTGCTCGCCGACGTCAGCGGGCTCGCACCGGTGCAGCCAGCTGCTGTCGAACCCACCCGGAAGCCGCCGCATTGTCGAACGATGATGACGACCAGTGCGGCCACGAATGCTCCGTATCTTTCGCCGATGCAACATCTCATGTGTTGCACGACAGCGCAGCGTAGCGCTTCCTACCGGGAGGAAATTCGAACCGTGAACGCCTACGACAACACGAACAACAGCGCTCATCGGCGGTGGATCCCGGCGCTCGCCGTCACCCTCGTTATCGGCGCGCTGACCGTCGGCGGCGGCTGGTTCCTGATGTCGAGCGAACCAGCAAGAACATGAATCTCCATGACCCCCGACAGTATCGATGCGGTTGCAGTGGATCCGTCCGCAGCAGACAACCTGATCACCGCTGCGACCTCACCGAGCTCGGCCACAACGTCGACGATGACAGCGACCAGGAGCAGCGGCGGCGTCACTCCGTCGACGACCGTCCTGCCGACGAGCATTGTCGCACCCACGACGACCGCCTCGCCATCGACGACCGCCTCGCCATCGACGACCACCTCGCCATCGACCACCACCTCGCCATCGACGACCACGCTCGCGTCTGCGGCTCGGACGACGACGTCGATCAACTCCACATCCTCGACGACGACCAACGTTGTGGACTATCCGATGAGTCCTGATGGCTCACCGACACCCGTCCTGCTGATCTACGACACAGACACCATCATGCTGAAGGGAGTGGTGCCGTCAGCTTCTGGCAAGGATCGCCTCGAGTTGCTTGCCGAGGCGAACAGTCAGACACCGGCCTCGCTCGTCGACGATCTCATCATCAACCCGCACATACCTGTCGGTGTCGGCGTGCGAGTCATCGAGCTCAACTCGGCACGGTTTCCGTCCGGTAGCGCAACCGTCCTTGCGGCTCACGGCCTCGAACTCGCCAGGGTCGCTACAGCGATGAAGGCGTTGCCCAACACGAGCGTGGTCGTCGTCGGCCACGCCGATCAACGCGGCGACACCGCCGCCAACGTCGTGATCTCCGGTCGACGAGCGCATGCTGTCGTGGACTACCTCGGCTCGCTCGGCGTCGAAACCAGCCGCTTGTCGGCTCGCGCCGCCGGTGCATCGGACCTACTGACCGTCGACGACAACGCCGCAGCACTCGCCCTCAACCGCCGAACCGAATTCATCTTCTACGGACTGCTGGTCGAGTAGCCGCAACTTCGAATCCGGCCGCCGTTCGGCGCCGATCTCGCCATCGCCACAGCGGTCGTCGTCAGATACGGCGTGGCCGCTACCTGGATTGTTGTTCAATGACACGATGTAGTCGAAGAGTTCTGTCGCCCACGTCCCGGCATTGGCGTAGAGGATCGGCTTGTTCGCCGAACGCAACTCGACGATCGGGAGGTCGTCGACGATGGCAGGGTGCTGATCCAAAGATCGATGCGGCGAAGGCAGGTTTGCTGTTGGCCCGCACCGCTGGAGCGAACGTCGGTAAGGGGCTGGTTCTGTTTCGGCTCAGCAGCTGGCTGGGGCCGGGGTGCTCCAGATGGCGGTGTTGCTGGAGAGGTCGGGGTCGATGGGGGCGGACTCGAACGCGATTGTCTGGCCGTCGGGGGACCAGCCGGGCGCGCCGCCGAGTCCGCGACCGTGGGTGATTTGGATCCGTGGGCCGCCGCCGGCGCGGATCACGAAGAGGTCCGCCAACGCGACACCCGGACCGTTGGAGGAATAGACGATGCAGCGACCGTCGGGAGACCACGACGGGTCAGTGTCCTCCGTGGTCGCATTGGCCGAGACGTCCACGGCCTCGGTCCCGTCGGGAGCGATCGTCCACACATCCCAGTCATCGCCAAGGCGGCGCTGGAACGCGATCCGATCCCCCGCCGGCGACCACTGCGGCTGACGGTCATCGGCGCCAGAAGTCAGCCGGGTCAGGCCGCCGCCGTCGACGCGGATCTTCCACAACTCCCCCGGGCCGGTGTCCGAACGCCGAGACTCGAACACAATCCAGCGGCTTGCGTCGACCAGACGCGGTGAGGCCGACGGCTCGGTGGCCAACCCGGCGCTGATGTCGGTCACCGCCACCGGCGTGCCGCCAGCCACCGACACGATGTAGATCTGGTCGCTCCCACCCGCGTCCGACGCGAACACGGCCATATCCCCGCCGTGGGCAATGCACTTCCCGGGCAGGTTCACGCTTTGTGCGCCGGGGGACGACAGACGCCGCCGCACAGCTCCCCCGGCTGCGTCAACGGCCCACACGTTCGCCTCGCCCACGTTGTAACGATCCGCGAACACCGTGAACACCAACGTCTTGCCGTCCGGCGAGTAACACGGGTTCTGGAAACTACCTGTGACCCCGCTGATCACCAACATCGCGGCCCCCGCCCCCACGTCCACAATCGGACGCAACCCAGAAACCGCCGCCGTCACGCCCGTCTCCCCCACCGGGGCGCCTGCGCCACAGCCCATCACCAGCAACGCCACGCACGCCAAGCTGGCCACACCCCGCCGGTCCACACCAAAGTATTGCAGCATCCTGGAATGCTTCGCCATCACCGATCAACGAAAGCTGCCCACCTAGCACGAACAACTCGAACGCCGCCTCAGCCCAGGCGCCAAACCGACCAGCCCAACACCAAGCAACCGACGCCAAGCACCCAAACAGGCCACCGCATGACACCAAGACGTGTATCGCGACCGTGTCGGCAACCGACGGACACTCGCCCTCTGACCGGACACCCCGGGCTTCTCGATCCCTGTCGTTTCATCTCCGCCGCTGATGACCACGACGAGCCTGCTCCCAACGCTCGTCAAGCCCCAATCGCCACGGCTCCCATGCGACTTGCTCCACCGTCTGCTGAACCTCACTGCCAGTGACGGTCGGGTGGCGGATGTCGCTGTCGGAGCTGTTGTCACGGCGGCGGCGGGGTGCCGTGGTCGAAGGTGTCATCTGGTTCGATGGTTCCGAAGCTGCGGTCGACCACTGACGGCGTCGCAGTTCGGCCCGCCGGGCGTGCTGGCAGTCAGGATCGATTCCGTCGTTGCCGAGGTGGCCTCAGGCCCGATGCTTGCCGGGTGATCTGCTGCGCCGGCGGCGACGATCCCGCCGGCACCGAGCCCACACAAGGCGAAGATCGTCAAGCCAAACGCGAGCGTGCGGCGTCGTTGCAGCGAAGCTGTCACCAGCCGCGGCCTCTTCGTTTGTGCTGCATCAACAGACACTCCGACTGAAGCGCGCGGTTCGGCCGTGAGCAACGAAGACGGGCGGATACCAACGGCGACAAATCCCGATCCCACCACCGACAGCACCCAGTCGAACGGGCCGAGAACGGCCCGAGAACGGCCCGAGAACGGCCCGACCGGACCATACGGCAAGATATCCCGGCGTGTTAGACAATTCGGGTGAGGCTGATGGTGCTGTCGTGCTCGCTGATGCTGGCAGCCTGTGTCCAATCGGACCGGCCGCCAGCGCGATCACCCACCATCACGGCGTGGCCGACGACTAACGCGCCGGCGACAGTCAAACCTGACGCCTCGAGCATGTCGACACCACGCTGGGCGCCCCCACCTGTGAACGCCGGGTTCGACTACCAGCTCGGCGGCGGCTACCCGCCGCCCGTAGGGGTGAGCGTCGTAACACGCGATGTCACCGACACCCCCCCCGGCCGGGCTCTACGGAATCTGCTACATCAACGCGTTCCAGACCCAGCCCGGACAACGCAGCCTCTGGCCGACCGGGCTGGTCACCGATCTCGAAGACCCCGGCTTCCCCGGTGAATACCTGATCGACATCAGCACCACCAACAAACAACAAACAGCCGCATCCTTTCTCACCGCGCAGATCGACCGCTGCGCAGCGAAAGGCTTCCTCGCCGTCGAGTTCGACAACCTCGACTCATGGACCCGGCTAGACACCACACCCCGAGCCGGACAGGTTCCCTTCGGCATCAACCAAGCAACCGACTTCGCCCACCAACCCGTCACTATCGCCCACAGCCGCGGTCTCGTCGCCGCGCAAAAGAACACCCCGCAACTCGGCGTCACACGAGCCCATCAGATCGGCTTCGATTTCGCCGTCTCCTGCTTTGCATCTGAGTTCGCGTGACAGGATCCCGGTTCTTTCAAGCATCATCTGACATGGTTGTTGGCCCTCATGAAAGGGGCTGACGCCATCACCATCATCGGATCCGGCAACATGGCCACCGCCATCGGCACCCGGGCCGCGAAGCACGGCCACACCATCGAACTCATGAGCCGCAACACCGCCAAGGCTCAGGCGCTTGCCGACCAGATCGGCAACGGAGCCACCGTCGGCACATTCGGCACAAGGCCGGCGGGTGACATCGTCATTCTCGCCGTCCTGTACGCCGGCGCGGTCGAAGTCGTCGCGCACTACGGCGATGCGCTGGCCGGCAAGATCCTCGTCGACATCACCAACCCGTTCAACGCCGACGCAACTGGACTCGTGACGACCGCAGGCGACTCGGTATCCCAGCAGATCGCCGTCGCCGCCCCCGGGAGCGTCCACGTCGTGAAGGCATTCAACACGATCTTCGGCGGCGTCCTTGCTGAAGACAAGCCCGTAGACGTGTTCTTCGCCGTTGACAACCCCGAGGCGAAAACACGTTTCGCGGCCTTCCTGGAGAGCTTGGACATGCAGCCCCTCGACACGGGGGGCCTCGACATGGCCCACGCCCTCGAATGGGCCGGCATCCTCCTCGTGGGCGTGGCACGCAACGGCGCCGGCTTCGACATCGCCTTCGGCGCCAAGGCCCTCTGAAGATTCTCTCCCAGCAGTGAAGACCGCACGCCGTATCCACCCGCCGGCACCAAAACGCAGACGGTAGGCGCGACACTCCGACCGACTTCCGCCCGCGACGCGAACCCTTAAGTAACGGACACGCCACCCACCACTGTGGTCAGAGCACATCTCGCGCGCTCCATAACGCCGGGTGCGTGACGCGCCGGATGCGCCGATCGGCGCTCGTCAGTCATCGTAGACGTGGTGTTGTTCTGCGTGAGCGTTCTGTGCCTGATGCAAACGGCCAGCAACGTCGAGCCTGCATCACGGACCTTGGTAGCGGTCCGCCAAGGCGGCCAGATCCGTCTCGAGCCGCAATAGCTCCTGCCGGAGTTGAGGCAACGACAACAGACCGCCGATCGTTCCGACCGACGCCTGCCCGGCGGCAATCACCTCGTCGTCGTCGATCCCATACGGCGAGAACCCGACTACCTCCGAATCGATCGAACCAGGCAAGGCGGCCCCAAGCGACTCGTACCGCTCAATGACATGCGGAGTATGCCGGCCCGTCAACCGCCAATACAGGACGCGCTCATCTCTATGTTCGGCCAAAAGGTTCCGGGCCTCCCGCAGTCGCACCCTCACCAGCCTCGAAGGCGGCAATTCCTGCGGCTCGCCGATCGCCCGCAGCAGCCGCTCCACGAGCCCGGCATGATCGACCGCTTCGAGCGCAGCCACGAGCAACAAATGGCCGTCGGCGTAGTGCAGACCGTGATCGTGCGGCGAACCGAAGCCAACACCCGCAGCCTTCCTCTCGAACTGTCGCAGCGCAGCCCAACAGAACGCTTGCGTGTCGCCGATCGTCCCGTCGAGTGCGGTCCGCAGTTGATCGTCCGTCGCTTCAACCAGCGCTGCTGCGATCAACTTGTGCTGCAGCCTCAGTTCCTTCGTCCCCATCCACCAAGCGTGCCAGTTCTATACGCTCCGACAGTCCGTCCACGAGCGCCACGCTCTGCTCTCGGGTACGTGCGCACCGAACGGCAACGGGCGGAGACAGGGGCAAGGAGCCGACGCGCCGATCGGGGCGACTGACGCAGCCGAGTGGGAAGTCGTTCTGCGCTGCACGTTCTGCCTCGGTCGTCTATCTCGATGAGAGCGCCTCGCGATACATCTTGCGCCGAGCGGAGTGTTCATTCGTCAGAGCGTGGCGATGCGGCGGTCGAAGTCGGCAGCGAGATCGGTGAGCGCAGCGCGGCAGTCGCCGGTGTAGGCGGGTGCGTGCATTGGGGCGAGCGTTTGGATGTCGAGGTCGGCGAGGCGACGGCAGGTGGCACCGCTTGCCGGGTGCAGCGACAGCGAGCCGGGCATCTCGTCTTCGGCTTGCACGGCCAGCCCGAGGATGTCGCTGTCGGTTGTGGCGGCGTACGGTCCGTGCCATGTGAACAGGTCGCCGCAGAACAATGTTTTGGTGGTGATGTCGTACATCACGCCGGCCTCCCACGCGTGCGGTACGTGCGGGGTATCGAACCATTGGAGGACGTGCCCCCCGATGTCCATCGTCTCGCCGTCTGCGAGCGCACGTGGAGGCCGGTCGGCGAGATCGCCGATCGACACCATGCAGCCAATGAAGCCCTGAGCGACAACGGCTTGTGGTGCGAGTGCGAGCCATTCGTTCATCGATCCTGATTCGTCCGCTTCGACGTGACCGAAGCTCACCCACCGGATGGTTTCCGCCGGGACGACGGTGGATACGGCGGCGGACACGAGCGGGAACAGCCCGCGCATCCCGGTGTGGAACAGCAGCGGTTCGGCCGCTGCGATGAGGTACTGGTTGAACGCAACTGGGGCATCGGGGATCACCGTCGTCAGCTGGTGGATGCCGGCCGCAACCTCGGTCACTCTGGTCTGTGTCTCCATCAGAACGGCACCGCCGTGGCGAGCAGGCCAACGGCTTGGGGGGAGTCGGCCGGTGGACGCCCCGAGAGCGTGCGGCACATCTCGATCGCGTCGATGGTGAGGCGCTCGCCGCTGCCGTCTCCAGCGATGAAGTCGCCGCCGGCGGGTCCGGTGAGGGTGAGCATGAATGGCTTGCCATAGCGGCGCGCCAGCTCTGCGACAACGTCGGCGACGATGCGGCCGTCGTGGGCCGCGGTGAGCTCGAGTTCGCGGCCGGTCGCTCGGGCGATGTCGATGCGGTGCATCCACGGGTCGCGGGTCAGGATTGCGTCGAGCAGGAAACCCATCCGCCAGGTCTCGACTTTCCCGCCGACCTCCTGCTTCATCGGCATCTTGCGGAAAAGCCACGGTGCGTTTGCCCGCCAGCGCGCCGCTTTCGGGCCGATTTCGTCGACGCGGGCGATCAGCTCGACGACCGACAGGTCAGCGTGATCGGCGACCTGCTTGGCCGTCAAGGCATCGATCATCGGGCCGCCATCACGTTTCGAAGTTTTTGTCGCGGCGCCCATTGCCCGGAACAGCCGACGGAAGCCGGTGAAGGTCGCAATCATGCCGAGGTTGTGCCCGGCGACGGCTCGGACGTCCCACATGGGGCAGTCAGTTGGTTTGCCCCAGTCGTCCGATGCCAGCGACCGCAACTGCGACGCCATGCGTGCGTACTCGGTTCGCGCCAAGCTTTCGGTCTCGGGACGGGTGATGGGTTGAATGGTGTCGACTGATTGTGCCGTCATCATGGTTTGCGCCTCCTCGTGGCTGTTTGCTTCCGCTTCTTGGTCATGTGGTCGTAGAACATCTCGACCGCATCGTCGATCAAGCGAATCCAGCGGTCGCCGCCGGGATCGTTGGAGAGCTGCTGGTCGGCAAGACCCGTGCCGATCGCTGTGAAGAGGTCGACCGCAGCGGGGTCGGTGAGTCCGCACGCTTCCAGGCGTTGGCCCAGCCGCTGAAGGCTGCCTTGCGAGATGGCGAAAGCCTCCGCCGACGGCTCGAAGCCGGGGATCGTTCGCTGGAAAAGCAACAGGTAGCGCGCCGCGTCCGCAGCGCAGAATTCAACGAAGAACCGGGTCAACTGCTTGAGGCCCTCCAGCGGGTCCGTCACTTGGTCAGAAGGCTCTGCCTCCACGAACTCTCGCGTACCCTGGGCATACATCGCGTCGTAGATGGCGTGCTTGGAGTCGAAGTAGCTGTACAACGATGGTGCCTGCATTCCGACCGTACGAGCGAGGTCACGCAACGACAGCGCAGCAAGCCCGTCTGCACGCACCTGCGTCCACGCGGCATCGAGGATTTCGGCCGTCGTTGCCGCCCTACGTTCAGCGCGTCTATCACGATTCGGAACGTCTAACATTATTAGGATTATAGAACGACGTTCGCAATGTGTCAAGCGCTTCCGATCAGCGATCGATGTGACGGCGCGGCATCCACCAGAAATGACGCCCGGCCGCAAACGCGCTCCGGTTGATGAGTGCAGAATGCGCGCAGCGACGAGCACAGAACACTCAACGGTTGGGCGAGAAGCGAGCCCATAGCCGGCGTTCTGCTCGCGGAAGCGTGTCCCAGAAGTGCCGTTATCACTCGCGTAACGTCCGATCGAGGCTCCCTGGTGGACTGAACTGGCTCACGATTTGCGCTGGCGCGGCTCAGAGTTCGATGCCGAAGCTGTGTGATTCGATTTCGACGATTGGTTGTTGGCGGTGGATGCCTCGGGCGTCGGCCCATGAATCGACGACGTTGGCAAGCGATTGATGGAACTCGCGGTTGACGTCCTTGGCGGCAGGTTGCAGGGCGTCGATGAGGTCGAGGGTTTGCTCGGTAGTGATCGGTTTACCGTTGGCCCAGTCTTTCCAGGCGTCGAGTGCTTCGATGCGTTGTTGGGCGTTGCCGAATCGTTCGGGGATAGCGATCCAACTCTCGATGATCCGATGGCCGCAACTGTCCTTCAATCGTCGTAGCTCCTGGTACGCCGCTGAGCTTGCTTGCTGGAACGGTTCCCGTTCGGCCGTCACCTCAGCCAGGTGTGCCCTCGCTGCGACGGCGGTCTCGGTCGCCGCCGCCAGGTCAGCTCGTGCGTGTTTGCGGGTGCGCCAGCCAGCGTTAGCGAGGTGCTGTTTCGCTGACCGTTCGGCTGCGTCCGCACGAGCAAATGCGTTCTCTGCCACGCTGAACTCCTTGTTGTATGGCTGGCACGCTTCGGCTGCTTTGTCGTGGCGTTGCTCGGCCGTCGCGATCGCTTGTTGACGTTCGGTCTGGCGTTGCTCCTGTGCACGGAATTGCGGTTCGAGTTGCCAATACTCGTCGACAGCGACGCGTCGCAGCTGCGCCCACCACTCAGGGATCTGACACCTCGGCAGAACGGGTGCCGGCGCCGGTGGTGGCGTGGGTGGTTGGCGGTCTTGTTGTTCGAGCTGTCGGCGGACGGTGGTGGCGGGAACGTCGGCCCGGTCGCTCACGAGGATCGTCTCGAGAACATCTCTCGCTTCACGAATGTCGTGAGACTTGGTGACAACGAAGATCATGTTCTCCTCCTCGCCACGAGAGATCGAAACGTAGAACCCCCTGCCGGTCGTCGCCGACGTGGCAAGGGTGATGCTCATCGTCTCGGTACCGGACTGGTTCCCTGGCTCCGTCGCCGCGTAGGCGAGGCGGACGTGCTCTTGGGCGTAGGCGCCGGGGAGGGTGGCGGTGCCGTGTCCGTCGATGCGGGACACGGTCACATCACCAGTGCTGGTGTCGGTGTGGGTGACGGTCCAGATGTCACGGTTGCGGATGGTGTCGCCTGCTGTCGTGTGCAGCCGGCGGTTGTTGCGTCGTGTCGCCACGACATCACCCACATACGCCTGGGCCCCGTCGGCGATCTCCGAGCAGCGTCCCGGGTTGATGTCGCCACCTTGCAGGCGGCGGTCTTGGATGAGTTCGTTGATTGCTTCGACATGCGCGTTCGTTGTCGAGGTCACCGCTGTGGTCTTGCCGGCGGCATGGTTGTGGATCCAGGTGTCGGCGGTGCGCTCCAAGTGCTCGGCGAGGGTGCCGGGGATGATCCGTCCGTGGGCTTCGTAGGCATCGAGGCCTCGGGGGTCGCCGTTGCGGATCTTGAGGGAGGCGGCTGCTTCCCAGTCGTGCGTGAAGCGGTGCACCGTCTCCAACGCCACCGTCCTGCCTGTCGTGCACAGTTCGTTGAACAGCCCGCCTCGAGCGACACCTTGCAACTGTCGAGGGTCACCGACGAGGACGAGGCGCCAGTCGTGGACGTCAGCGATCCGTGTCAACGTGTACAGGTCGTGCGTTCCCAACATGCCAGCTTCGTCGACGATGAGGGTGGTGCCGGGACCGATGTCCCACGGATACCCGGGTGCCCGGTCCGGTTGGGACCATTCGTACACGAGTTTGGCGACGGTGTCGGCGATCATCCCTGTCTCGGTTTCGAGGACTTGGGCTGCTTTGGCGGTCGGGGCGACACCGAACACGGGACGGTGGACAGAGTGCAGGTCGGTGATCGCGGCACGCAGCATCGTCGTCTTCCCGGTCCCTGCCGGACCGACGATCAACACCAACCCGTCGTCACCGGCGACCGCTGCAGCGGCGTCACCCTGTAGCACATCAAGACCCCTCCGCACGACGCTGGTGGACGGTGTCGGGTCGTCGAGTTGTTGGTCGATCGCCCACGACAACACGTGCTCCTCCTGCACGAGGACGGCTTGGCTGGTGATGTGCGCAGCGACTGGTTCGATCCAGATCGATCGACCATCCGCCACCCTCGTCACCGCACCCTCAGCACGGACAGGGTCGAGATCGACACACTGCTCCATGATCTCCTCGACCGTCGCGTCAAGGATCTGCGCCCACCGCTCCCCTCCCACACCATCGATCGGGTACTGCAGATCACACAGTGTTCGGAGGAGGTCCATGCGGTGCCATGCCGATTGGCGCTCCGACACGGCATCGATCATCTCATCGACCACTACCCGCACACCAAGTTTGCGGTCACGGCCGGCATCCGCAATTGAGGCTGTGAGTGTTTCGGGAGTGACGCCGACGGCGGCGGCTTCATCGAGCCACCGCTCCCGCAGATGCTCGGCATCATGGCCGGTCTTGTGTGTGCGGGTGTCGAGCGCGGCTTCACGGCCGAGGGCTGCACGCTCGAAACGGTTCGGGTCACGACCTTCACGGTCGATGAACTCGGCGACCTTCGCTGTCATCGCCACATCGATCTCCGCAGTCCGTTTCGAGAACAGTGCCAGCAACTCTGCCGGGACACCGGCGATCTCCGCCTGGCCCTTGACGATCTCCCCGAACCCGACACCGAAGCGTTCCATCAACTCCGCCCGCAACACCGACTGGTACAGGCCGCCAAGGGCTCGTTGATGCTTCTTCAACAACCGGGCGTCGAGCGCCAACCAACTCCCATCCGCCGTCTGCACCTTCGAGGAGATCACCAGATGCGTATGCAACTGCGGGTCATCCAACCTCGACGTCGTCTGACGAAACGAACCGATCGTCAACCCGCCCGACTCCGGATGCAACCGCCCACCATTCGACCGAACCCTCGTCGTCGCACCGAAACGCTCCAACATCTCCACGACCGACCGCACGGCGAGATCGTGCGCGGCGAGGAGACGGGGGTCGCCGGTCAGCGCCCACCACACCGACAACGACTTCGGCGCCGACACCGTCGCATCAAACCCCGCCACCGCCCGGATCACTTTGCCGTTGGCGAGCGTGCGGTCTTTCAACGGCAGCCCGAGCGCTGTCCCTGATGTTGGGTCACGGCCCGACAACAACAACTCCAACGCCTCCGTCGACACCACCGATCCGGCAATCCCGAAACCATCCGCCTGACCACCGACCCACACACCCGGCTCCTCACCATCGGCCTGGGTCAGGTACTTCGTGTAATACGCAGCGGTCGCCCCGGCGGACCCGGCATACAACGTCGTCACCCGGATCATGACCACACACACCTGGAAACGGGCACCTGTCTGTCATTCAAGGGGTAGCTCATTCGAAGGGTCATGGTGGGTGGTCCTCAGTCCCAGGCCGCGAACGAGAGTTGCGCGGGATCGAGTCGTGCGACTCGACCGCGAGGCGGTACTGCAGGGGTGTGGGTGACGGAGGTATGCGTCGCGACGGCGACTGGAGCGGCGATGTGCGTCTGCAAGAAGCTGACGGCATGAGGAACAGTGATGCTGTAGGCGCCTGCATCGAACGTTCCGGCCGGCGTCCGCGCCGGCACAGGCGTCACGATCCCTGCGGCCTGCAGTCGGCGGAGCGCCCGAGCGACGGTGTCCTTCGCCAAACCCAACGACGCACCGAGTGCGCGGACCGAGACCGCCGCCGTGCAGTCGTCGACGCCACCGGTCGAGCACAGCAGCATCTCTTCGAGCACAACCCA
>JAYTOM010000554.1:0-1576 GCA_043747765.1 Actinomycetota bacterium
CAGTCACCTATATCGAAAGGGCCGTATCTCAGCGACCGCTGGACGCCGACGCATCGCTTGAGCTCAAGGCCCTCAGCAATTTTTGCATCGATCCACCGACCGGAGGGCTGGGGTGAGTGTTTCGAGGGTCGGCTCGAGCTCAGCGCGGCGGTCGGGCTGGTCGCCGTCGGTCGCGGTCTTGGATCACTCCGCATCACGGCTGAACCAGACCAACGACCGGTGGATCGTCAATTACCAGCGCCTACTTGCGTACGCTCATACCCTGTTCAGTGAAACTTCCTGGTCGTCACACTGGGTCCGTTGAGAGCCTCCCTGAGAGCAACGGATGCGACAAACCCACCCAACCCCCCCCACCCCCCCCGGACAACCGTTCAGCGGCGTTCACGCGCCCGGCAGTGGGCGGCGCGATCTGTCCCGTTCGACGCAGCTACTGTTCAGGGCAGTTGCCGCGTTACCTCGATTCCCACGCGCTGATGCCCGACGGCGAGCAGGACGCTCCGTGGGAGACACCGAAGGTTGACTATCGGTGCGACTCGAGGTCTTGCAGAACGGACGCCCGAGCAGGCAGTCTGTGCGCTCGATGCACTCATGGAACAAGACCCTCGCAATCGCGGCCAGCGGACTCGTGATGCTGTCATCGTGTGGAAGCAGTGGAGTCGGCACTTCGTCTGCAACGACTCCTGCGGCGCCGTCATCGTCTGCACCAAATACCAGCGCCTCGATCGCCGCCTCGCCAGACAGCACGCCACCGGCGACGGGTGCCGCACCGAACGTCGCCGCTGCGATCCAAGCGATCAGTGACGCTGTATCCGCGACAGGAGCAGCCACGGCAACTGATTCGACCGTCGCAGTCACCTCCTGTCCACTCGGCGACCCGACGGCACTCCTCGTCGACGCCCCGGCCGGGCTGGATGTCGATCCGATGCGGACGAGGTTCAACGTTCTAGAACCGGGTGGCGTGTCGGAGGTCCAGTGCGTATTCCCTGGCGCCACTCCGGACAGTAGAGACAAGTTGGTGATAACCGCTCTCGTCCTACCGTTGGAGGCTGCCGCCCAACAGACCGAATCGTTGTCGAAGTGGACTCAGTCCGCGGGACCGCTCGGGGGCACGATCTATACCCAATGCAGAGACTCCGGATGCGCGGCGACCTGGATCCGTGATGGACTCGCTTTCGTCGCGGTCGCTCAAGGCAGCCCACACGCTGACATGACGGAGTGGCTCCGGGCCAAGATCGAGCCGATGGTCACAGCACTTGACGGCCTCGACCCCCTCACGATGCGCCGAGCACCGCCGACCGGCTCCTGACTGAGACTGTCCGGAGGCGACGTCGCCCAACGGCCGACGCCACCGACGCCCGTGCCGTGGCCGACGCTTGGCCCCGATCAGTCGTCGAGTGTCAGCTTGATCCGGTGCGGCGCGGTCGATCAGTTCGCTGTCGGCATGAGAAAGCCGAACGTGTCGCGGCGGATCGACCAACAGCCGCAGGTAGACGCCCCGGAATCGATCGTCTGCAAAGCGATGATCCATCGATCATTTCCTGCGGCGAAGTATCCGTCGATCAAACTGAGCGCGCAC
>JAYTOM010000555.1:0-2596 GCA_043747765.1 Actinomycetota bacterium
GCCGTTGTCTCGCTGTGCGCCCTCGCCCTGGCAGTCACGTTTCGGGCGACGCGAGCGACGCGTGCCAACCGGATCGCACGGGCAGCCCTCGTGCTCGCAGCCCAAACCGATTCTCTGACCGGGCTGCCGAACCGAGCGCTGCTGTTGGAACGACTCGACGAAACGCTCCGTCAGTCGTCGGACCAGACGTGGCGGGGGCAGAGCCTGCCGACGCTGTTCTTCATCGATCTCGACCGGTTCAAGCACATCAACGACAGCCTCGGGCATTCGGCCGGCGACCAAGTACTGCGCATCGTCGCCGATCGTCTGCGCACCGTCGCGCCGCCACGCACGACCGTCGCACGGATCTCCGGCGACGAGTACGCCGTGTTCGATCCACAGTCGCCGTCGCTGGCCGACTCGATGGATCTCGGCAACCGATTGTTGCTGCGCTTTCGCGAGCCGCTGGCGCTCGAAATCCCTGAGTGCGAGATCTTCGTCACCGCCAGCATCGGCGTCGCCCGCATCGGCCCACAGACGCCGCGTGACGGCGACCTGCTGCTTCGGCACGCCGACACGGCGATGTATCAAGCCAAAGACGCCGGTCGGAATTGTGTCGCCCTTTTCGACGAAGGCAAGAACGAACGCGCGTCTCATCGACTGTCCGTCGAGACAGCGCTGTTCCGTGCCATGGAGCGCGATGAGCTGCGCCTGCACTACCAGCCGATTCTGGAGACGACGACAGGT
The DNA here is from genome assembly GCA_043747765.1 of Actinomycetota bacterium. Lineage (GTDB taxonomy): Bacteria > Actinomycetota > Acidimicrobiia > Acidimicrobiales > Ilumatobacteraceae > WLMZ01. The sequence continues at coordinate 727 of JAYTOM010000555.1, forward strand.
GAAGTGACCGGATTCGAGGCACTGATGCGCTGGCAGCAGGCCGATGGAACCGTGGTCTCACCCGCCGAATTCATCCCGATCGCCGAAGAGACGGGAACAATCGTGGCGATGGGGGCATGGGCCCTCGTCGAGGCAATGACGCAGTTGCGAACGTGGATCGACGAGGACGTCTGCTCACCGAGGACGAACATGTCGGTCAACGTCTCACCACGTCAACTCGCCGATCCGACCTTTTCCAACGTCGTCAACGAAGCGCTGACGCATGCCCGTTTGTCGCCGAGCCTGCTCTGGCTGGAAGTCACCGAAGGCATCATGATCTCCGAACCTGACGTCGCCCTCGCCACATTGCGACGGCTGCGGTCGCTCGGCGTGCGGATCGCGATCGACGACTTCGGTACCGGTTACTCGTCATTGTCGTCGCTTCAGCAGTTCCCGCTGCAGCGGATCAAGATCGATCGTGCATTCGTCCAGGGCGTCGCCCACAACTCGAACGACCGATCGCTGGTACGAACCATCATCGCGATGGGTGCCTCCCTCGGGCTGGACATGGTGGCAGAGGGCGTCGAAACCGTCGCTCAGATGGAGGTTCTCGGCACGCTCGGGTGCACCAAGGCCCAGGGATACCTGATCAGTCGTCCGATCCCGCCCGCGGCAATGCGGGACACGGTTGTGGCACTCGAACGGATGGGTCGCTGGCAGACGCGCGAAGCGACGGCCGAATACGCGAACGCGACGGACTGGTCGCCCTGAGCCCGTCGGCCCGAATGCATCGGTGATGCAGGCGCGGGCTCAGTCCAAACGCTCAGTCCAAGCGGTCGGTCCGGGTGCTCAGCCCAGACGGTCAGTGCAATCCGGGATGCGCGGCGAGCGCGTCGAGCGCCTGCGGATTGGCGATCGAGTCCCGATTGCGCACCACTCGACCGTTGACGGCATCGGCCACAGCGAGTTCGACGAGCTTGCCGCTGAACGTGCGCGGCAGGTCGGCGACAGCGACGATCACACCCGGGACGTGTCGCGGGCTCAGTGCGGAACGGATCCTGGTCTTGATCAACGACACCAATGCGTCGTCGAGCACCGTCTCGTCAGCCAGTCGGACAGCGAGAACGATGCGCACGTCGCTGTCGACCTGCTGAGCGAACGCGATCGATTCGGTGACTTCGGGCATTGCTTCGACGACGCGATAGATGTCGGCCGTCCCGATCCGCACCCCACCGGGATTCAGCGTCGCGTCCGATCGACCGTGGATGATCACGCCGCCGTTGACGGTCCATGAAGCGAAATCACCATGCGCCCAGACGCCGGGGAAGCGCTCGTAGTAGGCGGCTCGGTACTTGGGTCCATCCGCTCCGAACGGCTCGTCGCCCCAGAACCCGAGTGGTTGCGATGGGAACGGCCGCGTACAGACGAGCTCACCGGCCACACCGGGCTCCGTGATCGGTCGGCCCGACTCGTCGAAAAACTGGACGGCCATCCCCAGCGCGGGCGCCTGGATCTCGCCGGAGTGGACCGGCATCGTCGGAACTCCGCCGACGAAGCAACCGCACAAATCGGTCCCTCCGGAGATGGAGGCGAGGTGGACGTCGGCCTTGATCGACCGATAGACGTATTCGAACCCACGAGGTGACAGGGGGGACCCCGTGGAGCAGATCGTGCGCAGCGCGCCGAGGTCGTGTACCGCACCGATGTCCAGTTCGTCGGTCGCCAGGCTGTCGATGAACTTGGCGGAGACTCCGAGCAGGCTGATGTCCTCGGCGGCTGCGATCTCGAACAGGTGGTGTTTGGTCGGGTGCATCGGCGACCCGTCGTACACCACGACCGTGGCTCCCGTGGCAAGCAACGATGCCAGCCAGTTCCACATCATCCATCCCGT
>JAYTOM010000556.1:0-3215 GCA_043747765.1 Actinomycetota bacterium
AACGGATTGTCTAACGAACGTTGCGTGAGCGGGCGAATCATCGACCTGACGTCGTCGGATCAGACTGCCGACGCAAATGGTTGGGTTGTCGCCTTCGCAGGGTTCCGGTTTCGCCAGAGGTGATCGTGCTCGCGGTCCGCTGATACCTGCGGTTCGGCCTCTCCTCTCGTGATCCCGAAGCACTCCTCGACGAACGCGATGTCGACGTTGATTGCTTCACCCTGTTCCGCTGGGCGCAGGACTTCACCCCGATCCTGATCGACGCCTGTCAGCCGTACCGAGACGCGGTTACCGACCGCTGGTTCGTCGATGAAACCACGTCACAGTGTCCTACATATGGTGTTACGTCTACTCGCGCCATCGATGACCACGGCCAGCTCATCGACGTGCTGGCGTCGAAGCGGCGAGACACGGTCAGTGCGCGCCGGTTCTTCACGAACGCGATCCGCGACCACGGCCAACCATCCGAGGTGGCCACCGTCCGGGCCGCCGCACTGGCCAAAGCAATCGGTGAGCTGGCAGTGGTGCAAGTCAGGAACAGGAAACACACGGCCGTGAACAGCAATGGTGCCTACAACAGTCACAGTTGCCTCCAGGCGTTGCGGTAGCCAAAGGGCGATGATGAGGTCTCCCGCACGCAGCACCACTGAAGATCACCGCCCAGCGCCGCGCGCTTCGCCGGGTCAGTGGCGCCACCGGCCCTGCCGGCTCGTTTACAGCCCGAGCGCCGCTTCAGTTCACCTCGCCGACGAAGTCCTACATTTCTTTGCTGACCACGTCCATGGCCGCACCGATCCGTTGGATTACGCCGAGAGGCTCTGTTGCGTTGCTGTGGTGACGGTGATCGGCGAGGCTGGCGGGATGAGAAGACGTCGTCGAGTCGGACCGCTGACGCGCACCGCTGGATTGTCGGCATTCACGGGTTCCGGTTTCCACCGGAGGTGATCATGCTTGCGGTGCGCTGGTACCTGCGCTAGGGGCTGTCATATCGTGATCTCGAAGAACTGCTCAGCGAACGCGGTGTCGACGTCGATCACGTCACGCTGTTCGGTTGGGTGCAGCGCTTCACCCCGATCCTGATCGACGCGGCGGATCCGTACCGATATGCCATCGGCGAACGCTGGTACGTCGACGAAACCTACGTCAAGGTGGCTGGCGTGTGGCGTTACGTCTACCGTGGCATCGATGACCATGGCCAAGTCATTGACGTCTACGTGTCAAAGCGACGCGACACCGTCGTCGCGCGACGGTTCCTCGTCGGTGTGATCCGTGATCACGGTCAACCCGGCGAGGTGGTCACCAACCGGGCCGCAGCCTTGGCGAAAGCGGTCGGTGAACTTGCACCGGACGCGTTGCACAACACAGTCCAGTACGCGAACAATCGTGTCGAAGCCGACCACGGTCGACTGAAAGCTCGCCTGCGACCGATGCGCGGGTTGAAACGCGACCGCACCGCCAACGTCGTCATCAAAGGTCACGCGTTTATCCAGAACGTGCGCCGCGGCCACTACGAACTCGGCACCGACACCGCACACCAACCCCGAATCGCAGCCGGATTCGACGTACTCCTCACAGCGATCAGATGAAAGAGGCCATCCGCCTCGGGGTCTGCTTTCGATCCAATCCAACAACGCAACAGAGCCTCTCCGATTCGGTCAGCCTTACGACCTCCAGGCACGATGTCGCGATTTCCCCGACATGACCTTCATACTCCACGATCTTGCGGTCCCGTTCGTCCAAGAAACGGCGGCCATCGCGGCACGATTTCCAAACATGTATTTGGCGCTCTCGGCGAACCTGTGCTTCACGCCAATCGCACCTCGCCTGGTGCAAGAGCAACTCGGTCTCCTGCTGTCTCGTGTCGGCGCAGACAGACTGCTTTGGGGATCAGAGGCCGGGCTGGCTGGACCGCCATGGGTCTACCTGCAAGCGTTCATGGACCTCGAAATACTCCTCGACCTTCGATCCGGGTACGGATATCCGCAGATCACCCGCGACGACAAACGCAAGATTCTCGGCGAGAACTTCGCCCGAGTGATGGGCATCGACCTTGCCGCAAAGAAGACCCAACTGGGACTTCCCGGATGATCGACCAGGCCGAGCTCGACAACGTCAAACACGATGTGAGCCTGCGTATGCGGTCTCACGGTGGCGGCATCGAACTGACCACGGTCAGCGAGACGGGACACCTGTCCGTACGTTTCACCGGAATGTGCTGCGGATGCCCTTACAAGGCACTCACCTGGCGCGGCACCGTCTACCCGATGCTGAGTCAGATCGAAGGCGTGACCATCGTCGACGCGCCTGGCATCCGAATCAGCGAGGAGGCCGAGGAACGACTCCAACGGTACGCAGCAACTCCGTACGAGCCGATGCGAACAGGGTCTGCCCGGTAGCAGCTGTGTACAAACCGCACGATGCTCGAAACACGCGCGATCAGTGACATCACGCTCTGTCGTCCGTAATCGTGGATCACGTTGGCGAAGAACCGGCGGCGCATTTGTGGCCGATTGGAAAGTTCCGGTATTGGTACGAGGATTCCATGTTGAGCACGGAAACCATGGGAATCAGTGCCGAGGGGATGGTCGCGATCATCAAGCAACCGCATTCTGTGACCGGCAGCTTTCGTTCGGGCGTGTCCCCAAGATCCCGGCGAGACGTACGGAACGCTCGAAGATTCTTGGACGACATCGGCGTTACTCGCTCTCCAACGCGCGGCCAGCGAACGAGGATGCTGAAAGCTCGGTCGACGTTTGGCCTTTCCAGAGTCCTGGCTCGTTGGGAGGGGAGGGGTTTCAGCCGTGGGTTGGTTGCTCTGATTTGGCAATGGTGCGGTAGATGAGTTGTTTGGAGATTCCCCAGCCTGTTGCCAGTTCGGCGACGGTGGCGCCGTCGTCCAGGAGGGCTCGGAACATCGCTGCTCTCGCCAGTCGTCGCGCTTCTTCGAGCGTGGACAACGCTGTCGATAGTTGATCGCGACCATCTGAGATGTTGACGGTACTGATCGCGGCGCTGGGTGTACCACCTTGTCGAAGGGTCGCGACGATTGCTTCAGTGTGGGCGGTCTCGATTGTCAGCGTCGTGTTCGTCAGTTCCATTGCGGCGACCAATCGGTCAAAGTGCTCGATGAGTTGCTCACGGTCGTTCGTGGACAGCTTGGTTGGTTGGCCGGTGGGGATTGTTTCCTTGTGCGTTGAGGTGAGATCGACGAATGT
>JAYTOM010000557.1:0-2439 GCA_043747765.1 Actinomycetota bacterium
CCAGTTCGCACGACGACGCCAACCCCGGGTGTGATCTCCACCAGTGGAGCAGCGCGCTTCCCGGAACGATGCGATCTGACAGTCAGTCGATGGTTCCCCCTCCACCCAAGCGGTACACAACCGCGCAGTCGGCGATTTCGCAGTCTCACACGCGAAAGCAACTGCGATCCGCAACGGCTGCTCACCGTTCAAAGCGGGCCTTCCGACACGGAAGGAACCCACGAAATAACGGTCATCTGATCCTTCCGCAAGGGGGTGACACCAACCCGACTGCGCGGTCACAGCGAAGAGGCGAGCCTCAAAACATCACACTCTCGGGCCGATAGTGCCGATGCGGGAGCCGAGGTATCGGCCGATGGGCGGCAAATCGGGCCTTGCGAACTTCGGATCGGGCGCCGCGTGATCGTGCTGAGGCGCGCAGGTCGAGATATTTGTCGGACCATCGAGAGCGCCGACCTGAACCCGAGTAGCCAGTCGCAGTGGCCGGCTGCCGGTCCCTTTGGATGTTCTCATCAGGCTCGGTGAAAATGGATGGCCGCGCGGTTGGTTGTGATGACGTCGTCGGCAACGATGGTGTGTCGGTCGGGGATGCGTAAGGCGAGCGATCGAGGCGAGCTGCCGGTCGACAGCAGCGTGTTGAGGGCGGTTGCTACGGCGGCGGGGTCAGTCTCGAGTGTTCCGACGAATGAATGGCGGTGCCCCCGCCAGTACACAGCGGTGGAGTACCCGTCGGTGAAGTTCTGGCGCCATGGAGCAGGTGTGAGGACGATGCCACCGAGCTCTGTAGGGTGCCACCCGACGACAACTCGGCGGCGTGTGCCCGTGTGTCGCCCGGGGAACTCGAGCAGTACGAGGGGCTTGATGAAGCGGGCGGCGGGGGTGCGGAGTAGGGGCCGCATGATCAGGTTCGTCAACCGGACAACGAGGTCCGGCGGGCGTGCGTCGCTGATAGCGGAGTGATCGGCGACGCTCATCGGTTGGCGTCGGTGCGATGTGGTGCTGCGTCGCCTCCGACGATTCGTGAGACGGCCTCTGACGGTCCTTGACCTGCCGATTCGACGGGTTCGAGAAAGAACCGAGCCCAGGTCGCTCGGTGCCCGTCGATGCCGAAGATGATCACTCCGCGCATCAGGTGAGGGAAGCCATCTCGGCGAGTTCCGCTCATTTCCCACTCGGACCAGATCTCCGTGTCGTCGCCAACGGTCCGCAGCAGACGAGCCGTCACGTCGGGGACAGCCGCGAAGATCTGTTCCCAGTTCGAACGTACTTGGGCGCGACCTTCGAAACCTCTCGAGGGATGCGCTGGGGTCTCGTTTCGATACGACTCGGCGAAACAGTCGACCAGGGCGTCGAGATCATGCGCGTTCGTCGCATCTCGAAGCCGCTCGACCATCGTTGCACTTGCATCCGTCATTGAAATTCAACTTTCACTCTAGTAAACTGGAATGAAATGAGCGTAGAGCATTCTCACGAGCACGTCAACACCAGACGCGGGTACGACTCGAGTCGTCGAAAGGAGCGCTCGCGCGACACTCACAACGCGCTGCTCGACGCAGCGTTACTCCGATTCGTTCAACAGGGCTACTCCGCAACGACAATCGACTCGATCGCTCTCGACGCCGATGTCTCGTCAGCGACGATCTACAAGACCTACGGCGGCAAGTCGGGGCTTGTCCGCGCGTTGTGCAAACGCGCGCTCGCGGGGCGGGGCCCCGTTCCAGCAGAGCAACGCTCCGACGGACTGCAATTGAATGCTGCCGATCCCCGACTGGTGATCGAGGGTTGGGGCCGTCTTGCAGCAGAGGTCGCTCCACGCATCGTTCCGCTCCTGCTGCTGCTGCGTGATGCGGCCGACGGCGACCCTGCCGCCGCCGATCTGTACGCAGAACTGGACGCCGACCGGTACAACCGTATGGCCCACAACGCTTCCTACCTCGTCGACGGCGGCCATACACGGGCGGGAATCCGACGGTCAGAGGCGGGCGACGTTCTGTGGACTTACAGTTCTCCGGAGCTGTACGACCTGCTCGTCCTCCGCCGCGGTTGGAGCCTGCGAAGATACGGCCGTTTCATTGCCGAGTCGGTCGTCAACTCCCTCCTCTGATCGGATTCACGACGCCCAACGGCCTACGCGTCTGCGCGTTCTACAGCATTGGAGCGTCGAATCGGCGGTGACGAGCGCCGCCGTCCACTCAATCCGGGACATCCACGATCGTTGTGGTGGCAGGCCCGTCGGTTCAGTTGGTTGGGTGTTGGGTGTTGTCGGGTGTGCGGGGTGGGTGGCGGGGTCGTTGGAGTGTTGGGCGGCGTCGGGGTTTGAGTGTGATTGGGACGATGAGCGCTTCTTGGCGGCGTTGAACCCGGATTGCTTTGACGATGACTTGGGCTGCGCCGGAGAATGGGACGGCGAGTAGTGCGCCGATGAACCCGAACAGTTCG
>JAYTOM010000558.1:0-3416 GCA_043747765.1 Actinomycetota bacterium
ACGGCTCATAACCCGAAGGTCGCAGGTTCAAATCCTGCCCCCGCCACTCAACGAAATGCCCGGAAACATTGAGTTTCCGGGCATTTCTCGTTTTCTGCCACCTCGCTCGTCTACCGGGTTGTCTACCGGCTTCGGAGATTGCGCGGCTGTGACCTGGTGGTTCGCAACTGCGATCCGGTAGACGTCTACCGGCCACCGTCGTGTGGTGCGGTGGCGATCATGTTGGCGAAGTCGAGGGCCGCGGTGGCGCTCATGCCGGGGAGGAGGTGTTGGTAGGTGGCCATGGTGAAGCCGGGGTGGGCGTGGCCGAGGCGTTCGGAGACAACCTTGATCGGTGTGCCGGCGGCGACGAGCAGACTGGCGTGGGTATGGCGCAGATCGTGAAAGCGAATGCGGGGGATGTCGGTGCGGGCCAGGTGCCGATCGAAGAGTTGGCTGATCGATTCGGGGTGCACCGCGCACCCGGCAGCGTTCGTGAAGATCGGGTCACCGAGGTCGACGGGATGGCTGTGGCGTCGTTGCAGCCGACGCCAGCAGCCGAGGATTGTTTCGGTGGTTGGGTCGAGGTCGATGCAGCGACGGCTGATGCGCGTCTTGACTGGGACCTCCACTGATTGTCCGCCGACGACTTGCCGGCTGCGAGCGATCGAGATCCGGTGGGTGTCGGGTTGCCAGTCGCCCCAGCGCAGCCCGGCAAGTTCACCGCGGCGACGTGGAGCGCCGGGTAGAGCCGCAGGTGTGCGGCGCTGGCGAGGTATTGGCGTAGCTGGCCAGCAGTCCATGTTTCTGGGCCGCATCGTGCGCGCGGTTGGGCGCGTGGAGCGTGTGCCATCAGTGCGGCATTCGACTCGACGAGGCTGCGCCGTGATGCGTCGCCAAGCGAGGAGCGCATGATGACGTGGACGTCGTAAACGGTCTTGGACGCGAGTTCGCCGCCGGTGCGGCTGCCGGTGGTGAGGAGGTCGTGGTAGAGACGATCGACGTGTTCGACGCGGAGGCCGCGCAGGTGGACGTCGCCGATGCGCGGGTTGATGTAGTTGTCGATCATCCACTCGTAACGGTGTGCCGTCGTGGCGCGCAGTTGCGTGCGTCGACGAGGCATCCACTGCTCAGTGAGAAATCGTCCGACCGTCAACGAGCGAGTCGACGCGTCTGGCGGTGGTGATGCGGCAGCGTCGAGTGTCGCGGCGATCGCTTCCGCGTCGGTGCGTGATGCACCTGCGGGATGCCAGCGTCTCCGTTCGCGACCGGTGAGTGGGTCGATGCCGTCGTAGGCGACGACATAGAAGCGGGTGTTGCGAGTGACGATGTAGGCCATGCGGATGTCATCGGCATCTGAACCGTTCGGAGCCAACCCGAAGATCATCTCCGCAGCAAGCTTCCGCAGATTCCGGCATGGCAGTGCACTCTTGCGTGGCGGCTGCAAAGGTGCCAAGTGCGTCCAGACGAGGCGCCATTCGCTTCGTGCCGATCCCGCTTCGCGTCCAAGTTCGGTCTGTCCTCTGCGGCACTCGGATCGGCGTCAGGCGGCAAAGCAGCTTCAGCCGAGCGGGTTGCCTTCGGCCACGAGGGTGTCGTTTGCGGTGCGTGCTTCGATGTGGGTGATCGCTTCATTGGCATTCGGAGCAGTGGTCATCAGACGGAGGAAGTAGCCCTCGGGTCCGGCGTCGATCCGTGTGGTTGTGCCGTCTGCGAATGTGACAACTGCTGTGGTTGCGGGTTGGGGGATCCAGCCGTAGACGCGGATGAGCGTGGCCTGCCCGTTGAGGGTGAGGTTGGGTGAACCGGCCCATGGGCGCCCGGCGGGGTTGTCGGCGCCTCCAGGCCAGGGTCCGCACGCGGCCTCGTCGTAGGTCCACGTGCCTTGCGGGTCTTTGACGCCGACGATGGTGGTGTCACCTGTCGGGCTGTTGATAACGGAGAACTCGACGAGGTTTCCAAAGCTGTCCGTGTCGCTGGCGACGAGGCGAGCGTCATCGATGTTGAGGCCGCAGACGGATTCGACGAACTCTGTGGTGTCTGTGCTGAAGATCCCGGTAGCGGCTGCCACGCCAGCGCCGAGGAGCACGCCCGTGACGGCGATTCCAGCCAGGACTGGTCGCCGGGCGAGACGTCGACGTGGCGAGAGCGACGTAGCCATTTCGCGATTGAGTCTGCCGATCGGTGGTGGCGTGGTGTGGATGCTGTCCGCGTAGTTGTTGAGGCCGTTGCGGATGTCGTCGTCGGTGATGTTCATTGCTGAAGTTCCTTTCTGAGGGTGCGCAGACCGCGCGTGAGGAGGGACTTGACTGTTCCGGGGCGGCACCCGAAAAGGCCGGCGATTTCTCGTTCGCTGAGCTCCTCGTAGAAGCGCAGCACGATCGCCGCGCGCTGGCGCGGGGTCACCGACTTGAGGGCGTCGCGCATGGCGATGCCTTCGTCGGGTTCGACGAGATCGTCCGTGGCGATGGCATGTCGACGTTCAAGAGTTCTGCGACGGAGCCAGTCGCGACACCTATTGACGACCGCAGCTCGCAGCCAGGCTGTCGGTTGCTGAACGGTCGCCCAATTCTTGTGCAGCTGCTCGAAGGCGTCTTGCACGATCTCTTCCGCGAGCTCGACCGAGCCGGTCGTGAGAGCGGCGAGCTTGACCATCCGAGTCCAACGCTGAGCGAAGACTTCCTCGAACGTCGATGGCCGTGCGGCGCTCGTCGTGGTCGGTGCCGTCATCTCTCTCACAATGACATAGGCGGATAGCTGGCGAGTTTGGTTCCCTCGTCGTCAGATTGGCTGTATGAGTCTTGACTCATGATGAGTGAAGAGTCATACTTGGTCTGTGTGGGAGATCGAGGTCACCGATCAGTTCGACGTGTGGTGGTCGACGCTGACCGATGACCAACGAGAAGCTGTCACCGATCGAGTTGACGTGCTTGCAGAACGTGGCCCCGATCTTGGTCGACCGATCGTCGATCGAATCCACTCGTCCAGGCACCAGTCGATGAAGGAACTGCGAGCCGCGAAGGGTGGTGCGTTGCGGGTCTTGTTCTGTTTCGATCCGCGACGGCAAGCGATCCTGCTGCTCGGTGGCGACAAGACAGGTGCTTGGAATGAGTGGTACGAGTGGGCGGTTCCGCTCGCTGATGACTTGTACGACGAATATCTCCACGAACTTGAACAGGAAGGATTGATCTGATGGCACGAACCAAATTCTCTGACCTCCGTGACGCTGTCGTCGCGAAGCCTGGCGCTACCGAGCGGCTCGCCGCGTTGCGCGTCGAGACGCTCGAGGAGATCCGTCTCTACGAGCTTCGACATGGCGAAGCAATCAGCCAAGTCGAACTGGCCGGCCGTCTCGATGTGACCCAAGGAGCGATCTCCAAGCTGGAGCACTCCGAGGACGTCCGTGTCTCGACGCTGCGCCAATACCTGGAGGCACT
>JAYTOM010000559.1:0-3802 GCA_043747765.1 Actinomycetota bacterium
GGCGTGTCGGCTGAACGAGTGCCGACGATCTACCCGAGTCTCGTCCTCGACCTGGAGCAAATCAGCGAGGCGGCCATCGAGCTGGCGGCGCGGGCGAAACGAGTCCTCGCCAAGACGAAGACGGAACGGTCATGAGCAGCATTGTCAGCGTCGACGCCAACGGCACCGTTGTCGTGAAGGGCTCAAAGGTCCGCCCGGTGAAGTACATCGCCCGCTACCGCACGCCTGACGGTTTGAGCCGCAGCAAGACGTTCGACCGCAAGCTCGACGCCGAGAGGTTCGTCACCGACGTGGATCACCGCAAGTTGTCGGCGTCGTACATCGACCCGAAACTCAGTCGCACGACGGTCGGCGAGTACTTCGCCGATTGGGCTGCCCGGCAGCCTTGGCGCGAGTCGTCACGGTCGTCGGTGACGAGCTTGTTCACTAGGCACGTGCTCCCACCGCTCGGCCGACGACCGTTGGGAAGCCTGAAGCCGGGGGAGCTCGAATCGTGGGCGATGGGGCTTCCGCTGGCAGCCCGGACAGCGCGACAGATCGCGCAATACCTGTCGACGATGCTCGAGGCGGCCGTCAAAGATGGGCTCATCGCCCGCAACCCTGCGCACGGTACGAAGAGGCCGACTGTTGATGCCGGCCCGATCGTGCCGTTCACTGACGTCGAGGTTGACGCGCTGCGCCAGGCGTCGCCGGAATGGTTCCGTGTCGCCGTGACGCTCGGGCTCGGCGCCGGGCTGCGCCAGAGTGAGGCGTCTGGGCTGACGCTCGAACGCATCGACTTCTTGCGGCGCACGCTGACGGTCGACCGACAGCTCGTCACGCCGACGCGCGCGGGTGAGGCGACGTTCGGGCCACCGAAGACGAAGCGGTCGTATCGGACGGTGCCGCTCGCCGATGCCGTGGTCGCTTCGCTGGCTCGTCACGTCGAGCTGTTCGGCACGGGTCGCGATGGCTTGCTTTTGCATGGCCAGGACGGGCGACCGATCCGGCGACAGTACTTCGGTGACATCTGGCAGGAGCTACGTGCTCGGGCCGGGCTGCCACGCGCCAGGTTTCATGACACTCGGCATACGTACGCCTCTGTGCTGCTCTCGGGCGGCGTGTCAGTGGCGGCGGCCGCCGAGTACCTCGGGCACAGTCCAGCTGTACTCCTGGGCGTCTACGCACACTTGATGCCAGCCGATCACGACCGGGCGCGCTCGGCGGTTGAAGCTGCTTTTGCCGGCGACGTCGCGTCGTCGCGTGTCACGGCCGTGTCATTGCCTGGCGCGTGAACGCCCTAATAGCGCTCTGAGCTGCGGTGATCAGTTCCACGCGCAGCGCAGGTGCTTGATGCCGTTGATGAAGAAGCTCATCAGGTAGTCGGGTTCGCCGACGATGCGCATCTTCGGGAGGCGCGTGCGGATCTCGTCGAACATCACACTGATCTCGCGACGTGCGAGGTTGGCACCGAGGCAGAAGTGCGGGCCGCCAGCACCGAATCCGGCCTGCGGTGGCTGCGAACTGCGGAGCACATCGAACTCGTACGGGTTGTCGAACGTGCGCTCGTCACGGTTCGCCGAGTTGTACCACAGGACCACCTTGTCGCCGGCCTTGAGGTCGACGCCTGACAGGGTGGTGTCCTCGGTGACGGTTCGGCGGAAATGGATCACGGGAGTCGCATAGCGCACGATCTCCTCGACCGCCGTTTTGGTGTTGGTGTCGAAGTCGTCGAACCACAGTGCTCGTTGTTCGGGGAACATCGTCAGCGCACGCATCCCATGGCTGATGGCGTTGCGCGTCGTCTCGTTCCCGGCGACGACGAGCAGGATGAAGAAGCTGCCGAACTCCTGGGCGGTGAGCCGCTCGCCGTCGACCTCGGCATGCATCATCGTGCTCGTCATGTCATCCTGGGCAGTTGCCAGGCGGCTCTCGCCGAGTGCCTGAGCGTAGGAGAACATCTCCAGTGCTGCGGTCATCAGCGCTTCGAGGGTTCCGCCGTATTCAGGGTCGCCGGCACCGAGGATGATATTCGTCCAGTTGAAGATCTGTTTGATGTCCGCCTCAGGGATACCCATCATCTCGCAGATGATCTGCAACGGCAGCGGTGCGGCGATCTCCTCGACGAAATCGCACTCGCCGTCTGGGAACTTCTCCAGCAGGTTGTCGACGATCGCCGCTGCCTTCGTCTTCACGTAGTCGTTGACCCTGGTGATCTGTTTCGGCGTGAAGCCCTTGGAAACAATCGCCCTCAGGCGGAAATGCTTCGGGTCGTCCATGTTGATCATCGATCCGAAGAACTCGTTCATCTCCTGCGGCATGTCGCCGATATTGCTGCCTTTCCCGCTGCAGAACAGCTGAGGGTTGCGGCTCGCCGCCCACACATCCTCGTAGCGCGTCAGGGCGTAGTAGCCGGGGCCGACAGGGAACGGCGAGCCGACCAGTTCGCGCTCGGCGAAGAACGGCAGGCCCGGCGTGTCGCGCATCGTCTTGAACGCACCCTCGCGAATCTCCCTGGGCTGGACCCAGAATTCCATGTCCGAGAGATCGAACGAACCGAGCGGCACGACCGGTAGGTCGTCAGCGCGAAGAGGGACCGAGGACGTCGTCATACCGCTTCACAGTAGAGCCAGCGGCTCCCGTGTCACGAAATGTACGCAGAAGCTGCGCACATTCGGCGACACGGGGAACGCCCGACTGACTATGCAGCAGGTGGGATCGAGGCGACGTAGATCCCGGCGGCGAGTTTGGAATTGCTCGAGTTGGTGAAGGCCTCGAACAGACGGCCGTCCTTGCTTGCTGCAAGCGCCGGGTAGTTCGTGTCGACGGTGTCGTCGGCGGCCGTCGGACTGCAGGTCACCCACGTCTTTTCGTCGTTGGTCAGGACGAGTTTCGGCTGACCGCATGTGGCGTCGCCGCTTCCGGTGTTCGAGGCGTAGGCGATCGCCGCCGACTTGCCGGGGCCCGTCACCATCGCCGTCGTGAATCCGGGTCCTGCGCTGGCGTCGCCCGGCAGCAGCGTGAGCGTTCCGAACGTCGCGCCCTGATCTGTCGAGGCGCTGAAGAAAATGCCGGCAGTGTCGATCCCCTTCACGCCAAGCGACGCAGCGACGACAGGACTGCCGTTCGTGTAGGCCAACGCCAACGACGGCGAGTCGTTCTGTGCACCGGCGGTATCGCCGACCTTGACCGCTGCGGGCGAGCCGACGGTCCAGAAGTCGATATCCTTGCCGCCGCCGCTCGGCGAATCCTGGAAGAACGCCACGCCGAGCGTCTTGCCGTCCGTCGCCAGCGAACCGCCGAGAGCTGCGTCGATCGTGCCGCCGCCCTGGGCAACGACCTTCGTGCTGTCGGCCGGTGTGGTGTTGGAACCGAGCGGCGAGCTGACCACCTTCAGATCGTTCGTCTCCGTGTACAGCACGACAGCATTGCCCTGCAGTACGACGACCTTCGGGAAGGTCAGGGTTTCCGTCGACGTCGCCGCCTTGTCGTTCTTCCAGGTGGCACCACCGTCCGTCGACGTCGACAGACCGATGTTGGTGCCGTCCTCGTAAGCCAGCACGATCGAGGAACTCGCTGGGTCGAATGCCATCGAGAGAGGCAGACTGGAATTGGTGGCGATCGTCGTAACGGCGACAGGCTTTGCATAAGCGTGGGTCTTCGGATCGCGTGCCGACACGAACAGGTCGCTCCGTGCGTCGTCGACTGCGTGGACACTGGTGAAGCCGACGATCGGGTTACCGGCGGCGTCGGCGGTCACGGCGACGACCTTGGCGAAACCGGCGGGATCAGCAGGTGCCGGTACGGCGAGGAACAAGCCGTT
>JAYTOM010000560.1:0-1941 GCA_043747765.1 Actinomycetota bacterium
CTGGTGATCCATCTCACCTTCGGTCTCGACACCTTCGGCGAAGGTCTTGAATCCGAGGTCGCGGCCGACCTGCACCAGCGTTCGAATAGGTGCCTTCGATTCGGGAGACGTGGCGATCGCGTTCCTGAATCGCCAATCGATCTTGATCGACAAAGCGGCACTGCTACAGGTACGCAACCGGAATAGCCGGTGCCGAAATCGTCGATCGCGGTCCGCACACCGAGCGCCTTGATCGCCTGCAGTCGCACGGCCGTATTGGCGACGTTGCGTATCAGCACCGATTCGGTCATGATCGGATCTGAACCGAATTCTCGCAACCGATGACATCAACGCCAGCGTCCTCCCCCTCACAAACTGGCGCCTCCGACGAGCGACCGTGATCAGCGTCAGGGGTCGAACGTGGACGCTTCGTAACAACAGCACAGGATTTGGCCGTCAGGGGATGGAGACGTCCTGGAGGACTACTGGCCCGAGGGTGTAGTCGAGCTCGGTCGACTGGTTGACGCCGACCGGCGTGAGGACGTCGACAACTTTCGGGACCGTGCCGGGTGCGGCCGTGCAGTGCGGATCGGCACTTACGGCTGCGCAGACGCCGAACTGGAAGGGCTGCGGCGTCGACTGGAACCCCCGGGCCTGATCGGGGCTGAAACCGTCCTGGCCGGTCTCGGCGACGGTGAATCCCCAACCGGGTCCAGGCTGGCCGAGCGAGGCCTTCGGGACGCTGAAGGTGATGAAGCGGGATAGTGCGTTGGCCCGGATGCTGACTGTTCCGAGCGTTGCCCCTGCGGCGTTCTCGTATCGCTGGCCGAAGCCCTGCACCTGGATCAGCTTGCTCCAGGCAGACGCTGGGGCAATGGTGAAGTTGCGGAGCGGATTGGATGGAGCAGTCGAGGTACTGCCGGCGGCTGCGCTCGGGTCGTGGACGTAGACGTCGATGAGTTGCGCACCGAGCGGACTGCCGAACGTCGCCGACTGGTCACGGTTCTGTACCCGGAAGATGATGTTCGTCCCATCGTCGAATACTTGGAACCGTTGCATGTCCCAGGCGCCTGGGTTGAATGCGCTGGATGTCGGGTAGGCGTAGTTGCCAGGGCCGTTGTCGTCACCGGTCGGGTCGGTGACATCGAGCAGGACCGTGCCGGGGACGAAGTCGAACACAATCGTGCGTTGGGCATGGTTCGTTGCCCCAGCGCTCGATGTTGCCGAAACGTTGATCACGCTGACACCGCCGGTGATCGGCAGCGACACGGAGAACGAGCCATCGGCCGCTGCAACGGTGGAGGCGGATGTCGCCGCGAAGTTGGCGTCGGTATTCGTCACCAGGACGTCGATGGTATTGCCCGGTGCGGTCGTGCCGGCGACGACCACCGGCGATCCCGGAACCGCCGTGTTGTCGCCCGGCGCAGTGATCGTCAGTGGTGTCTGACCCTGGGTGTGGGTGATGTAGCGATCAACCGTATTCGCCGGTCGATCGGTGACCCTGCCGGCGGTGAGATCGCCGAACAGCCGGACGAACGATCCGGCCGACCACACGAGGGGAGATGCGGAACCTGCAGGTTTGCCGTTGGCGAAGCCGATCGAGGCGACCGTCGGATCGGTGCCGAACGGCGAGGCGGCGAGATCGGGTTGCTCCCAACTCTGCTCAGGGATCAATCCGACGCCACCGGAGAAGTCGTTCATCGCCTTCAGGAGTTGTGCAGCGTTCGAGGCGTTGGCGGTCTGCAACGACTGCTCGGCGCGCTCTGCGGTCAAGGCCGGCCAAAGGTGTCCCGTGCCGACGCCGCTCGGCGCCCACGGCGACCCCGTCGCTGCGGCGTCGCCGTAGCCGTCACCGTTGTACCGGTGCCAACCGGGCCCGCTCGAGGTGTCGGACTTGATCGTCGCGTCGACGACCAGCAGCGAGTTGAGCACATCGGGATCGCTCGCTGGGAGTATGCCGAG
>JAYTOM010000561.1:0-10067 GCA_043747765.1 Actinomycetota bacterium
CCCGTTCGACCTTCAGCGCTTCTCCAGCCGGTCAAGACGTCTCGACGACGGTCGGCCAAATCCGCCCCGGAGGCGCTCGTCGTTGCGGTCGACCCGGCTGCCGATCACCTGACCACGGTCGACAAGGGCGTGTCGAGCAGGACCAGGAAGGCCGCTCCCTCGCCCGGCGGTTCGCCGAGCGGTTCGCCCTCGGCGCCGGTCGCACCGGCCGCGACGAAGAAGTCAGCCGCCCGACGTCGTCCGATCACCCCCTCCGTCACACCGTCATGAGAATCGCGACGTGGAACGTCAACTCGTTGAAGGCCCGCTTGCCACGGGTCGAAGAGTGGCTGGCCGATGTCCAGCCGGATGTGTTGTGCATGCAAGAAACCAAGCTGGCAGACGATGCTTTTCCGGCGCTCACGTTCCAAGCCTTGGGCTATGAGACGGCCCACCATGGCCAAGGCCAGTGGAACGGGGTGGCGATCCTGTCCAAGGTCGGGCTCACCGATGTTGTCGCCAACTTCGCTGACGGTGCAGCGCCGGACGCCGAGGCCAGGCTGCTCACCGCCACATGCGACGGGGTGAAGATCACGTCGGTATACGTACCGAACGGCCGCTCGCTCGATCATGAGCACTACCAATACAAGCTGGCGTGGATGGATCGTCTGCGCGCTCATGTCGTGGACAACTCGTCCACGACCGACGAGGTTGTGATTGCCGGTGACTTCAACATCGCCCCGGAGGACAGAGATGTCTATGACGTCACGAAGCTGAACGGGGCAACCCATGTCAGTCCGCCCGAGCGGGCCGCTCTCGCCGCGCTCACCGACTGGGGGATGACCGACATCTTCCGCCACTTCCACGACGAGGACAAGGTCTACTCGTGGTGGGACTACCGGGCTGGAGATTTCCACATGGGCCGGGGGATGCGCATCGATCTGATCATCGGCACGGCGCCTGTCGTCGAGCGAAGTACGTTCTGCGTCGTCGATCGCAACGCGCGCAAGGGAACGTCTCCGAGCGACCATGCGCCGGTTCTGCTGGATCTGACCGACAGATGAGCTCCGAATCCGACGACTTCGCAGGGAAGCTCAGAAGCGGTCGGCCCGGTCCTGAACAGATGCGTCAGGCGCTGAACCAACGTGTGACCGGCCACCACGTCAACACCGGTGCTCGGATCGATCTGGCTGCAGCAACTCGAACGATCATCGACGAGTTGATGCGCAGCACAGCCGACGACGCCGAGTTCGAGCAGGCCTCGGCATTGGTCGTTCAGGCCGCAGAACTCTTGCGCGGGCAGTCGCACGATCGCACTTACGTCGGTGTCGCCGAGGGTTCGTTGGCCGACAGCCAGGAGAACTTCATCAGCTTCAGCCCGTTCATCGGTGACCTGAATCCGCTGGCCCCGCCGATCAGCGTGCGCTTCGATGATCAGAACAATGTGATCGGCAGGTGTACCTACGGCGCCGCGTACGAAGGCCCTCCCGGGTGCCTGCACGGAGGTTTCATCGCGGCAGGTTTCGACGAGATCCTCGGCTTCGCGCAGGCCTTCTCCGGTCAGCCGGGAATGACCGGCAACCTGAGCATTTCGTACCGCTCACCGACTCCGCTGTTCAGGGAGGTCCGATTCGTCGGCCGCCTCGACCGCGTCGAAGGTCGCAAGATCTACACCAGCGCCACCCTGAGCGTCGGTGACCGGCTCTGCGCTCGGGCGGAGGGTCTGTTCATCTCGCTCAAGCCATCGGTGTTCGAGAACATGATGTCCGAACGGGTCAATCCGTCCGACGAACCACAGGTCACAGAGCCCGGTTGAGTGCGGCAAAGATCCTCGGCGCGATCCGCCTCGCGGACAACGGGCCGAGGTCGGTCAGTGCGCTGAGCGACTCGACTGTCGTTGGTTTGAGCTGTGCAATCGCACGCAGCGATTCATCGGAGCAAATGCTCTCGGGTTCCACCTGTGCGGCGCGAGCGGCGGACCGTCGCCATTCCACCAACGCCAGGTAGACCGGATCCAGTGTCGGTCGCGGTGGTCGCACCACCGGCGGTCCGGTGATCGGCTGCAACGCGCTGCTCGCTGCGATGTCGGCGATCAGCGGTGACGGACGCGAGATGCGCTCGTGACGACGGGAGGACCACGTGACCACCAGTTCTTCGCGCGCGCGCGTGCATGCGACATACAACAACCGCGCCTCCTCGTCGCGCTGGGCGGGTGTCACGGCGCTGGTGTGTGGCACCAGTCCGTACTCTGCGCCGATCACGAAAACCCGCTGCCATTCGCGCCCCTTGGCGGCGTGAAATGTGAGCAGGTCGACCGCATCACCCGGCGCGGCGTCGTCGAGATCGTCGAACGGCGAGTTCAGCTCGATCCATGTCTTGAACGAGACTCCTGGCTGCAGTGTCAGATAGCGATCGGCGGCCTCGGCGACGCGGGCCCGAACCGACGTCATCGATCCTTCTGCCGTGACCCGCTCGATCCAGGCCCCGAGTTCCTCGGCATTGCGCTGGGCGGACGCCTCACGCAGCGCGCCGCCGAGAGCACGTCCGTTGTCGGCGCGACCTTGGCGATTGACGGGCACTCCGGCCGCGGTCAGCGCGTCGCCGACGGCGGTCAACTGAGCCAGTGTTCGGGCCAGTACCGCGCAGCTGCGCCAACTCTGATGTGTTCCGACGACATCTCGGACGAGGCGCGAGACGCCGGAGTTCTCGTCGACATCGGACTCGAATTCGACGACTCGTACTGGCACGCCATCGCCGACGACGGCAACGGAGTCATCAGCCTGATCGGCATGTTCGAGGACTGTTCGCGCAGCGGCGATGACCTGGGGGGTGCACCGGTAGTTGCGTTGCAGTCGAACGATCGTGACCCCCGGATAGATCTGCTCGACCCCGTTCATGATCGCCGGATCGGCACCGTTGAAGCCGAAGATGGCCTGGCGAGGGTCGCCCACGATGCACAGGTCCGGCCGTCCGTCACGAATCGCTTCGAGCACTGCGTGCTGCAACGGGTTGAGGTCCTGGCCCTCGTCGACGAAGAGGTGGCGATATCTCCAACGGACACCCTCGGCCCACAGTCGGTCGTTGGACATCCAGTACAGGCACTGCTCGAGCAGATCGTCGAAGTCGACGACGCCACGGCGACGCTTGATTGTCGCGTAGGCCTTGGCGGCAGCCGCCAGTTGCGCAGATCCGAGATGGGTCCGGCGGCCGGCCTGCTTGGCGGCGACCGAGTACTCGGTGAAGGGAACCCGCCGAGCTCTGCTCCAGTCGATCTCGGACATCACAGCAAAGCGGTCGAGACCCGACGACGTCGTTCGCAGTGCTTCGTCCAGCAACCGCATCCGGTCGCCGGCCAAGGCGACCCGTGGTTGACCGGTGTCGGTGGCCCGCTGACGAAGGAGGCGCAGAGCAATCGCGTGGAAGGTGCCCGCCTCGATCCGGTCGCGCAGGCCGACACGCCGCAGCCGGCGTTGCAGCTCGCTCGCAGCTTGGCTGGTGAAGGTCAGGGCAAGAACATGTTGAGCGTGCACGTTCGAGTCGTTGGCAACCCTGTAGGCGATCCGGCGGGTCAGCACCGTGGTCTTTCCAGAACCAGGCGCGGCGATGATCGCGAGGGGTCCGCCGGGCACCGTCACTGCTTCACGTTGATCCGGGTCGAGCCCGGTCAGCAACGCATCGACGTCCATGTCGGAACGCTACGTCGCAGGAGGGAGTTCAGGACCAAGGTTCACCACCAGCGGTTTGCGCGCTGCGTATAGTTGCGCGATGCCGTACCCGAAGAAGCTGCTGAACTCTGACGAGACCGTGGCGTTGGACCTCCATCCGCACTGGTGGTATTTCTTCGAAGCGGCGGTTGCGCTGGCGGTGAGCATCGTCGCCGGCGTCGTGATCCGGGTGCTGTTGAACCCAGGCAACACGCGGAAGTATCTCGGCTACATCGTCTTGATCGCCATCGTGCTCTCGGCGATCTGGCTGATCATCCGATATGCGAAGTGGATCACCACGAACTTCGTGATCACCAACGACCGGATCATCTTCAAACACGGCGTCGTGGCCAAGAGCGGTGTCGAGATCCCGCTCGACCGCGTCAACAACGTCAACTTCAACCAGAGCATCTTCGAGCGCATCCTCGGTGCCGGCGATCTGCTGATCGAATCCGGCGGCGACGACGGACAGCAAACTTTCACGGATGTGCGCAAGCCGCAGAACGTGCAGAACCTGATCCATGCCCAGATCGAGGCCAAGAACCGTCAGCGTGGCGGATATTCCGCCAGCACCGTCGTCGGTGCAGGGTTCGTCGATGTCGCCGGGCAACTGGAGAAGCTCGAAGGGCTGCTGCAGCGCGGTTCGCTCTCGCAGGACGAGTTCAACGCGCAGAAGGCGCGCCTGCTCGGCAGTTGAGCAACCCCTGGATCGACCGGTGTCATCCGTGACGGTCGGGGCGCAGACGCGAGTCGTCAGCCTCGTCCCTTCGCTCACCGAAACCCTGATCTCATGGGGCGTGGTGCCGGTCGCGTGCACTCGATTCTGTGAGCAACCGTCGATCCGTCACGTCGGCGGCACGAAGGATCCTGATATCGCCGCGATCATTGCGCTCGAGCCCGATCTCGTGCTGATGGACCGCGAAGAGAACCGGCGAGATGATGCAGAAGCGCTGGAGATCGCTGGCGTCGCCGTTCTGTCCACTCATGTCGCAAGCGTGCCCGACGTCGATCGGATGACATCGGCCGTGCGCGCCGCGCTCGGCATGGCACCGCTGGCATCGCCGATGCCGACGGACTCGGTGGCACCGTGGATCTCGGCATTCGTGCCGATCTGGCGTCGCCCATGGATGACGTGCTCAGCCGCCACGTACGGCTCATCGCTGCTGGAGTCGATCGGCGTTGTCAACGTTTTCGCCGACAGCCCGACGGCGTACCCGACGGTGGTGTTGGACGAGGTCGCAGCGCGGCGGCCGGGCCTCGTCCTGCTGCCCTCCGAGCCGTATCCGTTCGCCATGCGGCACGCTGCCGAGATCGAAGCCGCTCTTCCTCACAGCCTGGTTCGGCTGATCGACGGCCAGGACTTGTTCTGGTGGGGGACTCGCACGGCAGCGGCGCGAGACCGGCTCGCTCAGTCGTTGGCCGGGCTGACGCCATAACCGACGAACGCCCCTGCTTCGTCACGCATCACAGGCTCGGCGCTGACCACTGCTGCGCGGTCGATCCGGCCGTAGACATGTGGAAACGTGTCGGCGAACGCGGGCCCGGCGCCCGAGATGTGCGCCGGCGCCTCCCAGATGCAGCGATGCGTCAACCTCGACGTGTCCACATGCAGGACGATGAAATCGCCTGCATGCTGCGCATAGTAGGCATTGGCGACCTGCAACATGACGCCCGGATCATCGGTGCAGTGGATGAAACCATCTGTGTCGAGCGATGCGTTGCATACGTCTTGGTCCGGCGACAATTCTGTCCACTCGAAGAGGGGCAAGAGGTGCAGGACGATGGCCATGGTCAGCGACTCTACGGGCGTTCCGACGTCAGCGCAGTGCCCTCGGGTGCTGGTCCGGCTCCCACCGCCGCTGAGTTCCGAGCCGTTGTTGGCTGCTCGTTCACGTCAGATGCAGCGCGGTGCTCAGCCGTTCGAGAGCATCGATGTCGAATGGCGCGCGCAGGGCGATGTTGATCTGGTCGGCTCCGGCATCGACGTATTGGCCGACCCGGTCGAGAACTTCTTCATCGCTTCCGGTGAAGCATCCGTTGCGGGCCATGGTGGCCAACTGGCCGAACTGGCTCTGCAGGCTCTCCTCGGTGTACGCCAAGCCGACGTTGACGGCACAACGGATCTCAGCGGAATCGCGGCCGACCGTCTCGCAGTGTTGATGCAGAATGCCACGCTTTCGAGCGAACTGGTTCGGAGAGACGAAGGGGACATTCCATCCGTCGGCGAAGCGCGCGGCGATCTTCAGAGTCCGCTTCTCGCCGGCCCCGCCGATCCAGATCGGGATCTTGGCCTGCACCGGCCGTGGTTCGTTGCGGGCGTTCTTCAATTGGAAATAGGTGCCCTCGAAGTCCGACACCTCATTGTGCAACAGACTGCGGAGGACCTGGATGCCTTCTTCGACTTGATCGAGGCGGACCTTGGCTGCGGGGTAGGCAATGCCGTAGGCGTTGTATTCAACCTCGGCCCATCCGGCGCCGATGCCCATCTCGGCACGCCCGCCAGACAGATGGTCGATGGCCGTGATCGCCTTGGCCAGGATCGCAGGATGGCGGTATCCGATGGAATAGACCAGTGAGCCGATCCGGACCCGAGTGGTCTCACACGCCAGCGCAGCGTGCATCGTCACAGCCTCGAGGCATTCGGCATCGTCGGGACGTCCGGTGGCGCCGTAGAAATGATCCCAGATCGAGATCCATCCGAAGCCGAGGTCCTCGATGCGACGCCACGCACCGCGCAGCTCGGTCGTGCTGATGCTCTGGAGTCCTGTGTGCACCCCGAAGACGGTTCCGGCTGTCATGGTCGAACCGTACCCTCCGTCCGTGTTGACGGGCGAAGCGCTGTCCAACGAGACTCGATGGTCTGCTGTCGAGCCGAACAGCTCGTCCCCGATCCCAGGAGTTCACATGCCCGGTCCGTTGAGCGGCTACCGAATCGTCGAAATCGCAGGCATCGGGCCGGGCCCGTTCGCGGCGATGATGCTCAGCGACATGGGCGCCGAGATCATCCGAGTCGAGCGGACGCAAGCCGTCCGTGACGGCACCGGACCCAACCTCGATGTCTTGCAACGCAATCGGCGCAGCATCGCCATCGACCTCAAGTCCGATGCCGGGCGAGAGGCGTTGCTGACACTGATCGACAAGGCCGATGCCGTGCTCGAGGGTTTCCGTCCCGGGGTCATGGAGCGCCTCGGATTGTCGCCAGAGACCTGTCTTGCCCGCAACCCGAAGTTGGTCTACGGACGGATGACCGGGTGGGGCCAGGAGGGGCCGTACGCGCAATCAGCCGGCCACGACATCAACTACATCTCGCTCGCAGGCGCACTGGCGCACTTCGGCCGCGCCGGTGAGGCGCCGGTGCCACCCTTGAACATGGTCGGCGACTTCGGTGGCGGCGGCATGTTCCTGGCCTTCGGAGTGGTCTGCGCGCTGTTGGAGGCGCAGCGCAGTGGGACAGGTCAGGTGGTCGACACGGCGATGGTCGACGGCGCAGCCGTGTTGATGTCGATGTTCTGGGCGTTCAGGTCGATGGGTGTCTTCGACGAGAACAATCCGGGCACCAATCTCCTCGACACCGGCGCCCATTTCTACGACGTGTACGCATGCAAGGACGGGCGATACATCTCGATCGGCTCGATCGAGCCGCAGTTCTACGCTGAACTGCTGCGGATCACCGGACTGGACACCGATCCCGAGTTCCGGACGTCGCACGACAAGCGTGCATGGCCACACCTGAAGGAACGAATCGCTGCCGTCTTCGCCGACAAGACGCGCGACGAATGGTGTGCATTGATGGAGCACACCGACGTCTGTTTCGCGCCCGTGTTGACGATGAGCGAAGCCGCTGAGCACCCGCACAACAAGCAGCGCGAGACGTTCGTGGACGTTGACGGCGTGGTCCAGCCGGCACCCGCTCCTCGGTTCAGCCGTACCAAGCCGACGATCAGCGCAGCACCGGCCAAGGCCGGAGAACACACCCGCGAGATCCTGTCCGATTGGGGATTCGGCGCTTCGGCGATTGACTCGTTGTTCGAGGCCGGTGCGGTCAAGTAGAAGCACCCGCCAAATCGATCAGGAGTTGATGTGGGAACCCTCGTTGTCTTTCATGCACATCCCGACGACGAATGCATCAGCACGGGTGGCAGCATCGCCCGTGCTGTTGCCGAGGGTCACCGTGTCGTCCTGGTCATCGCGACCAACGGTGACTTCGGCGAGGTTCCCGACGATCTGGCCGACGGCGAGACGCTCGTCGATCGTCGGCGCGTCGAGGCACAGAAGTCGGCGGACGTTCTCGGGATCGAACGCGTCGAGTGGCTGGGCTACAAAGACAGTGGCATGACGGGTTGGGAGCAGAACTCCGACCTGGACTCGTTCCTCCTCGCCGATGTCGAAGAGGCTGCGCAGAAGTTGGCGACGATCCTGCGCGAGGAGAACGCCGATGTCCTGACCACCTACGACTGGCACGGCAACTACGGCCATCCCGACCACATCATGGTGCACACCGTCGGCAATCGCGCCGGAGAACTGGCCGGCACACCGGCCGTGTTCGAGGCAACGGTCAACCGCGATGCGTTCGTCCGTCTGATGCAGGCTGCGCAGGCCGCCGGCGAGCGCGATGCAGTGGACTTCGACCCGGCAGGGCCCGCCGACGATGGCAATCCGATGGGAACACCGCAGGACGAACTCACGCACGCCGTGGACGTCACCGACTACATCTCGTTCAAGCGCGAAAGCATGCGTTGCCACGCCAGTCAGATCACCGACACCAGCTTCTTCCTGCAAATGCCCGACGAGATGTTCAGCGCTGCATTCGGCACGGAGTGGTTCATCAAGCACGGCATCGAATCGGGCATGCGTCCGGGCTGGTTGTTCGAGTCGTGACCCGCCTCTACCTCGTTCGTCACGGCCGAGCCGCTGCCGGGTGGGACACCGATCCCGATCCGGGTCTCGACGATCTCGGTCGACACCAGGCCCAGCGGATGACCGACCGGCTCGGACCCCTCGGCCCGTTGCCGCTCGTCACTAGCCCATTGGCGCGGTGCCAGGAGACGGCGGCCGTCCTCGCCGCGCTGTGGAACAGGACGGTGCGGATCGAGCCGATGGTCGCTGAGATCCCTTCCCCGGATGGCATCGCGATGGGGCAACGGATCGAATGGCTGCGGGCTGCGATGGCCGGCACATGGACACAACTCGGACAGCGCTACCTGGACTTTCGTGACGGCGTCGCCGCCTGTCTCTCATCGATCGACGTGGACACGGTCGTCGCCAGCCACTTCATCGCGATCAACGCGGCCATCGGCGCAGCGACGAACGACGATGCGGTCGTCATCCGCAGCCTCGACAACTGCTCGGTGACCATCATCGACGTCATCGACGGCGCACTGCATCTCGTCGAGGGTGGCGTCGAAGCTGACACCCTGATCCGCTAGCTGAGCGAGCCCCACCCCGAACCCCCGAATGTTTCGAGAGTGGAATCGTCCCCTACAGCGCGCTTTGCACACGTCGAAAGTGGCAGTTCGACATCGGTTCGTTGTCGATTCGTCATCCGGGCGACGCCGGGGCCCGGCTCCGACCCGGCAGACTCTGGCAGTGATCAAACTCCGGACGTCCGCCTCGGCTGCTGCATTGCTCGTCGTGGCGTTGATCGCGTCGGCGTGCAGCAGCGGCCACGGTGGTAGCAATGGCACGATCTTCGGGGGAACGACGCCGGTCGTGACGAGCACGATGGTCGTGACGCCGACGACCCCAGTACCCACGACCGACGCACCGACGACCACGTTTGCACCGACCACCATTGCAGTGGCCACGTTGCCGCCGACGACCAGCATCGAAGCGCCGACCACCACGACCCGGCCGATCGGCGCCTCGTTGCCGCTTCGTTTCGATGGGCTCGGTGACGCACGTTTCGGTGCAGAGCCGGCGGACGTGATCGCCGCCATCAGCGATGTGCTCGGCAAGCCAACGGCAGACAGCAATTGGGTCGTCGCCAGTCAGATCGGCTGCCCGGGGAGCGAAGCCCGCACCGTCTTCTGGGACGACCTGAAATTGACGTTCGGCGACGACTCGAACGCGTCAACGGGACGTCGGCACTTCTTCACTTGGTCGTTCGGCCGGGCGGCCGGGACGGCACCGAAGCCGGCCGGCATGGCTACGCTCCTCGGCGTCACGATCGGCACCTCGGTGACCCAGATCATAAAACTCTATCCGGCTGCGAAACTGATCGTCGGCAACGACACGGTCACACCATCGGCACAGCTGAGCGACGGGCTGTTCGTGTACCTCACCGACACCACCAGATCCGGGGTCGTGACAGCTGTGCTCGGTGGCCAGGCCTGCTCGGCCTGAGCTGGTGTGCGGCGCCATGGTCACACGGCGTAAGCTGGCCAT
>JAYTOM010000562.1:0-3571 GCA_043747765.1 Actinomycetota bacterium
GGTGCATGACCGGGTGGAGGTACGCACGCGCCGCGCTGAGCCTTCGACCGTTGTGGATGTTGCGGTCGAAGGCGGCGAAGCCCTCCTGCTTGAAGCCGTTGACGTCGTCGGTGAGCGGATAGCCCGCCTGCGTGACGGCCTCGAAGAAGGCCTTGAAGAGCGGGCTCGTGGCGGGGCCTCGCTCGAGCACGAGCGGGCCGTCGCCGCCCCGGAAATCGTCCGTGCCCGCAAGGCAGGTCTCCATCCGCTTGAAGTACGGCAGGCAGTGCGCGTAGTCCCACGTGCCCATGCCCGCATCGGCCGCCCACCGTTCGTAGTCGAGAGGATTGCCGCGTTGGAAGATCATCCCGTTGATGCTGCTCGATCCGCCGAGCACCTTGCCGCGGGCGTGATAGATGCGGCGCCCGTTCATGAACGGTTCCGGCTCGGACTCGTACTTCCAGTCGTAGAAGCGACTCCCGATCGGGAATGCAAGTGCTGCCGGCATGTGGATGAAGACGTCCCACTTGTAGTCGCGCCGACCGGCTTCGAGGACCAGCACAGATTTGGTCGGATCGGCGCTGAGCCGATTGGCGAGCGCACAGCCGGCCGAACCCCCACCGACGATGACGTAGTCGTACGTTCGACGTTCAGCTGACCGAGCCGAACGCGCCTTCGAGTTGCCGAACATCGTGCGACTCTCCATTCCGCCGCTGCACGGCAATCTCCCGCCGTGCGGATCGGCTCATTCTAGAACGACGCTCACGCTCGGCGGGCCGGGAACACCGAGCGAGCAAGCGGGTCCGAGCGACGTCGAGCGACGTCGAGCGACGTCGAGGTCATCGGCGTCTGCAGCCCGACGGATGTATTACGGTGCGAAGCAATGAGCACCCCTCCACCACCACCACCGCCCGGATTCAATTCGCCTGGATACGGGGCGCCTCAACAGGTGCCCCCGCCACCCGGCGGCGTGCCGCAGTACGGCGCGCCGCAATACTCGGCGCCGCAGCAGCCATACGGGGCACCGCCGTCGGGCTATCAGCCGTACGTCGCCCAGGGTTACGGCGGCGGGCGGGACTACGCCGGAATCGGAGCCCGTCTCGGAGCACGTCTACTGGACGGGTTGATCGCGATCATCTTCCTCGTCCCTGCGGGCATCGCCTTCTTCGTGGTGCCCCGTCACTACGTCGATTGCACGGTCAATGGCGAGAGCGGAATCTGCCGCACGCCGAACGGTGCCGGTTGGGCCATCATCGTTGCTCTGTGGTTGATCGGAGCAATTGCCTACCTCGTCATGTACTGCAAGAAGATGGGCAGCGGACAGACGTGGGGCGAAAAGGCCACCGGCATCCGTGTCGTCGGCAAGGACACCAACGAACCGATCGGTACCGGGCGTGCGGTCGGTCGCTTCTTCGCTCAATACATCTCAGGGGCCGTCTGCTACCTCGGATTCTTCTGGGCGTTGTGGGACAAGGACAAGCAGACCTGGCACGACAAGATCGTCAACACCGTCGTCGTCAAAGCCTGACTCGTCACGGCCTCACAATCCGGTCCTGCCCCGTCACCGCCTGAGATCGGGTTCTGATCGGTGCAGAACCAGTGCGACTCGCGCCTGACATTTGTTATCGTTCGCCGGTGGCAGAGGCATCCAAGGCAATGAAGGCAATGAAGGCAT
The DNA here is from genome assembly GCA_043747765.1 of Actinomycetota bacterium. Taxonomy (GTDB): domain Bacteria; phylum Actinomycetota; class Acidimicrobiia; order Acidimicrobiales; family Ilumatobacteraceae; genus WLMZ01. Next base: position 1,655 of record JAYTOM010000562.1, read on the forward strand.
CGACGGCATCAACCGTTTCGATCTCCGTTCGCGGTTTGTGGAAGGTCTACGGACCCAAGGCTGAGCGTGTCGTCGGTTCACCCGACGCCGACCTTCCTCGGGCCGAATTGGAAGCACGCACGGGCTGCGTGGTCGCGATGCGCGACATCGACATGGATGTCGCGCCCGGCGAGGTGTTCGTCGTCATGGGCCTGTCCGGCAGCGGCAAATCCACACTGGTCCGGTGTCTGACGCGCTTGATCGAACCAACCGCCGGCACGGTGCGAATCGGTGACACAGACGTGACGACTGCCGATAATGATCAGTTGTTGGACATCCGCCGCCATCGCGTCAGCATGGTGTTCCAACACTTCGGACTCCTGCCTCACCGGACGTTGATCGACAACGTCGGATTCGGACTCGAGGTCCAGAAGATCGACAAGCGGGCGCGCCGAAAGAGGGCAGAAGAGGTCCTCGAATTGGTCGGCCTCGGTGGACTCGGGATGCGCAAGCCCGATCAACTCAGCGGTGGCATGCAACAACGCGTGGGACTAGCCCGAGCATTGGCAACGGACCCGGAGATCTTGCTTTTCGACGAGCCGTTCTCGGCACTCGATCCGTTGATCCGCCGAGACATGCAGGACGAGGTGATCCGCCTGCGACGCGAGGTGAACAAGACAATGGTCTTCATCACCCACGATCTGTCCGAGGCGCTCCGCCTCGGCGACCGGATCGCGATCATGCGCGACGGGCGGTTCGTGCAGGTCGGCACGCCCGAAGACGTCGTCGCCAACCCGGCCGACGAGTACGTCAGCAACTTCGTCCGCGACGTTCCTCGCAGCCACGTGGTTGCGGTGGGCTCGGTGATGACACCGCCACAACCCGGCGACTACGCGGGAACGGTTCCGATGACTGCGAAGGTTCGCGACGTCGTCGCCCAGGTGGCAGCCACAGCGCTACCGATCCACGTGGTCGACGATGTAGGAAACGTCGTTGGATCGATCGATCGCGTCACCGTGTTGTCGGTCATCGCCGGCGGCGATCTCGTGACTTCTGTCGGCCAGGTGTCGTGACCGTCCTCGCACCGATCGACACGTTCGACTCGTTCGTCGCGACGCAGATCTCTCCACGTCTCGGCGACCGCGCCCGACGACTGGCGATCCCCGCCGCGGTGATCGTCGCGATCTTGATCGGCGGGTACCTGACCGGCCACGACGTACCGACGTGGCTCGACGCACACGTCGTTGCCAGAGTGGATCAATTCTACCACTGGACCGTGATCAACAATGATCGCAACTGGGTGTTCACCGACATCTTCTCGCCGATTGCCGACGCGATCAGATGGTCGACGAGTCACGTCCTCTCGCTGTTGCGAATCCTGCGCTGGCCCGGTGTGCTGGCCGTGACCGGCGTCGTCGGTCTACGCACCGGCGGTGCACGCGCCGCACTCACTGGCATCATCGTGTTGTCGGGATGCGGACTCCTCGGCTTCTGGGATCACACCCTGATCTCTCTTTCACTGATGCTCGTCGCCGTGATCGTGGCGCTGCTGATCGGCATCCCGCTCGGCATCTGGGCCGGCCTGTCCGACCGTGCCGAACAGGTGATGCGAAGTTTCCTCGATGCCGCGCAGGTGCTGCCGGTGTACGTGTATCTGCTCCCACTCGTCGTTGCTTTCGGTATCGGCGACAGCACGGCCGTCATCGCCACGGTGATCTACGCCGTCCCTCCAGCCGTTCGCATCACGAGCCTCGGCCTCCGCGCAGTTCCGACGACCACGACAGAGGTCGGCGAGTCGTTCGGTTGCACGGGCCTGCAACTCCTCCTCAAAGTTCGCCTACCGCTCGCTCGTCGCCCGATCCTGCTCGGTGTCAACCAGGTGATCATGATGGCCTTCGCGATCGTCGTGTACGCATCGCTGATCGGTACAGGCGGCCT
>JAYTOM010000563.1:0-7721 GCA_043747765.1 Actinomycetota bacterium
GCACCCGATCGGGTGCTCTCGGTGACCTCATTGTGCGGATGGTCAGCGGCCGACGCCCGGATGCGGATCACCTTCGAACTGTGGAAGCGGTTGATCGCCACCGATCCGGAACTGTTCATGCGTTACGCAATGTCCGACGGGTTCACGGTGGCGGGGCTGGAAGTGATCGAACCGATGATCGAGGCGGTGCTCCCTGTCTCGGCGGCGGCAATCCAACCGGGATCTGCGGCACACCTCGATCTCGACATCGCGCTCGACATCGGTGCGCTGCTCCCACTGATTGCTTCGCCGTGCCTGATCATCGGCGCAGTCGAGGATCGCTGGGTGGAATTTCGCCACAGTCGTGCGCTGCACGAGGCATTGCCCGGATCGCGTCTCCAACAACTGGCCGCCGGCCACCTCGTCATCCAGGAACTCGCCGTCGAGGTTGCCGTGCTCCTCGACGAGCACATCGCGATGGCCAACGGTCCCGAATCTTCCGACGCGTGAGCGTCATCCGCGACCCGGTCCGCGGCACGATCTGCAGCCCCGATCCACTGCGCGTCCTCAGTATCGTGAGGGCAAAGCGGGGACTCTGACTCTGCGGTCACCACCCATTAGGTTGACCCACGTGTCGGCACCAGGTCATACCCTCTCCGAGTCCGCGTCGAAAGCGTTGCTGCGCCAGTTCGGGGTGCCGATCGCCGACGAGCGCGAAGTGCACAGCGCCGTCGAGGCCGGCCTCGCTGCGGCCGACCTCGGTTTTCCCGTGGTCCTCAAGCTGTGCGGCGACGCGATTGCCCACAAGACCGAACGCGGACTCGTCCGGTTGCGCCTGACAGACGCAATCGCAGTCGAAACAGCCGGTGGCGAACTGCTCGCCAAAGCAACAGAGCAGGACGGTGACGTCTCACTGTTGGTCGCACCGATGGTGTCCGGCAATCGGGAGTTGATCGTCGGGATGCTACGCGACCCACAGTTCGGAGCGACCGTGATGCTCGGTGTCGGGGGAGTGTTGGCTGAAGCAATCGCCGATGTCGTGTTCCGCCCCGCCCCTGTCTCGCGTCGTGTTGCCAACGAAATGATCGACGGACTCGCGACCCAGAAGTTGCTCGGACAGTTCCGAGGCGAAGCGGCCGTCGACCGGGAACAATTGATCGATGTGCTCGTCGGTCTCGGCGACATCGCCACCGCCCGTCTCGATGTCCAGAGCGTCGACGTGAATCCGCTGATCATCAGTTCTACGGGCCATCCGGTCGCCGTCGACGCGCTCGTCGAGATCGGCGAAGCAGACACGTCCGCTGCGGTCAATGCAGCACCACACGTGCGCCCGACCGCCGCGCAGTTCGAGGCCCTGTTCAATCCGAAGGGTGTGCTCGTCGCCGGGGCCTCGAGCCATCCGGGCAAGTTCGGATTCGTGTCGTTGCACAACATCCTCGCTGCCGGCTACGCGGGCGGCGTCTACGGCACCAACCTGAGCGGCGAGGAGGTCCTCGGTGTCAAGACAGTTGCCGACATCGACTCACTTCCGGCGGGCCAGATCGATCTCGTCTTCGTCTGCACGCCGGCTTCGGCCAATCCAGCCCTCCTGCGCTCATGCGCGGCGAAGGGGATCAAAGCTGCGTTCCTCACGAGCGCCGGATATGGAGAAGCCGGCGAGGATGGCCGCAGAGCCGAGACAGAACTGATCGAACTCGCTGCCGAATTGGGCATTCTGCTCGCCGGGCCGAATGGTCAGGGCGTCGTCAGCACTCCGGCCAACCTGTGCGCGCAGATCGTGGCGCCGTACCCGCCGGCCGGCCGGATCGGAGTCGCCAGCCAGAGCGGCAACTTCGTCAGCAGCTTCCTCAACTACTCGCGGGCCACCGGCGTCGGCATCAGCCGAGCGGTGTCTGCAGGAAATGCTGCAGCGGTTGACGTCGCCGACTACCTCGAGTACTACGCCGACGACGATGCGACTGCAGTTGGACTTGCCTATGTCGAAGGCATCACCGACGGACGGAGTCTGCTGCAACGCTTCGGTGCAGTTGCCGCACGCAAGCCGCTCGTGATCGTCAAAGGTGGAGCGACAGCGGGTGGGGCGTTGGCTGCGGCCAGCCACACCGGGGCGCTGGCGGCGAACGACAAGGTGTTCGATGGCGCGTGCCGCGCTGGCGGAGTCACGCGCGCCGTGACCGTGGAGGAAGCGTTCGAAGCAGCCGCGACGTTCGCCACCCAGCCGCTGCCGAGGGGACCCAACGTGATCGTGCTGACGACCGCGGGCGGTTGGGGAGTGGTGACCAGCGATGCGATCTTCCGCGACGGAGCGCTGCAGCTGATGCGGCTACCGGAAGACCTCGAAGCCAGGATCGATACGAAGTTGCCACCACGGTGGAGCAGAAGCAACCCGGTTGACTGCGCTGGCGGTGAAACTCGTGACACGATTCCGGAGGTGATGGAGATGATCGCCTCGCATCCCGACGTGCACGCAGTCGTGTACCTGGGCATCGGCATCCAGAGCAACCAGGCGCGCCTGATGGCCGAGGGTCCTTTCTATCCGGGTCACGGACTGGAGCGAATCGTCGCGTATCACCGTCGTCAGGACGAGCGGTTCGCCGAAGCCGCCGACGAGCTGTCGCGCAGGTACGACAAGCCGATCCTCACTGCGACCGAACTCGCGACTGCCGATCCAGCCAATCCTGGACCTGCGGCGGTTCGGGCGAGCGGCCGGCTCTGCTATCCGTCAGGCGACCGCGCCGTCACGGCGCTCGGCCACCTGTACCGCTACGCCGAGTTCCGACGCACCATCGCCGCGTCGGATGCCGTTGCCGCCGAGCGCAACAGCGTCCGGACGAGCTGATGGCCAACAACGCGCGGCGTGACGGCATGGGCCCCGTCGTGATGCTGGTGATCGCCGCTGCGATCCCGGCATTTGGCTTCGGCTTCCTCTGGCGATGGGCTGAGGCACGAGTGCCGAGAGCGAACGCGCAGGATGCGGTCATCACCGAACCACGGCTGCCTGCGGCGCTGACGACGCCGCTGATCTCGGTCCGGCGCGAACCGGAGACGTTGCAGACGATGTCGAGTGAGGGCACGCTGGTCTCCGCGCTGACGGCGATGGCGCCGTCGGTCAACGACACGTCGTGCTTCGTCGTCCAGCTCGGGGGCCGGACCATCTTCTCCAAGGGCTCGGCAACGCCGGTGACACCAGCGAGCAACGAGAAGTTGATCACTGCGGCGGTGGCGCTCGATGTGCTGGGACCCGACTACACCTACTCGACTCGACTCGTCGGCACGGCGTCGGGGGCCAACGTGACCGGTGACATGTACCTGGTCGGTGGTGGGGATCCGCTGCTGTCGACCGCGCAGTACCCGGCGAGCGTCGAGACCGACCCGCCGACGGACACCACGGCGATCGAAGTGCTCGTGCTGAAACTGGCCCAGGCGGGCATCACCCGAATCGACGGGAACGTCATCGCCGACGACTCGCGCTACGACACAGAGCGGTATGTCCCGACCTGGTCCGCGGCGATACAGAACACCGATGCCGGCCCGCTCGGGGCGCTGATGGTCAACGACGCAACCCGACAGTTCGCCACAGCGAACAGTCCAGCAAGGCGCTACGCCGATCCCGCACTCGGCGCAGCAACCGATTTCATCGCTCTGCTCAAGGGCGCCGGAATCAGCGTGGGGGGCAAGCCGATGACCGGTGTGGCGCCCCAGGGAGTCGGCGATCTCGCCGCTGTCGACTCGGTGCCGATGTCCACGATCGTCAAAGAGATGTTGACGACGAGTGACGACAACACTGCCGAACTGCTGCTGAAGGAAATCGGGTTCCACGCGAGTGGAACCGGTACCCGCCAGGCCGGAATCGACAGGGTCAAGTCGGCGCTGACCCAGTGGGGAATCGACACAACACCGTTGAACATGATCGATGGCTCCGGCCTCGACTCGGGTGACAGTGTGACATGCAACTTGTTGCTCCAGGTCCTTTTGCACCAGCCGCTGACCGGGGCGCTCGGTACCGGCCTGCCGATCGCTGCGCAGACGGGAACGCTGGCCGGCGAGTTCACAGGATCCACCGTCGAGGGGCGGTTGCACGCCAAGACGGGCACGCTCACCAACGTCAAAGCGCTGACAGGCTTTGTGACGACGACCGCTGGCACCATCGATTTCTCGCTCGTCCTCGATGGTCCCGGAATCGGCACGGCGCCCAATTTCGAGCCGGTGTGGGGTCAGTTGGCTGCTGCACTCGGATCGTACCCGAGCGGTCCGAAACTCGAAAGTATCCAGCCACGCTGATTGACGTATTGTCGTCCGATGGGGATCATGCCAATGTTTCCGCTCGGGTCTGTGCTCCTTCCGGGAGCGATGCTGCCGCTGCACGTCTTCGAACCTCGGTATCGCCGATTGGTGCAGGATTGTGTGGCCGAGGCGTCACACGAATTCGGTGTGGCGCTCATCGAACGAGGTTTCGAGGTCGGCGGCGGCGACTTTCGGACGATGGTCGGAACAGTCGCCAAGATGTTGCAGGTCGGTGAGCTCGAGGATGGCCGGTTCGCGCTGATCACCGTCGGCACGAGACGGATTCGGATCAACGGGTGGTTGTCAGACGACCCATATCCGCTGGCCGATGTCGACGACTGGCCGGATCAGGACCGCCCGGAGGATTCAGGCAGCGCCGCCGCATCGGCGATGGAATCGCTGATCGCTGCGACATGGTCACGCGTTCGCAGAATGAACGCGCTCGCAGCCGAACTGGGTGACGGGCATGCCGAGATATCCGCCGAGATATCCGCCGACCCCGTCGTTGCCTCATATCACCTTGCCGCACTCGCTCCCCTCGGGCCGGCCGACCAACAACGTCTGCTCGCCGCGCCCGGAACGCGACGTCGCCTGGAACTCCTCGGTCAGGCATTGGACGATGCGGAGGCCCTGCAGCAGTTCCGGCTCCAACATCCGTCCAACGGCACTGGCCTCGACGCCGATTTCGACGAGCCGTAGGAACGACTTCGTCGACCTGCTACACATAGAGCCGTGGCAGATCAGATACGCAAGACAGACGCTGCTGTGCGGGCCAAAGGTTCCAAGATCACTGCCAAGCCGGACGAGCCGGGCGAGGTCGGCGAGATCATCGATCTCGTCAAGGTCTACGTCCGTCAGGAGACGGTCGGGCCGCTGAAAGGCCTCGGACGCAAGATCGGCATCGGCGTCGCCGGCTCCATCCTGATCGGTCTCGGACTGTTCTTCTTCGCGCTCGGATTGTTGCGCCTGATCCAGGACAAGATTCCCCGACTGGCAAGGGGCGGCCTGTCGTGGGTGTCCTATCTGATCGTCGTGGCCTTCTGTGGCCTCGTCACTGTCGTCGCGCTGTCGCGCATCAAGAAGATCGAAAAGGAATTGAACTGATGGCCGCAACTCCGAAGGAGACGCCGAAGCGCGTCTCGCGTGATGACCTCGAATCGAAGTTTCGTTCATTCCAGGGTGGCGTACAGGACAAGGTCGAGGGGAGTAAGCAGACGTTGTTGGCGGGCGCTGCAGTCGGCGGTTTCCTGTTGCTGCTCCTCGTGTTCCTGATCGGTAAGCGCAGTGGCAAGAAGAAGACCACTCTGGTCGAGATCCGAAGGGTCTGACGTGACCGCCAAACGCCGGCCGTCGATGCTGTCCCCATTTGCGCTCGCCCGCCACAATGCCATCTACAAGGGCGTTCTCGGTGGCGACCGCAAATGGATGTACATCGGCGGTGCGGTCTGGGGCGTGCGCTCCCTGCGTAAGGCGCTCGGCAGGAGCGAGCAGATCGTCGCGTTGGAGAAGATGGAGCCCGGTCAGTGGATGTCGCTGCGCACGATCGCGCCGACGACCCGTCGGCAACGCCGGGCCGCCGAGAAGAGCGCCGAGCAGGTCAGGAAGAACGACAAGGTCGCACGCAAGGATGCACGGCTCGCCCGAAAGTCCGGGGCCACGTGAAGGTCCTGCTGCGCAATCCGCGCCGCGAACTGGAAATCGCTGGTCCCCGTCGTGTGCACGCGTTGCTCGCCGACCTCCAGTTGAACCGTGAGTCGCACCTCGTGATCCGCAACGGGACGCTCGTTCCGAGCGACGAAGTGCTCGCCGCCGACGACGTGGTCGAGATCCGCCCCGTCATCAGCGGCGGCTGCTGATGGACCAAGCGGCATGAAGTGTCGCGTCTGCCGCGAGCCAGCGGTCATCGACGTCCCCCGGCACAACGCGAACTTCTGCGGTCCTCATTTCCTCGACATGTGTCGGCGCCAGGTCGTCAAGGCGATCGACGACTTCGACATGCTGTCGAAGGACGACCGGATCCTGATCGCCGTGTCGGGCGGCAAGGACAGCCTCGCTGTCTGGGACATGTTGCTGGACCTCGGTTACAACGCCGATGGCCTGTACGTGGGTCTCGGTATCGGAACCTACAGCGACGTTTCCGGCGAGTATGCGCGCCGCTTCGCCGACGAGCGAGGGCTGAAACTGATCACGGTGTCGCTGCGCGAACAGTACGGATATGACGTTCCGACGGCTACGGTGGCCACCCGCCGCGTGCCGTGTTCGGCGTGCGGGATGAGCAAGCGCCACCTCTTCGACAAAGCAGCGATCGACGGTGACTACACGGTGCTCGTCACCGGCCACAACCTCGACGACGAGGCGGCCGTCCTCTACGGCAACACGTTGCGGTGGGACCTCGAGTACCTGGCGCGACAACTGCCGACCCTGCCGGCGCGCAACGGTTTCCCGAAGAAGGTCAAGCCTCTCGTGCGCCTCTCCGAACGTGAGACCGCTGCCTGGTGTGTCATTCGCGGCATCGACTACCTCGTCGACGAGTGCCCGATCGCTGCTGGCAACCGCCATCTCGGGTTCAAGGACGCTTTGAACACGATCGAATCGGCCTCACCGGGGACCAAGACGGCGTTCTACCTCAATTTCGTCGAGAAGGTCGCACCACTGTTCGCTGCCTTCGCCCTCGGCGAGGATCTCGATCTACATCCGTGCTCGGAGTGCGGGTCACCCACCACCGGCGAGGTCTGTGCGTTCTGCAACCTCGCCGCCAAATCGAGCAGTCACGAACCCGTGCCCGTCGAACTGATCACCGGTAAAGGACGGCGTCGTTGACGCCACACACATGAACACTCCGAACTCATGAACAAGGCATTCGAATACGGCGACCGGATCCTGCTGCTGGACAGCAAGCAGAGGCGCTACATGATGATCCTCAAAGACGGCGGCGAGTTCCACAGCCACAACGGATTCGTGCCCCACGCGGACATCATCGACAACTTCGAAGGCCACATCGCGCGATCCACGCGAGGCAGTTCGTACACCGTGCTGCGCCCGACGCTCGAGGACTTCGTGGTGCAGATGCCACGCGGTGCGCAGGTCATCTATCCCAAGGATCTCGCGCCGATCTGCATGCTGGCCGACATCGGTCCCGGTGTGCGCGTCTTCGAAAGTGGTGTGGGAAGCGGTGCGTTGTCGATGACCATGCTGCGCTACGGCGCCGACATCGTCGGCTATGAAATTCGCGAGGATTTCCTCAACCGGGCGATGTCGAACGTGCGCTCGTTCCTCGGCGAGGACACGCTCAGCCGCTACAACGTGCAGCTCCGCAATGCCTACGAAGGTATCGACGAAACCGACCTCGATCGTGTCGTGCTCGACCTACCTGAGCCGTGGAACGTGATCCGACACGCCGAGAAGGCGCTCCGGCTGGGCGGCATCTTCCTCGCCTACACGCCGTCGATCACCCAGGC
>JAYTOM010000564.1:0-3916 GCA_043747765.1 Actinomycetota bacterium
GGCAATGTCGCTCTGGCCTGGGGCCTCGTCGCGGCAGGCCACCTGGCGAAGCTGCCGGTGTTCCTCGGGAGTTATCCGATCACCCCAGCGTCCGACATCCTGCACGAACTGTCCAAGAACAAGCACTTCGGCGTTCGGACGGTGCAGGCCGAAGACGAGATCGCAGCAGCGGGAATGGCGTTGGGCGCGGCGTTCGCCGGCCACTTGGGCGTGACGACGACCAGTGGACCTGGGTTGGCACTGAAGAGTGAAACCATCAGCCTGGCGATCTCGCTGGAGCTGCCGATGTTGCTGATCGACATCCAGCGCGGGGGACCGTCCACCGGGTTGCCGACCAAGACCGAGGCCGCTGACCTGAACATCGCGATGTTCGGGCGACACGCCGAGGCGCCGCTTCCGATCGTCGCTGCGTACAGCCCGAGTCACTGCTTCCACGCTGCGATCGAGGCCGCCAGGATCGCGCTCAAGTACCGGACCCCGGTGATCCTGTTGTCCGATGGCTACATCGCCAATGGGTCCGAGCCATGGCTGTTGCCCGATGCCGAATCACTCCCCGACATCTCGGTCCCGTTCACCACCGAGATGAACCATGTCGCTCCCGACGGGACCAACGAGTTCTGGCCGTACGTGCGCGACCCCGAGACGTTGGCCCGGCCCTGGGCCATCCCGGGCACGCCGGGTCTGATGCATCGTGTCGGTGGGTTGGAAAAACACGACGGGAGCGGCGACATCGACTACACGCCGGAGAACCACGAACGGATGGTCCACCTCCGCGCAGCCAAGATCGCAGGCATCGCCAAGGACATCCCGCTGGTGGAGATCGTCGGCGACGCCGATGCCGAAGTGTGCATCCTCGGCTGGGGATCGACATGGGCAGCCATCGACGCAGCTGTTCAGCGGACCAGACGACGTGGCGTGAAGGTGGCATGGGTCCACCTCGTCCACCTCAGCCCGCTGCCGTCCAACCTCGGCGAGGTGCTGAAGACGTTCCGCACCGTCGTGGTCCCGGAATTGAACCTCGGCCAACTGTGTCGAATCGTCAGGGCCGAGTTCCTGATCGACGCCCAGCCGGTGTCGAAAGTCCAGGGCTTGCCGTTCACGGCCGCAGAGATCGAGATCGCCCTGGAAACGGCCGTGTTCGGAGCGAACACGTTCGACGCCCACAAGAACATCGCGCACCACGACATCGCGCACCACAACGGAGCAGCAACATGAGCGACACCGTCACCCTCACGACCAAGAAGGATTGGACGAGCGACCAGGAGGTCCGTTGGTGCCCCGGATGTGGGGACTACGGCATCCTGCTCGCGGTGCAGACGCTGATGCCGGAGCTCGGCATCCAGCCGCAGAACACGGTGTTCGTGTCCGGTATCGGCTGCTCGAGCAGGTTCCCGTACTACATGAACACCTATGGCATCCACAGCATCCACGGGCGTGCACCGGCAATCGCGACGGGAATCGCCGTGGCTCGACCGGATCTCGATGTCTGGGTGGTCACGGGCGACGGCGACGCGCTGTCGATCGGCGGGAACCACCTGATCCACGCCCTTCGCCGCAATGTCAATCTGACGATCCTGCTGTTCAACAACCGCATCTACGGCTTGACCAAGGGTCAGTACTCACCGACATCCGAGGTCGGCAAGGTCACCAAATCGACGCCGATGGGTTCGATCGACCATCCGTTCAACCCGTTGTCGGTCGCGCTCGGTGCCGAAGCGACATTCGTCGCCCGAACCCACGACCTCGACCGCAAGCACATGATGGAGACCTTCAGAGCCGCGCACGCTCATCGCGGTGCCTCGTTCGTCGAGATCCTCCAGAATTGCAATGTCTTCAATGACGACGCGTTCGAACCCGTCACAGGCCGCAAGAACCGGACGGAGATGATGATCGACCTTGTCCACGGAGCGCCGATCCGCTTCGGCGAGGACGGGCATGCCGGGGTCGTCATGGGACCCGACGGGCGACTACGGATCGTGGAGGTCGCCGATGTCGGTGTCGACGCCCTGCTCGTGCACGATGCGCATCGCCACGACCCGTCCCTGGCTTTCGCGCTGGCGCGCCTGTCACCAGAAGCCAGCGAAGCGGCGGGAACGTGGTCGCCGACGCCATTCGGAGTCTTCCGAGATGTTGCCCGTGGTGACTATGGCACCATGGTCGGCGACCAGTTGGCCACAGCATCCACCAAAAAAGGACCGGGTGACCTACGATCTCTGCTGCAGTCCGCCGGAACATGGCAGGTCAGCTAGCAACATCTCCCCAGGATTCGACACGGATCAGCGAGGCTCGGTCCGCCGACTTGGCTGCGCCTCGCGGTAGGATCGTCCCCGATGTATTTTCTCTAGATTCGGAGCCCTACCGTGAAGAAGGGTCGTCATCGCCGCTTCGAAGAAGCGCGAAAGCTGAAGCAAGCTGGTCCCAGTGCACTCGATCTGGGATTTGGTGGCATTGAAGGAATTGACCATCGTCCTCCGAGCGAAGACGACGAGTACGCCGCGTTGGCGGAGAAGTACGGCGTCACGTTCGACGAGGACGAAGAGTCCGATGACGACGAGGCCGAGCACTAGAGCCAGTAATCCCCCCGCCGCGCATGCCCTTGGCAGAACCCCCCGTCCTGTGGCCGCCGGTATCAAAGAAAATCCCGGAAAATGACTGAACTTCGCAATATCGCCCTTGTCGCGCACGTCGACCACGGCAAGACCACACTCGTCGACGCGCTGCTGCGCGCCACTGGCACCTTTGCTGCCCACCAGGCAGTTGTCGACCGTGTCATGGACAACAACGATCAGGAGCGCGAGCGCGGCATCACGATTCTCGCCAAGGCCGCCTCGATCACGTGGAAGGGCGTCAAGATCAACCTGGTCGACACGCCTGGCCACGCCGATTTCGGTGGCGAGGTGGAGCGGGCGTTGACGATGGTCGACGGCGTTCTGCTGCTCGTCGACGCCGCTGAGGGCCCGCTGCCCCAGACCCGGTACGTCCTGCAGAAGGCGCTCGCCCTCGATCTCCCGGCGATCGTCATCATCAACAAGGTCGATCGGCAAGACGCCCGTCCCGACGAAGTGCTCGACGAGGTCTACCAGTTGTTCATGGATCTCGATGCCGGCGATCATCACATCGACTTCGAGGTCATCTCGGCGGTCGCCCGCGAGGGCCGGTCGATGGTCGGTATCGGCATGCCGGGCCCGGACGCTGATCTTTCGTCGCTGCTGGACACCATCATCGCCAAGATCCCGGCGCCCACCGGCGATGCCACTGCGCCGCTGCAAGCAATGGTGACCACGCTCGATGCCAGCGAGTACCTCGGTCGCCTGGCCATTGGTCGCGTCGTCAACGGCGTCATGCGCCGCGGCGACACCGTGGCCCTCCTCGAAGAGGAGTCCGAGGCCGGCCAGCCACCGCTCAAGCGCCGGCTCAGCCAGTTGATGGCATTCGAGGGCGTCAGTCGCAACGAAGTCCAGGAACTGTCGGCAGGCGACCTGTTCGTGGTCGCCGGATTCCCCGAGGTCGAGATCGGCGACACCATTGCCTCCGTCGAGTCACCGGTGGCATTGCCCCGGCTGACCGTCGACGAGCCGGTGCTGCGGATGACGTTCGGCGTCAACACCTCGCCGTTCGCCGGCAAGGACGGCAAGTACCTGACCAGCCGTCACCTCGTCGAGCGCCTCGAAAAGGAACTTCTCGGCAACGTGTCGATCAAGTTGTTCGAAACCGGTTCGCCGGATGTCATCGAAGTCGCCGGCCGAGGCGAACTGCAACTCGCCGTGTTGATCGAGGCAATGCGCCGAGAGGGCTATGAGCTGCAGGTCAGCCGCCCCGAGGTGATCACCAAGGAAGTCAACGGCAAGCGGTTCGAGCCGCAGGAACGTGGCGTCTGCGACGTCCCGGACGAGCACGTCGGAACCGTCACCCAGGA
>JAYTOM010000565.1:0-1926 GCA_043747765.1 Actinomycetota bacterium
CAGGAAATCCGGCACTCCAGTCGTAGTCAGCAACCCCAAACGCACCCTCCACGAACTCATCCAAACAGTCCAAGACGCCACACTCGAAAAGAGCTGACAGATGAGCGGAGATGGCGCGGATGTCAGACTCGTGAGTGGCGCAGGCTCTGCTCGGCGAAGTGGTCTTGATCAGTGCTGCTCACTGAGGCCGCTGTTCGCCGCAGTGCGCTGAACAGGTCGTCGTTGGTGACCCATTGCGGGTCGTCGCTCGCCCGAATCCGACTGAACGCAGCGGCTGCCGCGCGCTGGGCAGCGAGCGCGACGTCTCCGGGCGTGAAGCCGACCGACTCGGCCGCGAGCTGGCCAACGTCGGCATCCCGATGATCGAGTCGCTCCACCGCGGCGAGCCACAGTGCCTCGCGGGCGCGTCCATCAGGGGGACCGATGGGAACGATCAGATCGAATCGCCCAGGCCGGATCACAGCCGGGTCGATGTTGTCGATGAAGTTGGTCGCGCAAACAAGCAGCCTCCCGGGCTGAGCACGAAATGGTGGAATCGCCTTCAGCAACTCGTTCACCACCGACTGCATCTCCGGGCGGCTTTGGCGGCGCGACGCGATCTCGTCGAACTCGTCGATGAACACGACCACGTGCTCCAACCCAACGAGTTCCATGAACGCTCGACGCAACTCGGACGCCAGGCCAGCGGCGGCCGAGGCAAGCTTGGACGGCAGAAGCTCGACAAACGGCCACCCGAGAAGACCCGCGATACCGCGAGCAAACGTCGTCTTGCCAGTCCCAGGCGGCCCGAAGAGCATCACGGTCGCAGGCGCCAACAGGCCGAGGTTTCGGGCGATGACCGGATCCGTGAGCGGAGCGACGATGCGCGTCTCGATCAACGACTTCTCGGTGGACATCCCGGCGACAAGATCCCAGTTGTCCGAACTGAGTAGCTCACCACCCCATTCGTCGAGGACCCCGACCTCCGAGGGCATCAGCGGCTCGAGCTTTTCGTACAACACCAGCCCGTGCGTTGCCACGAATCCTCGGTTCCGCAACGCTTCTTCGCCGGCCTGGCCGACTCCGAGGATCGTCGAGATCTTGCGCGCACCCATGTGCAGCACCCGCTCTTCGATCGCACGTATCAACGCGGAACCCATTCCTTGATTCCGCCACGCGGGCGCGATCGCAAGGGCTCCGATCCAAGCGACATCGCCACTCACCGACGCGACAACCACCCCGACGATGTCAGCGCCGACGGACGCAACCATCGCCGGCCCGCCCGAACGAAGGTGAACAAGGGTTTCGACAAGATCGACGGGACGAGTGTCTGCTTGCCCTTTAGCCAACTCGATGAGACGCACGACGCCATCGAGATCACCTGGATGCGCATCACGAATAGCCCATGATCGATTGGAACTCACGTTTCCTCCTCCTCCTATCGCTTCGCCGGCCTCAGACTGACCACCGATCGGGCGGCAGGAACCAACACACGTACCCACTGACTAGTAAATCACGTGGTCAAACGCACCCGTTGCCGCAATGGCGAGTGAGTGTCCGACAGCGCCCTGGCGGACACGTCGTCGACTTGCACCTGGCCAGTCAATGGGCACGAGCTCGGGTAGGCCCGTCATGGAACCATTCTCGACGAGAAGACCATTGCAACGGGCATGAGCGACGGGCTATTCGGATGGGCCTGACGATCTTGGCCAGTCCTTGGCCCTGCGTGAGGAGGATCGCGGACGGCGACCGCCCGGCCGGCCCGGATCTGCCGGCCGCTCTCATTTTGCCCGGGCGGCTCGCTGGCGTGTCGGTTCCGCGATCCGTACCGCGGCCAGCAACTCGTCGAGCGTGCGACCGGGTCCTCCGACCGCGCTGGGAATGCCGGCTGCGCGCAGTTCCCCGACCGTCTCTTCGGCGAGCTCGGCCGAAGCCAGGTTGGTTCGC
>JAYTOM010000566.1:0-5033 GCA_043747765.1 Actinomycetota bacterium
CTGCCACGGCGATCGAGGCTCGCAAAAGAACACCGGCATTGCCGTCGCCACGGTGAACTCGTGATGGCGTGCCATCTCGATCCCCTGATCCCACGTCAACGACCGACGCACGCCGCCCGGAAGCTGATTGAAGATCTCCGTCATCGAGTCGCGCAACCGGCATCGTGGGGACCGACGAAATGCACCAGCATCGTGAATCGGCTCGAGCGTTCCACGAGCGTGCCGATGGCCGACTGGTTCATCGTCCCAGTGATCAAATCTCCCTCCCACTGCCCGCCCTCCACCCGATCCTCGACCGCTTCCGGGCGTTCCTTGATCGGGGTCATCGGGACCACGAACCGGGCGCTACGCACGCCACCATGGCGGCGCTGCCGGTTCGCTCTACCGGTGCGCAACACCACCCGCGCACTCGTCGTGAGCACACTCGATGGTTCATAGATCGCCTGGTAGATGGATTCAGTCGCCAACTGCAGGTCCGGTCGATCGGGATGATCGAGGCGCAAGCTGTTAGAGATCTGCTCCGGACTCCACCGCTTGTCGAGCCGCTCCTGGACCACGCCACGCAACTCCACATTGAGAGCCAGGCGGCGCAGCTTCGGTCGCGGACGACGAGTCAGCATCCGCTGCTGCGCGGCGTGCGGCCGGTACTCACCCGACGCTTCAGCGTTACGCAGCACCTCACGGCACACCGACGACACACTGCGACCCAGCTCACCAGCAATCGAACGTTTCGACCGCCCGGCCAGGACCCCGTCGGCAATCACGATGCGTTCTACATCAGACAGGTACCGCTCGGACCCGTTCGTCGTCGAGGCGCGTGGCGCCACGATCGGGTCGTAGCGGTAATCGCCGTGCTTGGGATCAACGACGACCCGACCGAGGCGCCACCGTTGCCCCGTCTTGCGGTTCACACCGACCTGGCGGCACGCTGCGCTGTTCTGCATCCCATGCTTCATCAACTGAACGTACAAGTCACGCTTCGCCGTCAACGGCATAGGCCCACGTTTCCAATTCGGCTTCGACACCACACACTCCCAATCAAGGTATGTATAGCAACGACCCCCAAAATCCGCCTCGCCGACGTCACCGCGCGACGAAGCTCCACCAACTCCGACTCACGAGACCCGTCGACAGTGCAAACCACATCCGCAGAAGCCGACGATGAGAGACTCAGGGCGGCCACTGCAGAGATCACGCAAGCCACAACCGGGATCCTCAGGCAGGTTCGCAATGGTCCTGCCCTTTCCAGATGCCGAGAGCGTCGCCTGGATACGATGCCAAGAGCCACCGTCCAGATGAGAGGTGCATTCGCAGTATGGTGCGGGTAGCCGCGAGTTGGCCGGTGTTGTTCTCGTCGATCTCTGAACTGGTCGGAGAATTCGCAGCAGGTGTGATTCGCTTCGAATTGTCGACAGTACAAATCGTCAGAGTTGCATCGCTGGCACCGTCAAGGTCGACCTTCTCGACACTCCCATGCCGAAGATCAGGCGAATTGGGGACGTAGATGTCGCCGACCTTCACAAGGTCCTGCACTCCCTTTACCACGGCGGCGAAAATCTGTTCGCCAGGAACCGAGAACTCACCGACCCGCGCTTCGAGGTTCTCCCTCGACGGCGAGAAGACGACCGCCCAATAGAGACCCTGATCCGTCTGATAGTCGGCTCTAATCGTTTCCTCGACACTCGTGGCCGTGGTCGCTCCGTCGTGGCTGCCGTCGTGACGGCTGGAGTGCTCGACACCGGCTCCGTCAACTCGGTGGTCGTAACCGTCGCTGCAGTTGGTGGCGCCCGGTTGATGCTTCGGTCGTCGCCGGGGCCATGCTCGTTGCGGGCGTAGGGACGGTGGATGGTGCGGACGAGGTTGACGAGGATGTGGTTGTCGACGAACTTGTCGTCGAGCCGGCGCATGCCGACAGGGTGACGATCACCGACAGGATCGCGATTGGGAGGTGGCGGTTCATCCGAAGGCCCCTCGTGCAACAAGGGCGTCGATTTGAGTTCCCATGAGCGCCAGGCAAGTACCTGCTGCCATGCATGCTCCGAAGGGAATACTTGTTCGCCATGATCTGGTGACGGTGATGGCGGCGGCTGCAACGATGCACGCGGCGAGCAGCATCCAGGTCCCTAGTATCCAGTGTGTTGAGCCCAGCAGTCCACCGAGGACGACGGCGAGTTTGACGTCACCCGCTCCGACAGCCGATGGTCGTGCGAGATGCACCAGCAGCAGCGGACATCCGGTGACCAACGCACCGATGAGCATCGAGCCCGCTACGTCGCTGCGGTCTACGACAGAGACGACTGCGGCACCAAACACGGCAACCAGAAAGCCCGTGGCAATGATTGAGTTCGGGATTGTGCGGTCCTGTAGATCGCTGATGGCTGCGCTCGCAGCGATCGTTAGCGCCAATCCCAGCAGTCCGATTTCGGCGCGTCCTTCCAAAACTGCCACTAGCGCGGAGGCAGCCGATCCGCTAACAAATTCCGCAGCGTGTCATGCTGCTACGAAACGTAACGCAGCGTGCACGCAGAGTAAACAGATTTCTCGTGGCACGGCTGATTGGTTCCGCGCTCGGCAGCGTCGTTGCATGGCGGGTCGCAAGTTCGTTCATGCCTCCAATGACCCCACATCGCACCCGTGTTGCAGCGTCCTGCAGGAGATGTTCGAGCTGCTCCGACGTTCGGGCGACGACCCCGGCCGATTACCCGCTCGCGTGTGCGCGGCTGTGGGGGACCGTCGACTGCGACGGTCACCCAGCGAGACCCCGGTCGGCAAGGCCGTTCACCCATTCGACGAGATCTCCGTAAAGAATCTTTCGCGACCGTCCCATCTTGAACGACCGCAGCTCACCCGTCCTCATCGGCTTGTACAGGAACCCGCGGCTACAACGTGCCATCAGGGCTGCCTCGCTTGGTGAAACGGCCAGCGGAAGCAACCCGGCCGAGTCCGTCATGGGAAGACGCGCAGACGGTTTCGAATATGACACAAGTTTGTAACCCTGATCGACGGGAAGCGCGACCGCCGCGTCGCTGCTCAAGATCTGTCGCTCCATCGAAGGCCTACTCGATCTATTGCCTTGCGGCGCCGACCTGCTCCCGGGAGTTAGTGGAGCATTCGCGTTCAATGGCTCCATGGTGCACCTCGTTGTCTCGACGTTCACCAAGCAATGACCAGCATGCACAATCATGTTGCGAACAGTCCGAGCTGCTTGCTGGTCGTTGTTGTTGTGGAGCTTCGTGATCATCTATCGGCGACTCCCGAGCCAGGAGAAGTCTGGGCGAAGCACTCGAGCGATCGAGAAGCACGTGGATTTCCTGCCGCTGCCCACGTTCCCTTCCGAAGAGGGTGAACACAAAATCGATCCGACGATTTTCGTACACTTGTTCTCGTTACGCAGCCCTATGGCCGATCACTCGTTCGTTGGGTCTCTTCTTACCGCCGGTTCGGAAACCGCTCCAAGAGGGAGCGACAGCGCCTGAGGTGTCTGGCAGCGGAAAAGGCTTCCCGGTCGAGGCCGAGAACATCGCACAAGAGGAACTGTCACGACGCCATGGACGGGATCGTCCGATGACTGGCCGGTATCGATGAATGCCTGAACTACTTCTCGCGTTTCCGGGGCAGAACTCCTGGCGGGGAGTCGAGCAAACTTGCTGCGAGCTTTGCCGTACGCTCCGGCCTGTCGCTCAGCGAGGTGACGTAGCCGGCGGTTGTCGCCGAATTTGCGTGGCCGACGTGTCGGGCGATATCAGCCAACTCGGCGCTATTGGCATACAACGTCGTGACAACAGTGCGGCGGCCAACGTGCGTTCCCAGATGTGTCGGATCGAGTCCGATCTTGACTGCGGTCCGACGCAGCAGCGCGTCGATGTGCTGCCGGCTCACCAGTCCGCCCGACTCCGTCGTGAAGACCAGTCGGACTGTCGATCCTTGGTAAGTCTGTGTTTGCCAGAGCGGCCCACTCGAGGCTCGTTCGCCGTCTTGTCGCCTCCTCCATTCGGTCAGTCGCGTCAACACGCCGGGGGCGAGGTGATGAACGCCCGCGGCGCCAGCCGTTTTCGGTGGACCGAGCGTCGTCCCTTCGGCAGTCGAGTAGGTGACTGCGCGCCGAACGGTGGCCGTACCCAAACTGGTATCGAGATCGTCCCACGAGAGCCCGAGCGCTTCGCTTACGCGTAACCCTGTCGTGAACAGAACGCGCACGACCAACCCGTAACGATGACTGTCAGTCGCTTCAAGCAGAGACCGCACTTCATCCAACGCCAACGTTCTGCCGGCCTGCTTTACCACCTTCGGCGGCTTCAACCGCTCGACGGGATTGACCGTGATGAGGTTGAGCTCTCGAGCCGAGGCAAAGACCTGCCGTGCCGTCGTACGCGTATCGGACACGGTCGTCGCCGCGAATGTCGAGAGCAACGCCGATTGCCAACTGATCAGGTCCTCCGTTGTCACATCGACCAAACGGAACTCGCCGATCTCACCCAGCCCACCAACTCGTTGCGCCATGCGATCTAACGATGATGAGCGGACCCGATGGCGCGCTTCGTTGTCGAGCCACC
The DNA here is from genome assembly GCA_043747765.1 of Actinomycetota bacterium. Lineage (GTDB taxonomy): Bacteria > Actinomycetota > Acidimicrobiia > Acidimicrobiales > Ilumatobacteraceae > WLMZ01. The sequence goes on from JAYTOM010000566.1 coordinate 4,554, forward strand.
ATTTCGCGAACTCACCCACTGTTGTGTTGGAGCTGAATCTGCTTTCAGCTCGCTTCGATTTCAGTCCCGAAGCCATGGCCTCGTCGCGACGAGCGATGGCGGCTTCTCTCGTTCTCGCCTGAACTGATCGCCTGATCGTCTCCCCCGCCAGCGTGTAGGTAGCTCTCCACGCATTCTTACTCTGTTGGAAGTAGAGCGAACCTTCGCCGTTCGAGTTCTTGTTGACGACCGTCTTCGATCCATCGACGAGGGTCATCGTCTTTGTCGTAGGTTTCCGAGGCATTTCCAACCTCCCGTGACGAGGTTAGACCCTCTGGAGGCTCAAGTCACGCAACCGGTCACGCAACGACCCAGTTACAACGGTGAACGTCCATTGACACCGTTTTGACATTTCCCCAGCTCAGAGCCCTACTCACCCTTCGCCAGTGAACAGCAGGGTACGCTCACAAGCGCATTGGCGGAAAGGGTGGGATTCCGCCA
>JAYTOM010000567.1:0-13211 GCA_043747765.1 Actinomycetota bacterium
AGCGGCAGCGCCTCGGCCATGCTGGATGCGGTGTGCGTCGCGCCGAACTCCATTGCCTTCTCGCGCTTGAACTCGACCGGATCGATGGCGATGATCCGCTTCGCGCCGGCCAACCGGGCGCCTTGGATGGCGTTCGACCCGATCCCTCCGGCACCGACTACTGCAACAGTGTCGCCGGGCCCGACCTCGGCGGCATACACCGCGCTTCCCCAGCCGGTGACCACGCCGCAACCGAGCAGGCAGGCACGGTCGAGCGGCACGTCGTCATCGATCTTGATGCAGCTCGCCTCGTTGACCACGGTGTGGTGCGAGAACGTGCCGAGAATGCACATCAGGCTGAGATCTTGACCCTTGGCGTGATGACGCGAGGTGCCGTCGGTGATCTGCTTGCCCCCACCCATCAGCGCCCCGAGGTCGCACAGGTTCTGGTGCCCCGTGGAACAGCTCGGGCACCGGCCACAGCTGGGGATGAACCCGAACACGACGTGATCGCCGGCCGACAGCCAGCTGACGCCCGCTCCCACTTCCAGCACGACACCGGCGCCCTCGTGGCCCCCGATGATCGGCAATGCGAACGGCAGATCGCCGGTGACGAGGTGCTCGTCACTGTGGCAGAGGCCGGACGCAGCCATCTTGACGAGAACCTCACCGGGGCCCGGCGGATCCAGCTCGATCTCCTCAACGCTCCACGGCGTGTTCGTCTCCCACAGAATTGCAGCCTTGGTCTTCACGATTACCCCCAGATAGTCAGGCGCCGATACTGGGCGAGCCGGCGACGTGGTGTCGACATTACAGCGATTCTGCGGCGAAGGCGGAGTCGCCGATCATCCGCAGAACCTGGACCGCACGGGTCATCGACACATACAGCAACCGCGCGCCGCGTGGTGTGCCGTCGAAGATCTCGCCGGGATTGACCACCACGACGGCATCGAACTCGAGACCCTTCACCGCCTCCGGCGAAAAGATCGGGATCTGGGTCCTCTGCACGTCCTGAACGCGTGTCACCGCCTCCAAACCAGTGGCGGCCAGCGCCCCGGTGATTGCTCCGTGCAGATGAGCCGGCGCGACCACTCCGGTCAGCACGTGTCTGTGGCGCGCTGTCGCCACCTCTTCGGCGACGGCTGCGGCCAAGAGCACCGGCTCGACGACACGCATCGTCGGCGCTTCGCCGTCCATTCGCACACTGCGGCTGGCGATGATGTCCACGGCGGTGAACGGCAGGAGCAGGTTGGCCACCGACAGCACCGGCTCGGGTACTCGGTAGCCGATCGTCAGGTGGGCAACTTCGTACTCGGCCGCACCGAGATACCGGGCGACCGCCGGCCACTCGTGCTGGCCGGCTGGCGTCGTCGATTGCGCGAGGTCGCCGAGGATCGTGAACGAACCGGCGGGGCTGCGTCTGCCGATGACCCGCAGGCCGACAGCCGACTGGTCCTGGGCCTCGTCGACGACCACGTGGCCGAAGACGAACGGCGGACCGTCGAGCAGTGAGTTCGTCTGGTCGAGCAACAGTTGATCGGCCGCTGTCCACGGTCGCTTTTTCGAGCCGGGCTTCGGACCGAGCAGCGCGTGCTGTTCGACGGCGCTGAGAAGGCCGTCGGCTGCGTCACGGCTTCCTTCAGCGACGCGGAACGCGTCCACGCATCGTCTCTGTCGCTCTGGCGGCGAAGATGCTGCTGGGCGATCGTCTTCAGCGCGGCCCGGCGCCCGTTCAGCGGACGGCCTTGTGCGGTCCCGCCGAGTGCGGTGGCCACCCAGCCGGCGAACTCGTCCGGTTCGACGACCCACGTTCTCAGGCCGAGGGGCACCCGGATCGCTTCGGTCGGCAACCGAATACCGTTGCGAACAGCTCGCTGCAGAACCTCGAGCATTCTCGGATCGCCCTTCAACTTGGCGACGTCCACGTCGTCGCTGCCTTCGACGTCCACGCGGGGCACGCACAGATCGAGGACCGTGCGCTGCTGCACGCTGCGTTCACCGAGAGACGGGAGGACGTTGCCGATGTAGTCGAGCAAGACCTGGTTCGGTCCGACGACGAGCACACCTTCGCTGACGAGCCGCCGGCGATGCTCGAACAGCAGATAGGCAGCTCTGTGCAGACCAACCGCTGTCTTCCCGGTTCCCGGACCACCCTGCACGATCAACGCCTGCTGCATGGGTGCACGGATCACGATGTCCTGCTCGGCCTGGATCGTGGCGACGATCTCGCGCATCGCGCCAGTTCGCGCGGCACCGATCTCGGCCAGCACCGGGTCTGGAATGCCACTCGCCGCTCCGGCCGAATCCGGGTCGTCGAGCTGCTCGTCCAAATACGATGTCAACTCGCCATCGCTCATCATGAACCGACGACGGTGGCGCAGCCCGAGTGGGTCGAGTGTGGTCGCCCGATAGAACGGCGCGGCGATCGGGGCTCGCCAGTAGATGACGACAGGATCGTGCTCGACGTCCTCGATGTGTCGACGGCCGATGTACCAGACATCACCGTCGGTCACTGCGCCACTCGGGGTTGTCTCGGTCGATTCGTCGACGCGTCCGAAGAAGTCGCCGGCACCAGGAGTGCGCAGATCTTCCAGGGCCTCCTCGACCGTGACCTCGATGTACTCCTTGGTGAACTCGTCGGCCGAGTCCTGCGGATCGACCCGTTCGAACATCGTGATCATTTCGTTACGGCAGGCGCGCGAGTGGGCCAGCTGAGCGCGCTCGAGATCGAGCTCGGGAAAGAGTGGCGCGTCGTTCATCGTCGTGACCGCTGGAGCGTGTCACGGCTCGGAACGGGGAGCGGACTCTATGCGCGCGCACTGGCCGTTCCCCACCGTCTGTGTGAGACCGTCTGTGTGAGACCGTCTGTGTGAGGACATAGCCCGACGTATTGCTGTGATCTCGCCCAGAAGCCGAGGCCGGGCCAGAAGACCGAGTCGACCGCTTCCGCCAGCGTCAGGTGCGGACGAGGTGGCGCCGGCGGAGATCGGCGAGGTCCGTCGAATAGTCGGCGTTGTCCAAGGCGACGAAGCGGCGGATCGTCAACCGGCGGATGTCGGCAGCCAGCGCTGGATCGGCGACTGCGCGGTGGAGACCGCTGCGCCACGCCGCGACTCGGTCATCCGATGTCGTCGCGGGCACGATGATCGGGAGTCCCGGTACCGAAGGCCCGCGTCCGACAACTTTCAGTCCGACGAGTGATCGGGCAGCATCACGCTGGTGAAGTGCCCATGTCACGCCGTCGATCGCGGCGACGTCGGCGGCACCGCTGCGAACTGCCTCGATGCTCGCCGTGTGCGCACCGGTGAATGTGACACGGCCGGGCCATGCCGTGTCCAGTCCAAAAGCGGACAACAGACTGACGTAGCCGGAGAGGCTGTCCGTCGAGTTGATGGCCGCATGGCCGTCGGCCAGACGGGCGAGCGGGACATCGTCACGGGCGATGATGACGCTGCGATACAGATGTGACCCTGGCTCGCTCGCGTCGTACGAGAACGTCCCGATCACGCGAACAGCATCGCCCAGTGTCTGGACGAGCGGCCAACCGCACGCCATGCCGATCGCCAGGTTCGGGTCGAGCCACGTTTTGTGAACGTCGATGTCCCAGCGCAGTGCGGTCGGCGCGTCGGGCACCTCGGCGGCGGCCGCTTCGTACAACCGGTCCCATGACGCCGACACCGACGGGTACGGGTACATCGCCAGAACTGCGAGCGTGCCGTTCATGCTTCGAGTGTTCCTGCTTCGACTGGCTGCAGGAGCGGATTGATCGGCTGGCAGAACGAGCGGAACATGTGGCGCTTGGCGATCTCGAAGTACCCGCGGTAGTGACCAGCGCCGTCGGCGACGATCACCCCGGCGTCCATGTCACGGGTCAGTTGCGGCAGACGGTGCCACGCAGCCCCTGGCATTGCATGGTGTGTGTAGTGCAGATTGTTGTTCAGGAACAGCAATCCGAAGAACCAGTTGCTGTCCACGACGGCGGAGCGGGGCTCGCGTTCGTGTGCACTGTGTTCGAGGAACGAGCGGAGTGCCGTCAACGAGGTTCCACCGAAGACGAATCCGACAAGATAGATCCACAGCGGCAGACCGGCCCCCCGGACCACGAGGACCACCAGAACTGCTCCGACGCAATGCGTCGACCAACGGATCCGAACGACGCGGCTGAGGTGGAACGCACGGGCCTCTGTCGTCCACATCCTCAGCGTTCCCCGGACCGGGCCGAGCGTCATCCGCACAGCCAACGTGCGGTTCGCGTGCAGCATTGCGCGTTTGAACGGCCCCGCGCGATGCCACACCTCCGGCGAGACGTAGTGGCTTTCCGGATCGTTCAGCGGATTGGTCAGATCGCTCGCGTGGTGGGCGATGTGCGTCTGGCGGTACGTGCTGAACGGCTCGATCAAGGTCAGCGGAACAACGACCAGCACGGTGTTCAGCCAGCGGAACCCGGTGGGGTGGCCGTGGATCACCTCGTGCTGCAGCGAGAGGTAGAAGCAGCCGAGGACGGCGAGCAGTCCGATTGCGACGAGGGCCGGAAGCCGAGCTCCGAACACCAGCGTCGCCGAGAACACGAGCCAGAACGAGGCGATCGCGACGACAGTCGGCCACTCGATCGTCGTTCTGTTCGGTGCTCGTGTTCCAGCCACTGATTGATGTCTACATCACCATGACGTGATTCCCGACCAATTTGGTGGGGTATTTGCGCACATATGCGGCCCACGTGATGTGTCCTTCGTACATCTGGGGTGACAACACAACAATTGTGGTACTCACGTCACACGGGCGCGTACAATTTCGACGATGACCGACAAACGGGATCTGCTCCGCACGTTCCAGGAACGACTGACCAAGGTGATCCGCGATTCGGGTATGAACCAGAGCGAGTTCGCCGCTGCTGTCGGGCTCGATCGCTCCACCCTGTCGCAGCTGATGTCGTCCACGAACCGTCGCCTCCCGCGAGTCGAGACGCTGGTGACCATCGCCGAACAACAGCAGTCCTCGCTCGACTGGCTGATCGGCCTCAGCAACGTCGGGCCGATGCAAGCAGAGCTGATGGACGAACAGATGTCTTTCGCCAAGGACGCCCTCGCTCACAACGACGAGCGTCTGATCGCATGGCTCCGCGAGGCCGTCGGTTACAAGGTCAGATACGTTCCTTCGACACTGCCGGATCTGCTCAAGACCGATGAGGTGATTCGGTACGAGATGAACGATTACGTCGCCACCACGCCCGATCAGCAGATCGAAACCGCCTCGGCACGCCTGGCCTGGACGCGGGGCCCGGAGACCGACCTCGAGTGCTGCAATTCCATCCAGGCCGTCGAACTGTTCGCCCGTGGCGCCGGTATCTGGCGCAAACTCGAGCTGAAAAGTCGGCTGGCCCAGCTGGATCACATGATCGAACTGTGCGCAGAGCTGTACCCGACGCTGCGATGGTTCCTGTTCGACGGTCGCGAGCGGTACGCCGCTCCCGTGACCATCTTCGGGCCGTTGCGCGCCGCTCTCTACCTCGGCCAGATGTACCTGGTGCTCACCTCGACCGAACATGTACGAACACTCACGGCCCAATTCGACGATCTGATCCGTGGCGCTGTCGTCCAACCGAACGAGATCCCTGCGTTCCTCAAGGAACAGCGCACGATCGCCCTCCGCTACCGCACCTGATCCGCTGACCGTCGTCCTGATTCCCGGCACGAACGTGCCGAGTTAGATGGCTAGTATCGCTCGGGTGACCGACGCACACATCGAAACCAGCGGTGCTCGCACTCGACGCGGGGGCCGCGCCACCGGAGAACGCAGTCGGATTCCCGTGCAGCGTGAGTTCCGTCAGCCACGACTGCCGTACAAGCCGACCGAAGTCGTGTCGGCCGACGAACTGGAGTCGATCCACGACGCGTCGATGACCATCCTCGAAGAGATCGGGATGGACTTCCTCGACGAAGAGTCACGCGACCTGTTGGTCGGGGCCGGCGCCACGGTGGACAGCGGCACCGAGCGGGTCCACTTCGATCGTGAGATGATCGCCGAACTGATCACGACCGCGCCGGCGCAGTTCACGTTCCACTCGCGTAACCCGGCCCACAACCTCGTCATCGGCGGCGACTACACGGCCTTCGGGTCCGTCGCCAGCGCGCCGAACGTGCTCGACCTCGACCGCGGCCGTCGCATCGGCAACCACGCCGACTACCAGAACCTGCTCCGTCTGTCGCAGATGCTCAACAGCGTCCACTTCATCTCCGGCTATCCCGTCGAGCCGATCGATCTGCACGCATCCATACGCCACCTCGACGCGACGCTCGATGCAATCGTGCTGACCGACAAGCCGTTCCACGCCTACAGCCTCGGCCGGCAGCGCAACATCGATTGTCTGGAGATGATCCGCATCGCACGCGGTATCGACGACGAGACGCTGGAACGTGAGCCGTCGATCTTCACGATCATCAACTCCAGCTCGCCGCTGCGCTTGGACACACCGATGCTGCACGGCATCCTCGAATACTCCAGGCGTAACCAGATCGTGTGCCTGACCCCGTTCACCCTCGCCGGCGCAATGGCACCGGTCACGCTGGCCGGCGCGCTGGCCCAGCAGAACGCGGAGGCGCTCGCCGGGATCACCCTGACCCAGGTGGTGCGGCCCGGTTCGCCGGCCATCTACGGCGGATTCACGTCGAACGTGGACATGCAGTCGGGCGCGCCGGCGTTCGGCACTCCCGAGTACATGCGCACGGCGATGGTCGGTGGCCAACTCGCCCGTCGCTACCGCCTCCCCTACCGCAGCAGCAACGTCTGTGCCGCGAACGCGCTCGACGCCCAAGCCGCGTACGAATCGGTGTTCTCGCTGTGGGGCGCGATCCAGGGCGGCGTCAACCTGCTGATGCACGGCGCTGGCTGGATGGAGGGCGGGCTGCACGCCAGCTACGAGAAGATGATCCTCGATGCCGATCTTCTGCACATGGTCTCCGCGTTCCTCGAGCCGCCGGTTGTCGACGATTCCACCCTCGGCCTCGACGCGATCCGCGACGTCGGACCCGGCGGTCACTTCTTCGGCACACAGCACACACAGGACAGGTTTCGCACGGCGTTCTACAAACCGATGATCTCCGACTGGCGCAACTACGAGGCCTGGGAAGAGGGCGGCAGCCCGCAGGCGCCCGCCAAGGCCAACCAGATCTGGAAGGACATGCTGGCCGTGTACGAACCGCCGGCACTGGACAGCGCCATCAGAGAAGAGCTCGAATCATTCGTCGCCCGGCGTCACGCCGAGGGCGGCGTGGCAACGGACTTCTGATCCACTGCATTCCGAAGGAACAACCATGAAATCATCAGCACAGGTCGTCGTCGTCGGCGGCGGTGTCGTCGGGGCCAGCGTGCTCTACCACCTGACCAAGGCCGGCTGGATCGATGTCGTTCTGCTCGAACGCAAGCAGCTGACCGCCGGCTCGACGTGGCACGCGGCCGGTGGAATGCACACCCTCAACGGTGACCCGAACGTCGCTCGCCTGCAGCAGTACACGGTCAACCTGTACAAGGAGATCGAGGCCGAGTCCGGTCAGAACTGCGGAATCCACCTGCCCGGCGGATTGCAACTCGCCGACACGCCCGAGCGGCTCGACTGGCTGCGGATGGCGCAGGCCCGCGGTCGGTATCTGGGCATGAACATGGAGATCATCTCGATGGCCGAGGCCAAGGAGATGAACCCGTTGCTCGAGGAGAAGTTCTTCGTCGGTGCTCTGTACGACGAGGACGAGGGCAGCGTCGATCCGTACGGGGTCACCCACGCCTATGCGATCTGCGCCAAGAACCGCGGCGCAGAGGTGTACCTCGACACGTGGGTCACCGGTCTGCAACAGCGTTCGGACGGGACCTGGGACGTCATCACCGATCGGGATCACATCATCCACGCCGAGCACATCGTCAACGCAGGCGGGCTGTGGGCGCGTGAGGTCGGTCGGATGGCCGGCATCGAGCTGCCCGTGCTGGCGATGGAGCATCACTACCTGATGACCGAGCCGATGCCCGAGGTGATCGAGTTCAACAAGCGCACCGGCCACGAGCTGCCGCACATGATCGACTTCGCCGGCGAGATCTACGCCCGCCAGGAGGGCCAGAGCATCCTGCTCGGCACGTACGAACAGGACAACCGGCCGTGGGCCCCGAAGCAGACACCATGGGATTTCGTGTTCCAACTGCTGGACCACGATCTCGACCGCATCGCGCCGGAATTGGAGAAGGCCTTCGAGCACTTCCCACTCGTCGGCAGGGCCGGCATCAAGAAGTTCGTCAACGGACCATTCACGTTCAGCCCGGATGGCAATCCGCTCGTCGGCCCGATCAAGGGGCTACGCGGCATGTGGTCGGCGTGCGCAGTGATGGCCGGGCTGTCACAGGGTGGCGGTGTCGGTCTGTCGCTTGCCAACTGGATGATCGAAGGTGACCCGGGCGCCGACATCTTCGCGATGGACGTTGCCCGGTACGGCGACTACGCCACGCTGGCGTACACCAACGCCAAGGTGCGCGAGAATTATTCACGACGTTTCCGGATCACGTTCCCGAACGAAGAACTGCCCGCCGCCCGTCCGCTGCACACAACGCCGATCTACGACCGCCTGACCGACCACAACGCCGTGTGGGGTGCCGGCTTCGGCCTCGAGCACCCGCTGTGGTTCCAGGAGCCAGGCAAGGATCCGGTCGAGGACGTCACATTCCATCGTTCGAACGCATTCGATCTCGTCGCCGAGGAATCGCGTGCCGTACGCGAGCGGGTCGGCTTCTCCGAAGCCTCGAACTTCGCCAAGTACAAGGTGTCCGGCTCCGGGGCAGCCGAGTGGCTGCTGACCCTTTTCACGAATCGATTGCCGAAGGTCGGACGCACGCTCCTGACGGCGATGCTGAACCCGCAGGGGCGCATCGTCGGCGAGTTCTCCGTGTCACGTATCGGCGAGAACGAATTCTTCCTGTTCGGTTCGCAGGCCGCCGAGACACACCACTCGCGCTGGTTCATCGATCACATGCCGTCGGACGGTTCTGTCACGTTCCAGAACCTGGCGCTGTCGATGGTTGGGCTCACCGTCGCCGGACCGAATTCGCGTGACGTCCTGCAGTCGTTGACCGATACGTCATTGGCCAGTGCTGACTTCTCGTTCATGTCGTTCCGCCGCGTGAACATCGGTTTCGCCGAGGTGTGGCTGAGCCGGATGACGTACACCGGCGACCTCGGCTACGAGATCTGGATGACGCCGGAGAACCAGCGCTACCTGTTCGACCTGATCTGGGAGGCGGGCAAGCCGTACGACATGCGTCTGTTCGGATTCCGGGCGCTGATCACAATGCGCCTGGAGAAGAGCTTCGGAACCTGGTACCGCGAGTACCGGCCGATCTACACGCCGCTCGAAGCCGGCATCCTCAGCTACATCAAGTTGGATCACGACTTCATCGGGCGGCCCGCACACGAGGCCGAATTGAAGACGGGACCCGACCGCCGACTCGTCACCTTCGTCGTCGAACCCGATCCGGACAACCCAGCGGACGTGATCGGCGACGAGCCGGTCTGGCACGATGACGGATCGGGACAGAGCACGGTGGTTGGATGGATCACGTCGGGCGGATACGCGCACTTCAGCAAGGCGTCGATGGCGATGGGCTACATCCCGGCCGAACTCGCAACTCCGAATGCGGGCCGGTTCGAGATCGAGATCATCGGTCGTCGTCGGCCGGCTCGCCTGCAACTCGAGCCGATCCTCGATCCGTCCGGTTCGCGGATGCGCGGATGAGGGATCCGTCGTGAGCAAGATCGTCGTCGACGGGCAGCCGATCGACTTCGTCGACGGTGATTCCGTTGCGTTGGCTGTGCTGCGTGCCGGTCAGCACCCGCACCACGGCGGTACGTTGTGCCTGGCTGGCGACTGCCCCAACTGTGTCTGCGACGTGGACGCAACGGCGTTCGTGCGGACCTGTCAGACCCCGGCCCGACCCGGCCTGGTCGTGCGCCGCCATCCCGAGATCGGCGCGCCGCCGTTCCGCTCGATCGCGCAGCCGGACGTGACGAGGACCCCCGTCGCAGCGCATGTACCGGTTCGCCGGATCGAGGCCGATCTCGTCGTGATCGGTTCGGGCGAGAGTGGCCTCGCCGCGGCCGCCCGTGCCACCGACGACGGGCGCTCGGTACTGACCCTCGACGCCGGCGACGGCAACGAGGTCGTCGCCATCTACGGCGGCCCGACGGTCATCGTGCGCAGGCCTGATGCAATGGTCCACGTGCATGCTCGCGACGTGGTGGTCGCCACCGGTGCGGCCGAGTTGCATCCGGTCTGCCCCGGCAACGAACTGATCGGGCTCGTCACGGCTCGGGCCGCTCAGCAGATGGTCACAGCGGGTCTCGACCTCGGGGTTGCCGTTGCTGTGGGAACAGCTCCGGCAGGCGTCGACTGCACCGCCGTTTCCGGCACCCTCCTGCGCATCGAGGGCAGCAACGGACACGTCACCGGAGTCGTCACGTCAGGCGGTTCGTTCCCGTGCGATACCGTCGTCCTCGGCCTCGGTCTGGCGCCACGTGACATGTTGTCGCGCATGTCCGGCGAGCAGTTGCCGGTCACCGCGGTCGGTCCAGCGGCAGAGAAATTCGCGCTGCCGCCGTGCCCCACGGAAGGTGTGGTCTGTCCGTGCTCGAAGGTGACCGTCGCAGACCTGCAGGGCGTGTGGGACCGAGGTTTCAACGAACTCGAACTCGTCAAACGGGCCAGCCTGTGCGGCACCGGCACGTGTCAGGGCGGCGTCTGCGGGCCATATCTGCGTTCGTTCGTTGCCGACCGGTCCGGGGCCGTACCGGAGCCGTTCACCGCCCGTCCGGCATCGCGCCAGATCACCCTCGCCGAGGCCTCGGCCGACGTGCACACCGACGTCTTTCGGCGTTCGCCGCTGCACGACGAGCACCTCGCGCTCGGCGCACAGATGGACCGGTTCGGTGGTTGGTGGAGGCCGTGGAACTACGGCGACGTCATCGCCGAGTACTGGGCCGTGCGCGAAGCCGTTTCGCTCGGCGACGTCAGCACGCTCGGCAAGTTGCTGGTGTCCGGCCCCGACGTGGTCGAATTGTTGGAGCGGCTCTACCCCACCACCATCGACGACATCAAGGTCGGTCGCTCGCGGTACGTCCTGCTGTTGAACGAGCGCGGCCACCTGATCGACGACGGCATGGTCCTGCGCGAGACGGCCACACGGTTCGTGCTCACGTTCACATCCGGCGGCGCAGCAAACGCGGAGATGTGGGTGCGCGACTGGATCGAGACATGGGGCCTCGACGTTCATGTGTTGGATCAGACGATGTCGCTCGCTGCGATCAATGTCACCGGGCCACTTGCCTCCACGCTGTTGCAGCGCGTCGGCTTGGCCGAGCCGCCGAGGTTCCTGCAGCACCTGCACGCCGACGTCGCCGGTGTGCCGAATCACGTGATGCGACTGAGCTTCACGGGTGAAGCCTCGTTCGAGTTGCACCACGCGGCTGACCGGTCGGTCGAGTTGTGGCGGGCGTTGTTGGCTGCAGGCAGAGATCTCGGTATCACTCCACATGGCTTGCAGGCGCTGTTCGGCCTGCGGCTGGAGAAGGGCCACGTGATCGTCGGCATGGACAGCGAGATGGACTCCACCCCGCGCCGACTGAACATGGACTGGGCAGTCAAGATGAGCAAGACCGATTTCCTCGGCAAGAGCGCACTGGCACGCACCAGCGAGATGCCCGACGAACGGCGGTTGTTCGGGTTCACGATCGAGGGGAATGCTCCGATGGAAGGCAGTCCGATCTCCGTCACCGACCCCTCCGACGCTGCCGGCAGTGGTCCGTACATCGCCGGACACGTGGCCTCCAGTTGGACCTCGCCGCTACTCGGTCACGGGGTGATGCTCGGCTGGCTGAAACGCAAGCCGTGGCCGGATCATGTGACCATCGACGGGCGCGTCGCGACTGTCGCTGAACCGCCCTTCTACGATCCGCAGGGTCGACGTGCCCGCGCCTGACCTGCATTTCGCAACGCTGCACGGGACGCGGATCGTGGCGTCGTCCACCACACTCGACGCCGTCACGTGGCCGGCCGGGACAACGGCAATGCGGTTCGCCCCCGATGACGTGTTCGTGCTGACAACCGAGAACATCGGCGTCGTTGGTGAGCACGTGATCGTCGCTGCCGAAGCGGGATTCTCGGGGGCATGGATGAGCGCCGAACAGTTGGCCCACGTTGCCGAGCACATCGATTGGCCGCTGCCGGTGGATCGACCAGCTTTCTCCCAGGGTTTCATCGCCTCCGTGCCCGCCAAGCTCTTTCTGACCGGCGCCTCCACCGCGTCCGACGGTGGCGACAACGTCGCCCTGCTGCTGACGAACACCCCCTACGTCGACGAACTCCAGGAGCGACTGAGATGAACGAGTTCGTCGAGACGCTGCTCGACCTGACGTGGCACGAGCCGAAGAGTTCGTACGACGTGGTCATCATCGGGGGCGGTGGTCACGGGCTGGCAACGGCCTACTACCTGGCGACACGCCACGACATCACCAATGTCGCCGTCGTCGAGTCGAACTACATCGGTTCCGGCAACTCCGGCCGCAACACCACGATCATCCGCGCCAACTACGGCATTCCGGAATCGGTCCGCTTCTATCAGCACAGCCTCGAGCTGTACAGCACGCTTGAGGAGGAAACCGGCTGCTGGATCATGCACGCGACAAAGGGTCTGCTGTGGCTCGCACACACCGAGACGGCCATGCGCGCGGAGCGGGCTCGCTGCATGTTGAACACCGCCTGTGGCACCGAGACCGTGATGGTCACTCCCACCGAGGCCAAGACGATCTGTCCCCAGCTCGATCTGTCGGGCGGCGGCCGTTACCCGGTGCTCGGTGCGTCGCACCACACGGGCGCTGCGACGGCCCGTCACGACCGAGTCGTCTGGGCCTACGCCCAGGGGGCGATGCGCGAGGGCGTCCACGTGTTGCAGAACACCAAGGTCACCGGATTGCTGAAGGACGGCGACCGGGTCACCGGCGTGCAGACGGCGACCGGCAACATCGCCGCGGGTGTGGTGCTCAGTGCGGTCGGCGGCAACGTGACGACGATCGCCAACTACGCGGACGTCCGGCTCCCGGTGCGCACGCATCCACTACAGGCCTTCGTCACCAACGGCTACGCGCAGGGCTTCGGGCCGATCATCAGCGATACGGAACTGTTCTGCTACGTGTCGCAGACCGCTCG
>JAYTOM010000568.1:0-11004 GCA_043747765.1 Actinomycetota bacterium
CTCCACGTGTAACGGCGCGCCCGTTCTGCTGCGCGAACGCCCATCGAAGCAGCCAGGGCCGGATCATCGAGGATCGTCCGGATCCGGTCTGCGAACACACTGGGGTCGCGCCCCGGAATCAGGTAGCCGGTCAGGCCGTCGTCGACCAGCGTCAACAGACCACCGACGGCACTGGCGACCACCGGGATGCCGCACGCGGCAGCCTCGGCCGCGACGAGTCCGAAGCTCTCGCTGCGACTGGGCACCACGACGATGTCGGCGGCTCGGTAGTACGTGGACAGGATGTGATGCGGCTGCGGGTCGACGAACCGGACCTGATCGCGCACGCCCAGTTCGTCGATCAGGTTCATCACCCGGGCGACTTCGACGCTGCCCTCGAGTCCGCTGGCCCCACCGACGACGAGCAGCAACGCATCGGGCCGGTTCAGTTCGGCGAGGGCGCGCACAGCGACGTCGACACCCTTCAAAGGCTGGATCCGACCGACGAACAACAGCACCGGACCACTCGGAAGGCTGAGCGCATGACGTGCCCCGCGTTTGTCACCTGGGGCGAAGAACGCTTGCTCCACACCGGGCGCGACGATCTCGATCCGGCCGGGTGGGTCGCCATAGAGACGCCGGAACTGGCTCTCCTCCTCTGTACAGCTGACGCAGATCGCGTCGGCACAGTTGATGATGTCGGCCTCGGCGCGATCACGCCGATCGGGTTCTGGGTCGCCGCCCTCGGCCTTGACCCGCGCCAGGGTGTGGAACGTGCTCACGAACGGCAGTTCCAACTCGTGCTTGACCCGGTGCGCCACAAGCCCGCTGAGCCAATAGTTGGCGTGCACGACGTCGGCACCCCGCTCGTTCTTGAGGTGGTCGATGACGGCGTCGCCGAACTCCTCGACCACGCGCGGTAAGTCTTCTTTGGCCAGATCGAACGGTCCGGCCGGGAGATGCACCACCCGGTGACCGGGCTCGACCTGCACCACTTCCGGCATGTCCGGACGGGTCGCGCGGGTGTAGGTGGTGCATTCCACACCGGCCTGGGCCAAAGCCGAAACCAGTTCGCGGACATAGACGTTCATGCCACCACTATCGCCGGCCCCCGGTTGCGCCAGCGGCGAGGTGTGCAGGGAAATGACAGCAACACGTTGCACAGTGCCGAAACCCTACCCATCGGGTCGGTATTCCACACGCCTTGTGTCCCGCCACCCTGTCCCCCCGGCACCGACACAGGCGGAAGATGTGTTACTTGCTGAGGAAGCTCTCGTAGACGTTCAACAGCGCTTGCTTCTGCTCGGGGGTCAGCTGCTTGTCGCTGCCGATCGCCTCGCGCACGCCGATGGCCTCGGATTCGCCGTCGGGCAGGATGCCAGCCCTGACGTACAACGTCTCGACCGAGATCTTCAGCGCCTTGGCGATCTGCTGCAGCTTCTCCGCGGACGGCCGGCGCAGGCCACGCTCGATCTGCGACAGGTACGGATTGGAGACGTTGGCCGCCTCTGCCAGCCGACGAACGGACATACTGGCCGCCTCGCGCTGGTTGCGGATGAACTCACCGACGTCGGCGAGTCGGTCCTCCAACTCGGTGCGCAGATCAGCGGGTCCAGGCGGAACCTTCACTCTGCGGTGCTGTCCAACAGGCCGTCGACGCTGGCCTCGCCGTCGCGATACCGGCGTACGAGTTCGGCGCTCAACGCGTCGAGCCGGGTGAACAACTCGCGTCGCTCCTGAGAACGAGCGTGTTCGAACGATTCGAGCGCTGCCGACAGGGCCACGAGCTGCTCGTCGTCCAATTCGCTGACGTGGTTGCCACCGAGTTCGCTGAACAGTCGGTCCAGTTCAATTGCCAACGGATGATCGCTGGCATCCTCGGTCGGCCGAGGGGGCCTGGCCAGACCGCCGCCACTGGCGACGAGATGCTCGCCGAGGATCGCCCGCAGATCTTCGGCGACATCGCGATCTTCACCGGTGATTCGGTGTTCGCGCTCGGCCAGGACGAGGTCGAGCCGCGCCTGGACCAGGCGACGGACGTAGCTGATTGCATCGTCGTCACTCTGCAGTTCGGCGCGCAGCGAGCGAAGCTCGGCCAGCGGCAATTCAGTTGGTTCGGTCGCATTGTCCGTGCTGGCTGTGCTGTCCATGCTCGTCCTCACTCGCTCGTCTGCTCTGGTCACTCCTGATCACCGATGATCGAACCGCATTGCTAACCGTCGAGCGCTCCACCCGAAACCGGCGGCAACACGGCGACTTCGTCCGCAGCACCGATGATCGTGTCAGGAGTTGCTGGGTCGCCGTTGACCCACACCCGACACGTCTTCAACACTTCGATGAAAACTGCCCCATATCGCCGCCCGGCAACATCGAGTAATTCACCTACCGTAGCCGCCTGCACATCGTCTCGCCCGGTGCCCGCTGCTTCACGAGCGGAAGCGAACAGCCGAAGAATAGCCACATCCAGATCGTACCCGTGGCACTACCCTCGGCGGGGATGGATGGCTACCCGCGCCAGCGCAAGCAGAACAGCGCGACTTCACCCTCGACCCGGCTCCTGGTTGCCCGTCACGGGCAGAGCGAGTGGAATGCTATCGGCCGCTGGCAGGGTCAGGCAGACGTGCCGCTCAGCGACGAGGGCATGCGGCAGGCGGCAGGCGCCGGACTGCTGCTCGGGACGTTCGGCGCAGTGTGGTCGAGCGATCTCGAACGAGCGTCGCTGACGGCTGCGATCATCGCCGAGATCATCGGCATCGGACCTGTCCTGATCGATCCGCGGCTGCGCGAAACGAACGTCGGACCGTGGGAAGGCCTGACCCACGACGAGGTCGAAACCAGCTGGCCGGGCTTCCTCGAGGAACACCGACGTCCTGACGGCTTCGAGCCCTACGACGACGCCGCCCGCCGGATGATCGCAGCCTTCGTCGACATCGCCGCGCAGTCGCCTGGCGAAGAGGTGCTGGTGATCAGCCATGGCGGCGTCATCCGAGCTGTCCGACGGCTGCTCGGCGCGACGGATGCCCGGATGTCGAACCTCTCCGCGAGCTGGTTCGACGTGCGCGGGATGGCGGTGACGGCCGGTGATGTCGTCGATCTCGCTGATGCTGCCCCGACCGGGACGGCGCTCTGAGTTCCTCCGACGATCTGCGCCTGTTCGACGACGCCTTCGAACCGGTGTCCGCGCACTCGGCTCCCGTCGCGGCGCCGAATGCGGAGCCGAGTGACGATCCGTTCACGGTCGTCGTCGAGCGATCGAAGAAGCGACGCCGCACGGTCGGGGCCCAACTCGTCGGCGAGGTCCTCAAGATCGTGGTTCCATCGTGGATGAGCCGGGCCGAAGAGGACCATTGGGTCGACGTGATGACCGGGCGTTTCCGACGGAAGGTGTCGACCGACCGGATCGACCTCGACGAACGGGCCACCACTCTGTCGCGTCGTCATGACCTGCCCCGGCCGCGTGAGATCAGATGGTCGGACGAGATGTTGTCGAGATGGGGGTCGTGTACGCCGGGCACGGGAACGATCCGGATCAGCACCCGGATCGCGAAGTTCCCCGACTGGGTCGTCGACTACGTGCTCGTCCACGAACTCGCTCATCTCGAGGTGGCCGACCATTCCGAAGCGTTCTGGAAGGTGGTCCGCCGCTACCCGAAAGCGGAACGGGCGATCGGCTATCTGATCGCAAAATCGGGCTCCGACGATGATTGAAGGCGCGGTCGCGACACTCCATTGTTGCCACCCGGGTCGGGCTCGACAGGCAGTAGCGTGTGGCCCTTGTGGGTACCGACAAGCGTGAACGCCAGAAAGCCAACCGCCAGCTGAAGCTCGAGGAGATGGCTCGGGATGCGCGCAAGCGCAAGACCAAAAAGCGTGGTCTGCAGATCGGTATCGGCGTCCCGGCATTGATCCTGGTCGTGTTCGGGCTCGTCAAGCTGTTCGTCAAGGACGACTCGACCAAGACGATCAGTCCCGGAGCGACGTCGACGGTCGTCGGCGGTTCGACCACCGTCGATGCAACGGCAACAACCATCGCCGGCACAGCAACCACCATCGCCGGGGTTCAAGGCCTGCCCTGCCCGGCTGCCGATGGCTCATCGGCCAAGACTGCCAAGTTCCCGGCCGCACCACCCACATGCATCGATGCAACCAAGACATACACGGTGAAGGTCGACACGAACCTCGGCAGCTACACCGCGGTGCTCGACGCTGCGAAGGCGCCCCTGACAGTCAACAACTTCGTCTACCTCGCCCGCTATCACTACTTCGACACCACTCCGTGTCACCGGATCATCACCGGCTTCGTGATCCAGTGCGGTGATCCGACCGGGTCGGGCACCGGTGGGCCCGGGTATTCGTTCGCCGACGAGCTCCCGGCGGCCGGGGCATACAAGATCGGTTCGTTGGCGATGGCCAACTCCTCACGACCGAGCACCAACGGCTCGCAGTTCTTCGTCATCTCCGGCGCGCAGGGCGTTGCTCTCCCACCGCAGTACAGCCTGTTCGGTCAGGTGACCAGCGGACTCGACGTCGTCACCAAGCTCGATGCCGTCGGGTCGTCGTCCGGCACTCCGAGCACCAAGGTGACCATCGACAAGGTCACAGTCACCGAGAGTGGATCGACCGCGACGAACACTGCGGCAACCGCAACGACCACTGCGTCAACAGCGACGACCAGCTCGACGAAACCACCCGCATCGACCGGCTCGAACGGCGCAACCACCACATCGGTGGCCAAGTAGCCGGCCCCGCGAGCTGCGGCTGATCAGCCGGCGTCGATCAGTTCGCCGTGCACGTCGGCCGCTCCGACCCGTTCCCAACCCGCCGCCGTGCGCAGCAACGCGCTGCCGGTCGGGAGCACGCCGACGGCGAAACCGTTGGCCAGCTTCAGCGTGCGGTGCAGCCGTTCAGGCGACCACGTCTCGGACTCGGTCAGCAGGGCCAGACCATCGATCAGGCCGAGCCCGAGGCTGAACGCGCCACCCCGCGGATCGGTCATTGGATCGCACAGACAGGCTGCGCTGGCGCCGGTCGCGACCACTGCTCCGCCGTTGGCGTACACCTCGGCCAGGGCGACGAACAGGTCGGTGTCTTTGAGCACGGACCGCAGATGCAGCGGCGAGGAACCAACGAGGTAGACCATCCGGGCGTGACGCACGGCAGCGACGTGCTCCGGAATGTTCGCATCGGCTCGACGGAGGACGAGCCGGCCGTCGACGCTGGCGCCCATCCGCTGGCCCCACTGCTCGGCCACCGCGATCACGCGGCTCGGGTGCTCGAACGCTGCTGCCGTCGGAAGGACGACCACCTCGGTGGCACCGCTGTCGGCGATCAGCCGCCGATCGAGTTCGTCATTGGCCTCGAAGGGGCCGCCACCGAGCAGGGCAATCGTTCCGGTCATGGCGGTTGACACTACGGCCCCGTCCCCCGTCACACCGCGGGTTCGATCAACCTCTCGCGCAGCGCGGCGATCTCGGCGTCGTTCACGCCGAGGCTGCGAACGTAGTCGACGACCGATCCGTACTGCGTGCGCAGATCGGTGAGCAGCTCCGACATCACCGCCGGCGGCGATTCGAAGTAGTACGCCGGCGCATCCGTGAGCCGGTCCTTCTCGTCGTCGCCCTGATCGGCAGCCCACTTCGACCACGCGGCGCGCATCTTGCGCATCCCTTCAGCAGTGCGGCCGTAGTCGGCCGCGACATAGTCGTCGGGAACACCCAGTACGGCCAGCAGCATCGCCGCAACGAGGCCGGTGCGGTCCTTGCCCGCTGCGCAGTGAAACACCACCGGAGTCACATTCGGGTCGGCGATGATGTGCAACGCACCGGCGATCTTGCCGGAACCGACGCGCAGCATGTCGCGGTACGCCCACATCAAGAACTCATGGGCATCCTGCACATCGGGGACGTCCCTGGCCTGCCATGTCTGGTCCAGCACAGGGAGGTGGTGGAACGTGACGGCATGGAGCTCGACCGGGAACCTCCCGCGATCGGCCAGTTCCGCATCGGTGCGCAGGTCGATGACTGTTCCGAGACCACGCTGGCGAAGGACTTCGACATCGTCCGGTGTGAGACGGCCGAGGCCGTCGGCGCGATAGACAAGCCCCCACCGCGTCCGTCCCGCACCCATCGAGGTCGCCGTGGGATAGCCCCCGAGATCACGAAAGTTGTGCACGCCGTCGAGCACCACAGCTCGGCGGTCGTCGAGCAGTGCCGCCTCGATCGCTACGACGTCGTCGGGTTCGAATGCATGCGATTGCGGCGGTGCTTCCACGTCTGGTGACGGTATCGGCTGGAGGTGAACACGGCATGGCCACAACACGAACGGCGGTGTCCGGCTTGAGCTTGTTACCCACGGGTAAGTAATCTCGCCCGCCATGAGCGAAATCAACAAGGTGGGCATTCTCGGGTCCGGCATCATGGGCTCCGGATTGGCGGAAGTGGCGGCGCGAGCGGGCTACACGGCAATCGTCCGGTCCCGTTCGCGACAGGCTGCCGACGCGATGGTCGCGTCGATCGCCAAGGGATTGGCCCGCCAGGTCGAGCGCGGCAAGCTGGCTGACGACGAGCGCGATGCCATCCTCGGTCGGGTCTCGGCGACAAACCATCTCGGCGACCTCGTCGACTGCGACCTGATCATCGAAAGCGTCGTCGAGGATCTGACGATCAAGAAAGCCCTGTTCGCCGAGCTCGATTCGGTGGTCAAGCCCAGCGCAATTCTCTCCACGAACACCAGCACGCTGCCGGTCATCGAGTTGGCGATGGCCACCGGTCGCCCCGATCAGGTCTGTGGCGTGCACTTCTTCAACCCGGCGCCAGCGATGAAGTTGGTCGAGATCGTGCGCCCGCTGACCGCCAGCGACGACACCATTGCCACTGCAACCGCTTTTGCCGTCAGGTGCGGCAAGGACGCTGTCGAGGTCAAAGACCAAGCCGGCTTCATCGTCAACGCTCTCCTCTTTCCGTACCTGAACAACGCTGTGCGGATGTCCGAATTGGGTGTCGCCAGCATCGCCGACATCGACACCGCGATGAAGGGTGGCTGCAACTTCCCGATGGGTCCGTTCGCGCTGCTCGATCTCGTTGGCCTCGACACGTCGCTGTCGATCCTCGACGCGTTGTACGCCGAGTTCCGCGATCCCAACTATGCAGCCGTCCCGACGTTGCGCCGGATGGTCACCGCCGGGCGTCTCGGCCGCAAGTCGGGTCAGGGCTTCTTCGACTACTCGCGCTGAATGCCGCCGCATGCACCGGTTGGTGCATGCTGGTCGCGTGAGCCCGTTCGTCGTCGCGCCGATCGAACCGGCCTTCACGCGTTGGGAACTTCCGTCACCGGGCGGTGCCGATTCCAAGGGCTTCGTTGCGATCGGGGCCGACCTGGAACCGGGCACCCTGCTGAGCGCCTACCGAGCTGGTTTGTTCCCGATGCCGATCGGCCGCCGCGACATCGGCTGGTGGTCGCCCGACCCGCGCGGCATCCTGCCTCTCGACGGGTTGAAGGTGTCGAAGTCACTGCGCCAGAGTTGCAAGCGCTATGACGTTCGCTTCGACACCGACTTCCGCGCCGTCATGACGAAGTGCGGCAACCCGAAACGCCCGAACGGCTGGATCAACCGCTCGTTCATCGACGCCTACGAGCGCCTGCACCACTCCGGGTGGGCGCACAGCGTGGAGGCCTACGACGGCGACGGCACGCTCGTCGGTGGTCTGTACGGGGTCAAGATCGGCGCTCTGTTCGCCGGCGAGAGCATGTTCTCCGATGCTCGCGATGCATCGAAGGTGGCGCTCGTCAGTCTCGTCGGTGCGCTGCACGCTGCCGGCACGAAACTGCTCGACGTGCAGTGGACGACACCGCACCTGATCTCTCTCGGCGCCGTCGATGTTGCCCGCGACGACTACCTCGTCCTCCTCGATGCCGCACTCCGTTCGTGAGCCCGCTGGCGCTTCACCGACAACCGGTCATTGCCTGTCTCGCTGCGTGTCTGATGGTTGCCGGCTGCTCGTCGACAGCGAGTTCGACCCCCCTGTCGACCAGCGCTGCACACACGTTGCCGAAACCGTTGCAACTGATCGTCGATCACCGACCGGCACCGACCGCCGACACGATCGAGGTGTTCGTCTGCGATATCCCGATGCCGACGACCGACCCGCTCTACGGTGATCTTTCGCTGCGACTCGTGCTGTCGCCACAGACCATCGTCGGACAGTTGCAGGGTGTCCGGGCGTACTTCATGTCGATCTCCCACGGTCTCTACGCGCCGGCATTCACCGCTGGCTCGACACTGACGATGGCTGCTGGCGAGACCCATGATCAGTGTGTCGACCGAGCACTCGATGCCAGCGCCGACGCTGCTACGACCGTGCTCGTGGTGGCGTCGGCGGAGGACGTGGCCACGCGACCCGGCGGATGGGGCAAGCCCGGTTCGCCGTGCCCGACCGACTTCTGTCCAGCCTCGCAGACGCGGCGGTCCGTGTACGTCGGAGCCTCCGATTTCTACGGCGTCGAGCCCGATGGCCGGCCGCTGCTCGATTTGATCGAGCACGAGATCGGACACACGTTGGACCTTCCGCACAGTGGCGACGTGAGCGACGAACACGGCAGTGCGCTCGATCTGATGAGCAACAGTGCAGCGCCGCGCGATGTCCAACCAACGCGGCTCGATGCTCCGGACACCATCGCCATCGATCGGGTCGAACTCGGGTGGTTGCCGGATGCGGCAATCGCAGTCGCCGCCTCTGCGGCGACATCGGCGACCAGCACCGTCGGGCTGCGGCCATCAACCGGCAACGTCGGGTTGCGACTGCTGGTCCTTCCCGTCGACGACACGAAGTTCGTCACGGTCGAGTTCCTCCCGACGACCGGCTACGACGCCCATCTGCTCGCCGCCGGCCTCGCAGTCCACCTCGTCGACCAGTCCCCCGAGGCGTGCGGCCGACCCGTTTCCGAACCAATGTGCGTCGGCATCGATCGCAAGCAGATCGTGCTCGGCAGCCCCACGCCGCATCTCCAACTGCTGCATCTCGCCGGGTCCGTCCTGACCGTGCGGGGCTGGACGATCCGCCTGGCGGGGAACATCACATCGACGACCGATCAGGCGCAGGTGGAAGTGGCACCTACCGACGGGTAACACTGGCGGGATGAACGATCGCATCGCCGGCCAAGACGAGGTCAGAGACGCAACTCCGGTGCATCGCGACGAACCATGGTTGATGCGCACGTACTCCGGACATTCGACAGCGCGAGCGTCGAACGAGCTGTATCGCAACAACCTCGCCAAAGGGCAAACCGGACTGTCGATCGCGTTCGACCTTCCCACCCAGACCGGCTACGACCCGGATGACCCCAAGGCTCGTGGCGAAGTCGGCAAGGTCGGTGTACCGGTCGCGCACCTCGGGCACATGCGCACGCTCTTGGATCAGATTCCCCCCGCGAAGATGAACACATCGATGACCATCAACGCTCCGGCGGCGTGGATGCTGGCGCTGTACGTCGCCAATGCCGAGGAGCAGGGCGCACCGATCAATGCCCTGCGCGGCACGACACAGAATGACATCGTCAAGGAATACCTCAGCCGCGGCACGTACATCTTCCCGCCCGAAGCCTCGCGTCGGCTGATCGTCGACATGGTCGCGTGGTGTGCCAAGAACGCACCAAAGTGGAACCCGATCAATGTCTGCTCGTATCACCTGCAGGAGGCCGGCGCGACGCCGGTGCAGGAACTGGCGTATGCGCTCGCGACGGCGATCGGTGTACTCGACGCGGTACGGGACAGTGGCCAGGTCGAGCCGGACGAATTCGCCCAGGTGTTCGGCTCGATCTCGTTCTTCGTGAACGCCGGTATCCGCTTCATCGAAGAGATCTGCAAGCTACGTGCGTTCACCGAGCTGTGGGACCGGATCGGCCTCGAGCGCTACGGCGTGACGAACGACAAGGCCCGCCGTTTCCGATACGGCGTACAGGTCAACTCGCTCGGTCTGACCGAGGCCCAGCCCGAGAACAACGTGCAGCGGATCGTGCTCGAGATGCTGGCCGTGACGATGTCGAAGCGGGCCCGGGCGCGCAGCGTGCAATTGCCGGCGTGGAACGAGGCACTCGGTCTGCCCAGGCCGTGGGACCAGCAGTGGTCACTGCGGATGCAGCAGGTGCTGGCCTTTGAGACCGACCTGCTCGAGTACGAGGACATCTTCGACGGATCGACGGTGATCGAGGCCACGACTGCGGCCCTACGCGATGCGGCGTGGGCCGAACTGAACGAAGTGCTGGAACTCGGAGGCGCGTTCGAGGCGGTCGACTATCTGAAGGGTCGACTCGTGCAGTCGATGTCGGCCCGAACCCGACGTATCGAATCCGGCGAGCAGACGGTCGTCGGCGTGAACCGGTTCACAGAGTTCACCGACAGTCCGCTCGGTGGCGAGGGCAACATCCTCATCGTCGACGCTGCAGTCGAGGCGGAGACGGTGGCCGATGTCGTGGCCTGGCGGGCCGGGCGCGACAACGACGCAGTCGCCGCCGCACTGCTGGCGTTGCGTGAGGCGGCGATGTCCGACGTGAACATCATGATCCCATCGATCGAGTTGGCGCTCGTCGGTGGCACGACCGGCGAATGGGCCGGCGAACTGCGCAGCGTGTTCGGCGAGTACCGCGGCCCGACCGGTGTCGGTGCAGCGGCCAGTGGTCGTTCCCACGAGCTGTCCGCCGTTGCCGAGTACGTGCGCTCGATCCCCGGTGGGCCGCCGAAGTTCCTCGTTGCCAAACCTGGCCTCGATGGTCACTCGAACGGTGCCGAACAGATCGCCGTCGCCGCTCGCGATGCAGGGATGGAAGTGATCTACAGCGGCATTCGTCTGACCCCCGAGCAGATCGCCGCCTCAGCGCGAGACGAGGATCCCGACGTCATCGGCCTGTCGATCCTCAGTGGTTCGCATCTCGCGCTGGTGCCGGACGTACAGAAGGCGCTGGCCGACCTCGGAGTCGACATCCCGATCGTGCTCGGTGGGATCATCCCGGAACAGGACCGGATCCGGCTGA
>JAYTOM010000569.1:0-3066 GCA_043747765.1 Actinomycetota bacterium
CATGGCGGAGGGTGTGGGATTTGAACCCACGGAAGTTTGCACTTCACACGCTTTCCAGGCGTGCCGATTCGGCCGCTCTCGCAACCCTCCGTGCCGACGTATTCGCCGAACAGGTGTGAGCAGGGTAGCGCCCGGCTAACCTGACGACACCGTTTGACACCCGTTGGGTGAGGTGGCGGTCGGGTCCTGTGCAACGTTCGTCCGGGAACCAGGTCAGGACAGGGATGTAGCAGCCTTCAACGGTACCGACCGTGTGCCGCAGGTCGCCTGGCCGCCACCTCACTCGACGGGTGTTGTCATTTTTCGGCGTCCGAGCGACCATGTCCTCTCGGCTACGAGCCGAAGCGGTTTTCGGCGAGGTGGACGGCGCGGTCGGCCAACTGTGGTGCCCCGAGATCGGAGGCGAACGATTCGAACTCAGCGGTCGGTCCCCGCCACCGCCAATCGTTGACGCCACCGACGTCGATGTCGGTGATGACGGTTGCGATCTGCCGGAAGAGCAACGCGTTGTCGTACTGCTCACGCAGCGTCGCGGCCAGTTTGTCGGCCCCACGCAGGTTGGGGATCTGCCAATCGGCAGCAGTCGGTGGAATCGCCTCGATGTGCTCGAACTTGGCCAGCACGGTCGACGCTCCTTTCGCGCCCCAACCGGGAAGTCCCGGAAACCCGTCGGCCGAGTCACCGACCAAGCCGAGGTAATCAGGGATCGACAGTGGGCCGACGCCGAACTTGGCGAACACGCCGGCCTCGTCGATGATCTCGTCCTTGCGCCGGTCGTATTGCACGACCCGTGTGCCGCGCACGCATTGCCCGAGGTCCTTGTCGGGCGTCACGATCAGAACCCGTGCGACCGTCGGATCTGCGTCAGCCACGGCCGCGGCAGCTCCGAGCGCATCGTCGGCTTCATATTCCACCATCGCCCATGTGGTCACACCCATCGACACGAGAGCCTGTTCCATCAGCGGAATCTGAACCAGCAACTCCTCGGCCATCCCTGCGCTCGACTTGTAGCCGGCCCAGAGGTCATTGCGGAAGCTCTCGATGACGTGGTCACTTGCGACAGCGATGTGCGTTGATCCTTGGGCGATCAATTGCAGCGTCGACGACAGCACGCCGATCGTCGCGGCGTATGGAGATTCGTCATCATGGCGACCGGCCTGGCCGAAGTGCTGGCGGAACAGTTCGTAGGTCCCGTCGATGAGGTGAACCCTGAAGTCGGATATCGGCGTCACCCGACGATTCTCGCAGAGAACCGGACCCCGCCGCGAGGCCCGACCAGCGCGGATGCATCACCTTGTGGCACAAACCTGGCAAATCACACGTGTGCAATTCCTCAAGATCTGCCGCAATTCTCCGATCCCCTTTCGTGGCGAGGAACCAACACCGACAGCAGCGAGGCGGACTACTCCGTCACCGGAGTGAGCCTGTGCAGCTATCGACCTCGGGGTCGCCGGCCGAGCGAGTCAACGTGGACCCGCTCCCGGCGATTTCCGACGTGTTCGCGGCATTTCCAGCACCCGGTTCAACAGCAACAGCGACCAACGCGACACTGCTCGCCGCGGTCGAGCAGCAACTGGCGCGGTATCTGGTGGCGATGACAGCACGGGCCGAAGAGGTTCAGCGAACCGCCGACAACCGGACCGACGAGATCGGTCGCCATTTCCAAGAACAGGTCGACGCATTGCGGGTGCTGGCCACCATCAAGCGCAGCTCCGACATCAGCCCGGCGATCCGCGCCGAACTGCGCGCAGAGATCGAAACCGAGATTCGCGCCGGCCTCGGGACCGAGCTGCAGACGTTGCTGCAGACCGAACTGGCAAATTCCCCCTCTCGCGCCGAACTCTCGCCGTCGTTCCGATCGGAACTCCGCGCCGAGCTGCGCACCGAGTTGCAGACCGAACTCAGAAACTCGATGCAGGCCGAACTGCGCTCCGAGCTCCGCGCCGACGTGCGCTCCGAGATCCTCGCCGAGCGCGAGAAGGTTGGGCAGCGGCTGAACCAGTTCGCTGCACAGTCGTCAGCGCTGACCCAGCAGGTGGCCGATTCGACCGCTGCTCTCAATCAGCGGCTCGACGAGACCGGCCGCGCCCTCGAAGATCAGATCGACGAACGTTCGGTCACCTTCAACCGCAATCTCACCCAAGCCTTCGAGGCTGCCAGCGCGACGGCGACCGATCACATCGCGATGGTCGCCCGCAAGGCCGACGAGAACGATCAGCGTTCGGTCGACCGAATGCTGGCGATGGAGGAACGGATCAACGAACATGCCGGCACGCGCCTGGCGGACCTCGATGCGACGATGGGTCGATTGAGTCGCGGCATGGATGAAGCCATCGGCGCGATGTCGCACCGGCTGGCCGAATTGGAGAGCACGAACATCGGCTTCGCCGAGCATCTCGACCGCTTGGCACTCGACGTCAGCAAGGTCGATCAGGACGCGCTCGATCGGCTCAGCGAGCAGATGTCCAGCGCAGTCGGCGAATCGATGCTCGTTCGAATCGAGATGGAACGTCTCGGTGTCAGTACGTCCGAACAGGTCGACCGCATCAACGTGCGCATCGGCGAGTTGGCCGCACAGGTTGCCGACACGACAATGGATGTCACGACAGCCGTTCAACTGGAGCGGCTGGAAGAAATCGAACGGGCACTGATCGAACTCGATCCGGCCCAGTTCGTGCGCAAGGGCGAGTACGACGGGTCTCCCCTACCCACGTTGGACTTTGCTGCGCACCGTCGTGATCTGGGTGAGGTTCCCCCGACCTCGCAGGATCACGACGCTTTCGAAGGGATCATGTCGACCAACGGCATGCATCACGAACCGTCGGTGGCCGAGATGCAGACAGACGAGGGGTCTGCGTCTCGGACGCCGGTCGCCCAGCTGTCAGCGGCCGCTCGAGCGTTTGCTGAAGTCACCGTGCCGGCCGAGCCGACGTTCGAGCAGATGCCTGCGCCGATGCCCGAGCCGGTCGCAGCAGCAGCCGCCCCCACCGCGATGCCCGCTCCGAAACACATGCCACTTCCCGTCCCGACGTGGATGGAAGAGCCCACCGCTGCGCCCGTAGCCGA
>JAYTOM010000570.1:0-4147 GCA_043747765.1 Actinomycetota bacterium
ATTGCCTCGTCCAGCGCGTCGGGCAGGATCTCGAGCTCGCGATTGACTTCGATCCGGATCGCCTGGAACGACCGCTTGGCGGGGTGTCCGCCGGTGCGGCGAACCGCTGCCGGAATTGCTGCCACGATGATCCCCGCCAATTCCGCCGTCGACTCGATCGGTCGATTGGCGATGATGGCACGAGCAATTCGGGGGGCGAATCGCTCGTCACCGTTCTCGAACAGCACTCGGATCAATTGATCTTCTGTGTATCCATTGACGACATCGGCACCCGACCAGGGCTGCGAGACGTCCATCCGCATGTCGAGCGGCGCATCGTTGCGGTAGGAGAAACCGCGTTCGGCCCGGTCGAGCTGCGGCGAAGAAACGCCGAGGTCGAACAACGCACCGCTGATCTCACTGATTCGTGCTGTGTTCATGGCTGTTCGAAGGTGATCGAAGCGACTGTGTACTGCGGTGAACCGGTTCCCAAATCGGCCAAGACGGCGCGAAGCAGCCTCCAGCGCCGACGCGTCACGGTCGATCCCGAGGATCGAGAGCGAGGGATACGCCTCGAGCAGGAGTTCTGCATGGCCACCTCCACCGAGTGTGGCGTCAAGGACATAACCCGACGGCACGGTCGCAAACAGACTGACGATTTCGGCAGCCATGACCGGCACGTGGTGGAAGAAATCGGCGTCATCGGCGTCGTTGCTCACTCGCTGGTCTCGCTTGCTGTCGGTTCGTTCTGATCGGCTGCGGTCGCCCCGCTCATCGGCAGTCCCCCGGGGAACGAATGTCGCCGGGATGTCTCCCCGGTCGAGCGAGATGTAAGCGGGCGGAGTGGGGCTGCCATCTTGTTCACCGGGGGACTGCCGATGAGCGGAACTCACCGGGGTTCGGTTGTGTGTCGCTGTTTCGAACCTTCGCCTCCTTCGTGGTCGTCGTGTTGTTCAGGGTCGTGTTGTGCAGGGTCGTGTTGTGCTGTGTCGGGGCTGGCTGTGTCGGGAGTTTCAGGGATGGATGGGGGATGGTCAGGCAGACGTGGCTTCAGAGAACTCCTGCTCGCCGGCGCGCATGCTTCGCTCGTGACGGGCAACGGAACAGATCTCGATTCGGTCAAGACGACCGAACACGACGACAGGACCCTTGGTTTCGAGGTTGGCGTGCTTGCGCAGCCGCTCGTCGAGGTAGATCCGACCTTGTGCGTCGGGCTCGACCGGGATCGCTCTAGCGGAGAAGGCACGGAGTCGATCCATGCTGATCTCACCACGTTCCTGCAGTGCTTGAATTCGGTCTGCCTCCTCTTCGAACTTCTCGGCCGTGAAAACCTCGATGCTGCTGTCAGCACCGAGGGTGAGATAGCAGCTGGTTCCGAGACGTGTCCGATAGGACGCGGGAAGCGCCAATCGGCCTTTCACGTCGAGTTGGCGTTCAAAAACGCCGAGGAACTTCTGCACGGACTGTCGATCTCGTTTCGCCGCTTGTTGATGGCCCGGGCTGCCTCTGTCCACGAAAGCCCGGGTCGGCTTTCGCGTTTCCCCACTATGCCCCACCCACCCCCTCCAAGTCAACCCACTTCTCCCCCCAACACCCCCAACACTCCTTTCCAGTCTGCTTCACGGATGAACTCGACCACAGAACGCGCGATAGTGGGATCTGCGCACCTCCAAGTCGCCAAATTGTGCACCGTGCGCGCGAACGTCAGAGTGGGGAGTGGTGGGTTCGCAGGACGGGCGTTCTCAGGATGCGGCGAGCGCAGCGGCGAACGCTGCGTGCACCGCCGACGGTTCGACGTCGACGGCGACCGTCAGATCGGCAAGATCTGCAGCGGTGGGGGCCGGTGGGGAGAACAAACCGGCGTGGTTCTCCGGGCGCCAATGGCGGTACAGCGCACATTGGAAGCGGGCGCCGTTTCGAGTCCGGCGCTGACTGATCCCGATCACCTTGCGTCGGCCCTGTATCACTTCTCCCCCACCGAGTCCGGCGAAACAGACATGGCCTGACCAGGTCGTGCCCACGAATTGGCCTCGATGCACCGTCAACCCGTGCACACCGAGCGAGGCCAGGGCAACCTGCCAGACGTCGCCGAGCCACCAGGCCGAACGGCTCACGTCGTCGGTCCATCGTTCGTCAGTGGCGGGCAGCAGGAGGTCGACCCACATCGCGTCGCCGGGTTGCAACAGGACGGCTCCCCCGCCGCTGCGTCGCCGAACGACGTCGATGCCTCTGCGCGCACACTCCGCTGTGTCGATGCGGTCGATCGGCTGCGATGATCCCAGGACGAGCGCGCTCGTCTGCACCTCGAACCACCACACCGAGGGTTCGACGACGTCGGGCAATGGTCTGGCGTGGAACGTCGCCGGGTCACCGCTGTTGATCTCCACGTTCCACACTCGGCCAGCATGCCGTGCCGAGCGTCGCAACGAGCGTCACAACGAGCAGGGCGTTCGAGACAGGGCTACGAGGCCGCGGCGATGTACGGCTTCCATGCATCCGGAACGCGGCCGGCCGACACCGTGACCCAGGCCTGCTCACGCGGCGCGCGCGGGATCCGGGCCAGACGCATGTCGGCTTCGTCAGGCGTCCGGTCCCGCTTGTGCAGATTGCAGGGCCGGCAGGCAGCTGCCACGTTCTCCCATTCGTTCCGCCCACCGCGTGAGCGTGGCATCACATGGTCGATCGAGTCGGCATGACCGCCGCAGTACTGACAGCGATGCTCGTCGCGCACGAACACGGCGCGACGCGACAGTGCCGTGCGCCGGTGATACGGGACCTTGACCACGTACCTGAGACGGATCACCAGCGGATTCGGCAGGGCCAGGTTCTCGGAGTGGATGTGGGTTCCGTCATCTTCGATGAGGTCGGCCTTGTCGGCCAGGATCAGGCACGCGGCGCGGCGAGCAGGAACGACGCTGAGCGGCTCGAACGTTGCATTCAACACAAGCGCACTCCGCATATCGTGACTCTACTGATGCAACCGAGATCGAGCCGCGCAGTGACTCGTCACCTGTTGTCCCACTGCCGACACCATTGCAGGTAGTTGATCACATCTGCTGGCACCGGTGGATGATGTGCGTCCCCGTATTGCGTCACCGATCGAAAATGCATGTACCCGGCAGGCGGTAGGGGTAGGAACGGCCAGCGGCGGTACCAGCCGGGTGCAGCCGTCCGGCGCATCTGGCGGATCGCAACGCGCCACAGGTCGGGTCTGACGGCCATCGCGGACCCCACGCGGATCCAGCTCACGTCGACCCGCTCAGGGCCGCGGCTCTTTCGGCAGACCGAGGACCATCTCGCCGATGATGTTGCGTTGGATCTGGCTGGATCCCGCATAGATCGTGCCGGCGCGAGCGTTGAGGAACACTCCCTGCCACGATGCCGTGCTCAGAGGTTCGCCGCCGTCGTCGGTCTGGAACGCGCTGGATGGCGGACGACCTGTCGGAACGAGTCCATCCGGACCCATGATGTCCATTGCCAATTCGGACACCACCTTGTGGTACTCGCTCCAATACAGCTTGAAGATCGCACCGTCGGACCCGGGATGATGGCCCTTCATGAATTGGGTCAAGGTCCGCATCCCCAGATAACGCATGATCTGGACCTTGCTGTAGCACCAGGCGAGGCGCTGGCGGATGACGGGATCCTTGTCTGCGCCGCGGGACTTGGCTAGGATCATCAACCGGTCCAGTTCGTCCTGGAAGCGGATCGGGAACGTCGCCGCCGCCTCGCCGCGTTCGTACCCGAGCAGCGTCATGGCAACGGCCCAGCCGTTGTTCAGTCCCCCGATGACGTTCTCCCTCGGACACACGGCATCGGTGTAGAAGACCTCGTTGAACTCGCTCTCGCCCGAGATCATCTTGATCGGCCGCACCTCGATACCCGGCTGACGCATGTCCACGAGGAGAAATGAGATGCCCTTGTGACGCGGCGCATCCGGGTCGGTCCTGGCGAGGGTGAAGACATGGTCGGCGAGTTGACCCGCTGAGGTCCAGATCTTCTGGCCGTTGAGCACCCACTGGTCGCCGTCGAGCTCGGCCCGTAGCCCGATGTTGGCGAGGTCAGAACCAGCGTTCGGCTCGCTGTAGCCCTGGCACCAGATGTCGTCGTTGGCGAGGATGCGCGGCAGGTAGTACTCCTTCTGCACGTCGGTCCCCCACTGCAACAG
>JAYTOM010000571.1:0-4994 GCA_043747765.1 Actinomycetota bacterium
ACGTCCCCGTCCTCGTCCTCATCCCCGTCCTCATCCTTGTCACCGCGATCCACATCGAGTACGGCCAAGCCGACCGTCACCTCGACCACAGCGCCCGGATCGACAGCGCCCGGATCCACAGTGCCAGGATCCACAGCGCCAGGGCCGACA
This sequence comes from Actinomycetota bacterium, assembly GCA_043747765.1. Taxonomy (GTDB): domain Bacteria; phylum Actinomycetota; class Acidimicrobiia; order Acidimicrobiales; family Ilumatobacteraceae; genus WLMZ01. Next base: position 151 of record JAYTOM010000571.1, read on the forward strand.
TCGACCACCAAAACGAACACCGGCGCCATCACCATCGTGCCCGGCACGACCGGTGCCAGCACCCCAGCCAGCAGCACCCCAGCCAGCAACACCTCGACCAGCAGCAACACCTCGACCAGCAGCACCACCTCGGCCAGCAGCACGACGCTCCCGACTCAGCCTGCCCCGCTCCGAGTCAGGGCGCTGGGAGATTCGATCGCGTTCAGCCTCGCTCTGGCGACTCCTGTGCCGAACGCAGCGGTGACCTACGTGGAGGGCGCGGACGATCTGACGATCGGCTGTGGCGTGACCGACTTCGGCACCGACAACCATGCAACCCAATGTGGCGATCTGCCGAAGAAGTGGGCGGCTGCGGTGCCGTCCGTGCCAGCCGACGTAACCGTGATCCTGTCGTGTCAGTGGGAGACGATCGCACGCAATCTGCCCGGCGCGACGTCGTCGAGCCATCTCGGCGATCCCGCGTTCGACAACTACCTGGTGCAGACTTATTCCGCAGCGATCTACGAGTTGTTGGGCGCCGGCGTGCCCAGAGTCCTCTGGGCCCGATGTCCGTATCCCAGTCTGACTGTCGGCGTCGGAGGACTTGCGGACGACTTCATCGCCGGACGCCAGACGGCGCGGATCGATGCTCTCAATGCGATCATCGAGCGCGTCGTCGCGGGCTTTCACGGTCAGGCGTGCGTCGTGCCGTTCGACGCCTGGATGAACCAGCACACCAACGATCCAACCCTGCGCCCCGACGGTGAGCATTTCGATCCACAGCTCGCGAAGCAAGCCGGGGAGCAGTTCGCGATCAGCACAGTCGAGTCGTACAACAGCTGTCACTGAGCCTCGTCCGGGGAAACCGTCAACTAGGGTTCGCATCCGAACTCGGGGGGCTTTCGTGAATCGCGACATTGCGGCACTGGTGGAATCGATGACGATCGACGAGCGTGCCTCGCTCACTGCCGGAGCCAGCGCGTGGTCCACGGGGGCGATCGAGCGTGTCGGAATTCCCGAGGTGTTCCTCAGCGATGGCCCGGCCGGTGCGAGGGGTCCGCAGATCCCCGGTGCCGGCCGGCAGGTGCGGACGCTCAACATTCCATGCGGAGCCGCACTCGGCGCAACGTGGAACCCGGAGTTGTTGGAAGCACTCGGAACGGCACTCGGTGACCAGACACGAACCAAGGCCTGTCGTGTCCTGCTTGCGCCGACGGTCAATCTGCATCGTGCTCCGCTGGCAGGCCGCAACTTCGAGGCGTACTCCGAGGACCCGTTGCTGACCGGCAAATTGGCTGCGGCATTCATCCGTGGCGTGCAGTCCCAGGGGGTGGCGACGACGGTCAAGCACTTCGCCGGCAATGAAGCCGAGTTCGAACGAATGACGATCGACAGCGTCATCGACGAACGCACCCTGCGCGAGCTGTACCTGGTGCCCTTCGAGCTCGCTGTTCGCGAGGGCGGCACCCTTGGTGTGATGACCTCGTACAACCGCCTCAACGGTGTGTACAACTCAGAGAACCATGGTCTCCTGCAGACCATCCTGCGCGACGAATGGGGCTTCGACGGATTCGTCGTCACCGACTGGTTCGCCGGCGGCACCACCGCGGGCGCCGCAGAGGCCGGCCTCGACCTGGAGATGCCTGGGCCATCTCGCTTCTACGGTCGCCAACTCGGTCGGGCGGTGCTCGAGGGCACGATCGACGAGAGCCGGCTGAACGCCGCTGTCCGCCGTCTGCTCACGGTGTACGACCGGCTCGGGGCACTCGACGACGCGCCGACCGAACCGGTTGCAATCGATCGTCCGGAGCACCGCCAGTTGGCCCGGCGCGCTGCGGCCGAATCGATGGTGCTGCTCAAGAACGACCCCATCCTGGCGGTGTTGCCACTGGATCCCGGCTCCCTCAAGACACTGGCCGTCATCGGGCCGAACGCCGAGCGGGCCAGGATCATGGGCGGGGGCTCCGCCGAGGTCGAACCCCACTACAGGATCACGCCACTCGACGCGCTGCGCGCCCGCCTCGGCGACAGCGTGACGATCATCCACGAGCCGGGCTGCGACATCGACCGCACCGTTCCGGTGATGCTGTCCGAGTTCACGATCGAGATGTTCGCCGGATCCGAATGCTCGGGCGACGTTACCGGCCGACGCACCGTGTCGAACGGTCGACTACTCGTTCTGCCAGGGGTCGAGACCGATGTCCCCAGGGGACCGATGTCGTATCGGGCCACAACCACCTACACACCGCCAGCGACCGGGTCGTATGTGCTCAGCCTGTTGCAGGTCGGCGCCGCTCGGTTGATCGTGGACGGTCGAATGGTGTTCGACGGCATTGCTGAACCGACTCCTCGCGGCGATGCCTACTTCGGCCAGGCGCGCGAGGAATTGAAAGCGACGCTCCACTTCGAGGCCAACCAGAGCACTGTGATCGACATCGAGTTCATGAGCACAGAGCGCGGCTGGATGCAGGGGGTGCAACTGGGCTGCAAGGCCGTGCCGCGTCACGATCTGATGGACCGCGCGGTCGTCGCCGCGGCCGGAGCCGACGCCGTCGTCGTGATCGTCGGAACGAACAACGACTGGGAGACCGAGGGCCACGACCGAACGACGATGGACCTCCCAGGCGCGCAAGCCGAATTGATCGAGCGAGTCTGCGCAGCAAACCCGAACACCGTGATCGTCGTCAACGCCGGCGCACCGATCACCACGACGTGGGCGGAGGGATCGCCGGCCGTACTGCAGGCTTGGTTCGGTGGACAGGAGATGTCGAACGCGTTGGTCGACGTGCTGTTTGGCGACACTGATCCGTCCGGCCGGTTGCCGACCACATTCCCCGCGTGCATCGAACAGACCCCGTCGTTCGGGAACTTTCCCGGCGAGCACGGTCAGATTCGCTACGGCGAAGGCGTCCTGATGGGCTACCGATGGTACGAGGCGCGCCGTCTCGCCGTGCCGTTCGCATTCGGCCACGGCCTTTCCTACACCTCTTTCCGGATCAACGAGCCGGTGGTTTCGGCGGTGTTCGACGCAACGTCGGCGACGGTGAACGTGGTCGTGCCGGTGACCAACACCGGTACCAGGCGCGGAGCCGAGGTCGTGCAGTGCTACATCGGTGCGGTTGCTCCTGCAGTCGTCCGACCACCGAAGGAACTCAAGGCCTTCCAGAAGATCTGGCTGGAGCCTGGCGAGACCGGAACCGTGACCCTCACCCTGGATGCCAGATCGTTTGCCTACTGGAACCCTGGCAACGTCTACAAGGGCACACTCGCTCCCACGGCCGTCGGCCACTTCGGCACCACACCGGGGTCCGCTCGGTGCTGGCAGGTCGACGCCGGCCGGTACACCCTGCACATCGGTCGATCATCCGCCGACACCGCCCACGTCGTCACGCTCGACGTGACAGAGACCATCGAGGTTCCCGCATGATCCGCATCGACGACAACGGCCGAATCCGTATGATCACCCTCGATCGACCACAGGTCCGCAATGCTTTCAACGAAGCGCTGTACGACGCAGCGACCGAGGCGCTGATCGATGCGGCCTCCGACAACGGCATCGCTGTGGCCGTCATCACCGGCGAGGGCCACGCATTCTCGTCCGGCAACGATCTCGGCGAAATGGCTGCCCGCAACGCCGGCGGTTTCGTCAACGGGGTGCACGGGTTCCCCGGATTCGTCGATCAGCTGATCGACTTCCCCAAGCCGCTCCTGTGCGCCGTGAACGGTCTCGCAGTCGGCATCGGAGCAACGATGCTCGCCCTCAGCGATCTCGTGTTCATTTCCACCGACGCCAAGGTGCGCTGTCCGTTCACTCGACTCGGCGTGGCTCCGGAGGCTGCGAGCAGCTCGTCGTTCCCGAGACTGCTCGGACGCCAGAACGCGATGTGGGCACTGCTCAGCAGCGAGTGGCTGTCGCCGCAGGAATGCATCGACATGGGATTGGCCTGGAAGTTGTGCGCTCCAGAAGAACTGCTCACCGAGACGCTGCGTCACGCAGCGGTGTTCGCCTCCAAACCAATCAATTCACTCGTCGAATCCAAGCGGGCGATCGTTGCGCCGCTGCGCGCCGAATTGATGGCCGCCCGCGACCGCGAGAACGCGGCGTTCCAGGTGTTGCTGGGTGGACCCGCCAACATCGAAGCATTGATTGCGTTCTCGGAACGTCGCGAACCGGACTTCAGCGACGTCGACGACTCGCCGGTTATGCGCTGAACCACAGGGGTATGGTCCACGCGTGGGATCGAAACGAAGATCGTCGACACGAGCGCAGCCGACGTGCATGACGTCGGGGCTTCTCGTCTGCACACACAAGGACTGTCGCAAGGCGACCGGTTGGACTGATCTGGTCGACGAGGCGGCCACGACCCGACGTGCACACGAGGTGCCCTGCCAGGACGTGTGCAAGGGGCCGGTGGTCGGCTACGCGATCGACGGCGACGTGCGCTGGTTCGCCAAGGTCAAGTCGGCCAAGCGACGCAAGCTGATCTCGACCATGGTGGCCACGGGACATGTCCCCGACGAGTTGCGGGACCGCGAGGCCCGCAAGCGACGAGGGGTCGTCCGTGGGCAGAACCGAATGCATCCGCTCGACCCGGAACGGGCCGAACAGCTCAAGAGCTCTCTTTGATCGCCTTGACGATTTCGTCGAGATGAGCCTGACCCTCGTACAAAGAGCGCAACATCCAGAACCGCCAGAACTTGACCAGCGCAGTTCTCATCCACAGTGCTGCGCCGACGAGCGCGAGCGAGATGCAGGCCAATCCGAGGATGATCAACTCGTTCTGATCGAGTGCGTTCGTCTCCTGGCCGGCCTGGACATACGAACCGAAGCCGACGACGATCGCCGCGATCATCATCACGATGCC
>JAYTOM010000572.1:0-2283 GCA_043747765.1 Actinomycetota bacterium
TCCCGTCACAGCCGTCGGCGTTCCGGCCTCGGCAATTCCGTCCACACCGACAACCGCTGCAGCGCTGCCGCGCACGCTCGTCGTGGTCGGCGATTCCCAAGCCCATGCGCTGGCGATCAACCTCCCGAACGGGATCGGCAACACGTTCACCATCACCGACGGCTCGGTCGAGGGCTGCGGAGTGTACGACACCGGCAATGTCATCTCGAAGCGGACGACCTTCAAGCGATCGTTCACGAACTGCGTCGGCTGGGCCCAGAAATGGGGCTCTGCCGCCTCGTCATCGCACGCCGATGTTGCACTCGTGGTGATCGGTGCGTGGGATGTGTTCGACGTCGCGTTGGCCGACCACACCGTCGTCTTCGGAACGGCCGAGGGTGACGCCTACTACCTTTCACATCTGCGGCAGGGAATCGACGCGCTGAAGGCTGCGAACACCAGGGTCGCGCTCCTCGAAGTGGCGTGCATGCGTCCGCATGACGTCAAGGGTGCCGGTGTCCCGGCGTTGCCCGAGCGCGCCGACGATTCGCGCACGGGGCACATCAACAGCTTGTTGCGTCAGGCTGCAGCGCTGGATCCGACTCACGTCACGTTCGTCAGCGGACCCACGGCGTGGTGCAACGATCCGGCGATCAGCACCAACCTCGGTTACCGCTGGGACGGCGTGCACGTCTACAAGCCCGGTGCGAACCTGATCTACGAGACGATCGCCCCAGCGCTGCTGCAGATCCCCGTTTCGGCCAAGTAGTCGGCACTCCGCCGCCACCGTGGCGGTCGTTCTGTCAGTCGTTCTGTCAGTCGTTGCGAGCTGCGGTGCAGGCTGCCGCGGCGCATACGTCGATCAAGGAGGCGTCGAACAGGAACGCCGCCTTCTGTTTGCGAACGGCCGGGTCGCGGCGGGGATGTTCGTGCGGATCGAAGCCGGTGGACGGTGGCAGGGGAGCGACCGGGATTGGGTCGCTGCCGCTGTCCCACACGATCATGCCAGAACCCTTACTCGGATACGAGAGGGTGCCGAGGCCCCATCCGGGATCGACTTCTTCACTCCTGCCGAGCGCTGTGACGGGGCGGGAGATGGGCACACCCATCGTACGTGCCGCCACCATTGCCGACAGTTCACTGACCTGCCAGTCGCCGAACGCGATGTCCATCAGCACGGTCTTGACGGCGGTGCCCTCGTACGGATTCGTGGTCACGTGCTGCACATAGCCGCCACCCTCGCCGCGGTCCCACAGCATTTGCAACAGGTCGACATCGATCTGGCGGTCAATGTCGTTCGGGTACGCCGGCTTGAAGACCGCCTCGTACTTGGCGAAGTCGACACTTCGCGGCAGCAGCAGGCTGTAGTTGATACCCGACACGCCGAGGACGGCGCGTTGGATGTCTGGCGAGACCGCTGCCAGCATGATGCCCATGATGCCGCCCTGGCTGTTGCCGTCGTAGTTCAGTACGGAGGTGTCGATCATCGACGATCCATCGGCGCGGGTGAAGAAGGGCAGGCTCGACAGTCCGCCCGTACGTGTCATCAGACGACCGAGGAAGATCTGGTTCAGTACACCCTGCTGCAGCCGATCGGCGACGGTGGGAAAGTTGCTGATTTCGCCGAGTGTGAGTGCGGCGTTGGGGATGTCGTCAGCGCTCAGGCCGGCCCATTTCGTCGCGCAGAAGACGATGTTTGCCTCGTTCGCGAAATCGCGCACGTTGCCGGCATCGATCTCCATGTTGTCGCCGAGCAACCCGTGTCCGTATTCGACCAGATGTGCGGGAGTGGTCGCAGTCGCTGTGGCCGACGAGATGTTGCAGACGAATGGCGCCTGCAGCGTTGCGTTCTGGACCGGGAGCCGGTCGGGACTCTTGCTGCCGCCGTAGTTGAACGCCTGGCCGGGCCTGCCGTCACCGCTGAGGAAATTGGGAACCGTGTACGTCCCGACGATCTGTTGGGCGATGTTGGCGGCGGTGTTCGGCGTCACGGAGGTGACGGTGAACGCTGGTGCTGTTGACCCGAGTGTGTCGAGTGCCTGATCTCGGATGCTCAACATCCGTTCGCTGAGGCTGCGCTGACTGGCGACCGTGAAGTCCCACGCCAGGTAGAGAACTTTCCGGTCGATACCGGCCTTGCCGAGCACCGCAAATGTGTTCTCCATCGCCGGTCGACGACTTTCGAACGTGGTCGCGTCCGTGGTGGCGGTCAGCCGGTCGCGATACGCGCGGAAGACGACGTTCGGTTCGATCGCCTTACCCGTCGCGTCTTTCATTGCGCGGAGCGCGACGGCGAAGTGGTGG
>JAYTOM010000573.1:0-7565 GCA_043747765.1 Actinomycetota bacterium
TGCGGGCTCATTCATGAGCACCGTTCAGTATCGCGTCGCGTTCGGCAAGAAGGACGAAGTCGTGGAAGGGCCCGACGACGCGACCGTCGTCGTGTCCGTGGCGGCAGCGGATGCGGCCGCAGCAGCACTCGATCCAGCTGTCGCGTTCATGCGCGGCAAGCTCAAGTCAACCGGTTCCACCGGAGCGCTGCTGGAACTGCTGAAGTCAGGCGAGATAGGGCCGGTGCTGCAGCGTCTCTGCACTCGCTGACGGAGCCGCTCGCATCGCTTCGCGCAGTTGGCGGTAGCCGATGACGATCGCGTCGCTGCGCTGCAACAGGTCGCGTAGCCGCTGATCGGTCGTGACAAGGGCCAGGTCGTCGATCCAGCCCGTCGCCGATTCCGAGACGGCGTGCACCTCGGGCGTGTCGATGGCCGGCTGAACGTGGATCTCGGTCACGCCAGGGGCGAGGGCGGCGACCGCTTCGTAGACCCGTTCACGACTGCCGGCTCGCCAGTCGTGGTCGAAGTGGTCCGGGAACAACACACCTTCTTCGGCCGCGAGATCGCGGAACGGGAAGCCGGCGTCGTCCTTGCTGATCGTGGACGGTAGGCGAACCGGCAACGCGAATTCGACTGCCAACTCGATGTACACGTCGAAGAATTCGGGGCGCAGGGTGATGGCCGTGAGGTGTGGGGCGAGGTGGGTGACGTCGACACCCCAGGCCAGGGCCCGCTCGATCTGGGCCCGACATTCGCGCAGGACCTCTTCAGGGTCGGCATGCTCCCAGAGGTCGTCGACACTGCGCGGGAAACCGGCTTCGCCGCTGTGCAACGACGGTGCGTGGGTGATTGGACCCCACCGATAGTTCGGATGTTCGCAGTTCAGCGTGAGGTGCACACCGATGTCATCGGTCGGCCAGTGACGCACTGCTGCGTCGCGCGCCCACGGGGCCGGCACCATCAGCGAAGCGCACGTTGCGACGCCTTCGTGCAGCGCTGCAAAGACGCCCTCGTTGGCGGCATGGCACGAACCGAGATCGTCACAGGAGATGATGACGAGGCGATCGTCAGCGGTGTATCCCAGTCGTTCGGCGAGTGTCTGCACTGTTGGGACGCTATCCCCGACATGCCCCCCAGAGGCCCAGGTCGGACGCTTCAGCAGCATGCGCAGCACCGATGAACTCCGCTGCGTGGGCGTCGTTCGGTTTGATCGTCAGCGGCTTGGCGAAGCCCTCGACGGCCAGTTCGAGATTGACGAACAACCCGTCTGCGCTGCGATAGACGTAGCCGAGTAACCGCCCGTAGTCGTCACGCGCTTCGAGGTCGCGCACGATCATCACCCGGGTTCCTTCGGGCAGCGTGTGCTTGGTGAACGCGCTCGCTTCGGGCCCCCAACACTGGATTGGTGTGTTCGGCTTCTTCGTTTCGGGCGTGTCGATACCGATCAGTCGAATTCGTTCGTTCTTGCCACGCAACGATGCATCGATGGTGTCACCGTCGATGACGCGAACCACGAGCGCGTTCGAGCCCAGGATGTCCGCCGGCGCGGTCTGGTTTGTCTTGGAAGTGGTTGAGCCGGGTTCAGGATTGGTACCGAACCCACATGCGGCTGCCAACACCACGAGCCAGCCAGGCCATTTCTTCATCGGTGGCTCAGGTCTATCAGCGGGGTGTCGCATCGCTGTGCCGCGCGACGATTCCGGCACTGCGCCGGGCCGATACATTCCACTGATGCCCGTCGAGAGCGTTGGAGAAGCCGAAGTCCGGTCAGCCCTGCAGAGCCTGGGCGTGGAACACGAGATCGTCGAGTGCGATCCGGAACTGGCCGACACGGCGGCGTTCTGTGCGGCGTACGGTTACCCGGCCGAGGACTCGGCGAACACGATCATCGTGATCGGCAAATCCGATCCGCCGAAATACGCAGCGTGCGTCGTCCTGGCCACGACGCGACTCGATGTCAACAACGTGGTCCGCCACCGGTTCGGCGTGAGGAAGGCATCGTTCGCGTCGGGTGCGCAGACCCAGGAGATGACCGGGATGATGATCGGCGGCGTGACACCGTTCGGGCTCCCGGCCGACCTCCCGATCTGGGTCGACTCGCGCGTGATCAACCGTCAGCGCCTGCTGTTCGGTGGCGGTAGTCGCAGCTGCAAGGTGGTCGGCCCCCCGACGCTGCTGACGAGCCTGCCGCAGGTCGAAGTCGTCGACGGTCTGGCCTTGGTCCCCGAGCCGTGAAGCATCACGTTCGCGTCGGGGAAGCTGTCGTCGGTGGGAGGGTCAGGAGCCGATCCGCTCGATGATCGTGCCGGTTCCGATACCGCCCCCGCAGCACATGCTGATCAGGCCGTACCGGCCGTCCGTGCGCTCCAGTTCGTACAGTGCCTTGGTGATCAGGAACGCTCCGGTACAGCCGAGCGGGTGACCGAGCGCGATCGCTCCGCCGTTGGGATTGGTCTTCTCCAGATCGGCCCCGACCTCTTTGGCCCAGGCCAGCACGACCGACGCGAAGGCCTCGTTGATCTCGAAGGTGTCGATCTCGTCGATGGCGATGCCCGTGCGCTCGAGCAGCTTCTTGGTTGCATCGATCGGCCCGGTGAGCATCAGGATCGGATCCACCCCGACGAGACAGGTATCGATGATTCGCGCCCTCGGTGTGAGGCCGAGCTCGGCCGCCTTTGCCTCGGTCATGATCAGCACCGCTGCGGCACCGTCGCTGATCTGCGATGAGTTGCCGGCGGTGTGCACGCCGTTCTCGCGGGCGACAGGCTTCAACGTCGCTAACTTCTCGAGCGACGTCTCGCGCAGGCCTTCGTCCTTGGCGACGGTGTGGAACGTGCCGGAGGGCTTGCCGTCCTCGCCGAGGTCGGGCGCTTGGACCGTGATGTACTGACCGGCGAAGCGGTCCTCGTCCCAGGCCTTGATCGCCCGCTGCTGGCTGGCCAGACCGAAGGCATCGGTGTCGGCCCGGCTGACACCCCACTTCTCGGCGATGCGCTCGGCGCCCTCGAACTGAGACGTCATCTCGTACTGGCCGAAGTACGGCTTCGGGACCGGCACGCCGAAGCCCAACGCCTTGCCACCACTGGAGCCGATCGGGATGCGGCTCATGCTCTCGACGCCGCAAGCGATCGCCACGTCGACGACACCGGCCGAGACCAGCGCGAACGCCAGATTGGTGGCCTGCTGACTCGAGCCGCACTGGGTGTCGACCGTGGTGTTGGGGACGCCTTGCGGAAGGCCGGCGGCGAGCCACGCTGTGCGTCCGATGTTGAAGGCCTGCTCGCCGACCTGGCTGACACACCCGGTGACGACCTGGCCGATCTCGCTCGGGTCGATGCCCGTCCGCTCGATCAGCGACTTCTGGACCAGACCGAGCAGCTCCGCCGGATGAACCGACGAGAGGCCGCCGTTGCGGCGACCGACGGGCGTGCGCACTGCGTCGACGATGACGACGTTGCTGCTTCTCTGCGGAGGATTGGTCGAGCTGGTCATGAGGTCAAGCTAGCGCTGCGTGCCATGCTGGAGTCGTGCCAGAGCAGCCGTCCACCTTCGTCTCACTCGTCATTCCACCGCCCGAGATCCCTGCGGTTCAGCGCTTCATCCACGTCGTCGGGAGCAGCGTCTGGGTCCACCACGAACCCGTCGACGGCTCGTGGGCGACGCACTTCCTCGGATTGCTCGACGGCGCTGCAGTGTGGGGCGTCGACGTTCCGTTCGGAACGGACCCGGCCGATGGCGCAGCCACCGACCTGTTCAGCTACTTCGGACGGGCCAGTGAGAACGAGTGGTTGGTTGCCGGACGAGCGGTGCAGATCATCGAGTGGGCGCGGACGCACCGGTTCTGCGGACGATGCTCGACGCCGACCGAACTTGCGGCGGGGGAGCGGGCGATGCGTTGCCCGAGCTGTCGGTTGCTTGCGTTCCCCCGCCTCGCTCCGGCGATGATCACGCTCGTCACGCGTGGCGCCGGCGACGAGCAGGAGGCGTTGCTCGCCCAGGGTGTTGCGTTCCGAGGACCGATGTACAGCTGTCTGGCCGGCTTCGTCGAGCCCGGCGAATCGTTGGAGGGTGCCGTCGTGCGCGAGGTGCGCGAGGAGGTCGGCATCGATGTCGAGGACGTCCGATACTGGGGCAGCCAACCATGGCCGTTCCCGCACAGCCTGATGGTTGGTTTCCACGCCCGATATGCCGGGGGCGAGATCGTCTGCGAGCCAGCCGAGATCCTCGACGCGAACTGGTACCGCCGAGACGCGTTGCCTCCGATCCCCCCGGGCATCAGCATCGCCCGGAAGCTGATCGATGCCTGGCTCCGCGACGAAGTCTGAGCGCTCGAGTCCGTTTTTCAGTCAGGCGGGCGCGAGCTTGGCGGCGAACCAGTCGAGGATGATCTCGGCGCGCTGGCGACGATGGACCGGCGAGCCGCTGCGTGACAGCTCGTGGGTCTCGCCGGGGAATCGGTAGAACGTGACGTCGCGCCCGAGAATGCGGAGCGCCATGAACAGTTCCTCGGCCTGCGACATCGGACAGCGAAGGTCGTTCTCGCTGTGGATGATCAGCATCGGAACGTGGATGTCGCGCACGTAGCGGATCGGTGACATCCGCTCGTACTCGGCTGGATCGTCGATGTGTGACGGTCCGTGCTCGACGCGGAACACCGAACCGATGTCGCTGCTCCACTCCTCGCTGATCATGTTGTTGACGGAACGCTCGCTGCAGATTCCCTTGAACCGCTCGCCGTATCGTCCTGCCAGCGTGGTGGCCATGAACCCGCCGTAGCTCCCACCCTGCATTCCGACCCGTTCGGCATCGCAGAACGGGTACCGCTGGAGGGTGGCATCGAGGACGGCGAGGACATCGTCGACGTCCACGCCGCCCCAACCCGTGCCGGGTGCAACCGGGTGCTTCGGTCCGAGGATCGCCTGCCCCCACGACTGTTCACGGCCGCTCGCCCCGCGTGGGTTGCTCATCAGCACGACGAAGCCGGCCTGGGCCTGGAACTGTGCTTCATCCCAGAACGTCTCGCCGTATTGGGTGTGGGGACCACCGTGCACGTTGAGGATCAGCGGATACTTCTCGGTCTCGTCGAAGTCGCCAGGACGCATGATCCATGCATCGATCTCCGACGTGCCGTCGGTCGTCGGCACGAGGAAACGTTCCCACGGCAGCGGTGGCGTCGTCGCGAGGTAGGCCGCGGAAAGATTCGTGAGTCGAGACTCTGCACCATCGATCATCGCGAACAGTTCCGCTGGGTGGTCGACGGAGCTGATCGAAGCTGCGATGGTGCCCGCCGTGGCAGAGAACGAACGCACCCATCGTTGGCCCTCGGTGATCGGCCGCGGTGCCGTCGAACCGTCGGCGGCGATTGCGTAGAGGTGCCCCCGACCCCGATCATCTGCCACCGCGAGCAGGCTCGAGTCGTCGAGCCAGACAGGTGCTGCGATGCCGGCCGTCGATGCGAACGTGCGATCCAAGCCCTTGCTGACCCACTGCATGTGGCCGGTCGCGAGCGTGATGATGCCGACGTGTTGGTTCTGCGGATCGGTGAGCGGATCATCGTTGCCGATGCAGGCCACCCGAGTTCCATCTGGTGACACCGACGGGGTCAAGTAGACGCCGGTCTGCGCTGTCAGCGGGGTGATCTCGGCGCCGTCGATCGGGATCAGGTAGATGTCCGTGGCCAGGTCGATGTCCCACGTCTCGTGCCGCTGGGCGCTCGTGACAATTGCGCTCGAGTCGGCCAACCATGACGTGCCGTCGTGCTGAAATGGTCCGGGTGTGAGGTTTCGCGGAGCGCTCGTTCCGTCTGCTGGGACCAGGTAGACGTGCGAGGGGCGGTCGTAGATCCAGCCTTCACCGTTGAGCTGGGTGAAGAACCGTTCGACCTTGCGAGGCGCCTGCCATGATTCGTCCTCTGCCGAATACCGAGCATCCTGCGTGCGGCTTGTGAACGAGATCCACGTGCCGTCCGGACTCCAACCGACGCTGCGGATGCCGTCTTTCATCGTCGCGATCGTGCGCACCTCGCCGGGACCGTCCATCGGCATCACATGCAACGCGGCCTCACCCTTTTTGTCCAACGGACGCGAGACGAACGCGACGCTGCGGCCGTCCGGTGACCAGTGCGGGTGCAGGTCGTTGGTGTCGCCGCTGGTCAGCGGGCGCGGCGCCGTCCGGCCGTCAGTTGCTGCCACCCAGATCTGAGTACGCGCCCTGTTCGCCGCATAATCGATCCTGTCGACCACGAAAGCCACCTGCCGTCCGTCGGGCGAAAGGTCCGGGCTGCCGGCAACGACGACGCCACCGATCACCGCCTCGGCGAGCACTGCATGCGTTCCGTGTGTCCTCGTGTCCGTCATTCGGATAACGGTAGCCCTGGGCTCGGGACCTATCTTGCCCAGATGGATCTTGCACCCTCGGGACCGTGGACAGTCCAACTCGACACCAGGCTCGCTGGAGACGCTTGTCGAGCCCAGAGCAATTCCCGAGCAGCGTGGGATTGTCGATGAACGATCGACAGTTTCTTGCCGCCATCGCCCGTGACAGCGCTGCCTTTCGGGCCAGCGCCACCGCCGCCGGTCTCGAGGCCGACGTTGCGTCGTGCCCGGGGTGGACCGTGGCCGATCTGATCTGGCACCTCGCCGAAGTGCACTACTTCTGGGGTTCCATCGTCACCCAGGGTGCTGCTGGATGGGACGAGGTGGTGCGCATCGACCGTGTGCCGAATGCGCAATTGCTCGAGGCCTTCGAGATGTGGTCGACCCGATTGCTGGACCGGCTGTCGACGGCCGATCCGATGGGCGAGGTGTGGACATGGTCGGACGACCACACCGTCAGCTTCGTGATTCGCCGGATGGCACACGAGACATCGGTCCACGCCTGGGATGCGGCTGTTGTGGCACATCGGCCGATGCCGATCGACGCCGAGTTGTCGAGCGACGGCATCGACGAGTTCCTCCAGCATTTCCTGCCGGACATCGCCGACGATGCCGAGCCGATCGGTGGTTCCGTGCACATCCACTGCCTGGATGTCCCGGGGGAGTGGACGATTCGCCCCGCCGCCAACATCGCCGCCGGCGACATCGCCGCCGACAAGCAGGAAGAGCCGTTCGTGGTGTCGCGCGAACACGCCAAGGGCGACTGCGCACTGCGCGGACCAGCCGACAGTCTGCTGCTCGCCCTGTGGCGTCGAGCCGGAGCGGACACGATCGAGGTGATCGGTGACGGCGATGTCGCCCGGCGCTTCCTCGCCACCGCCAACCTGACCTGACCTGACCTGACCTGACCTGACCTGACCCGACCCGACCCACCAAAACTTCTGCGAGTGTTTTCGCCCCCTATAGCGCGCTTTCCACACCTGAGAAGGTGGGCTGTGGAGGACGGAGGAGAGTGCCGGGAGGTCACCAGTGTTGGGTGCCGGGGTCGCCTTTGAACGGACCGACCACGCGTGACGTGATCCAGCCGCCGTAGAACGATCCGGGGTTCGCAACCACCCGCTCGTCGCCGACCCAGCACTCGTCCATCAGTCGCGCGTAGAAGGCGACGTAGCCGCGGATCTGGGCGAATGGGGCCGTCGGGTCTTCGTA
>JAYTOM010000574.1:0-8627 GCA_043747765.1 Actinomycetota bacterium
TGGCAGGGCCGGCCGAGCCGCCTGCACGACCGCTTCCGCTACCGTCGTTGGCCGGCCGAATCTGCCGAATGGGTCATCGAGCGCCTCGCGCCGTGATTCGTCGTGACTGGCCGCCGCTGCGCGTTGGGCCGCGGTTTCTCAGTCGGTGGGGACTGTTGGCCAGGTGGAGGCGGCTTCTGCGAGGGCAGTGATGAGTGCTTCGGTGTGCGGGGTGTAGCCAGGGCCTTCCCAATCCCACCACATCGGGCTCGAGCCGCGCACTCGCGGTGGCAACTCGATCTGCACACCCTGGTTGCGGGGCAGGTTGACCGGATTGTCGATGTGTTGACCGCGCAGATCTGCGGGAATCGTGTCGAGGTCGCTGCGGATGTCGTAGGCAGGCAGCCGACGCTGGAGATGCGGCACGATGTGCTCGGCCAGAGTTCGATTGCGTCCGCCGAGGAGCAGCGACGTGAACAGCGGCTGCCGCCCGAAGCCGTGCACGGTGATGACGACGTCGACATGCGCGATGAACGATTGCATCGTCGGCGAGTCGGCCGGGCTGAGCTTGTGCGACGGAATGTGCCACTGCAGTTCTTCCGGCTGCAGCAACCCGTAGTAGCTCGCGCCGCAGCGTCGCGCGGCATCAGCGGCGATGACGTCGGTCATCTCCTCCAACGATCCCCCGTGGAAGGCCATGAATCCGAACGTGGAACGCAGCATGCACTCCTCGCGCACGCCGGGGCTGGCGAGGAGTTCGGCCAGCATCAGTTGTCGCCCTCGTGTCGCGGACGGCCGACGTTGTCGTGTCGTCGCGTGACGGCCAAGTAAAGGATTCCGATCACGACCGGGACGACGAGGATGCCGGCCAGCTTGATGAAGCCGAGCCGATACAGCGAATCCTGCAGGGACCCTTGCCACCCGCCGACGCGACTGGTCAGCCCATCCGAATTGCGTCCGCTGATGTTCGAGTACCAGTACCAGGTGAGGTACATGCCTGTGGCGATCAACAGAACGGACCCAACGCTGTCGACGTAGCGCAACGCACCGCGCAGGACCCGGAGCAGACCGCCGCTGGCGAAGGCCAGCGTGACGGTCAAAGCGGTCACGCTGAGTCCCATTCCCAGGCCGTACAACGCGGTACTGACAAGACCGCTGACGGACCCTTTGGTCGCGAAGGATCCGAAAATGCCGCTGATCAGGATCGGGATCGTGCACCCGATCGAGGCAACGGCGTACGCGACGCCGAACCCGAACATCGACACGATCGTCTGTGAACGCTGCTTGCCTTCGCCGACGTGGGGGAGCGCGAATTTCGGCCGCCACCCGGCGAGCATGAAGCAGCCGAGGATGACCATCGCCACGCCGATGATCAGCGACAAGTACTTCGCGTTCTCGACCAATGAGTAGGTGAGCAGTCGGCCGATGGAACCGACGACGAGGAACACGACGATGAAGCCGGCCGACATGGCGAGGCTGACGACGAGGGCTCGGTTGACGCTGGCTCGCTGGGTACCGGGCCGTGAGCCCTCGAGCCCGAGGAAGTACATCAGGTATGCGGGCAGCATCACGAAGCCGCACGGGTTGATGGCTGCGAACATGCCGAGCGCGAGGCTGTACGCGAAGCGGCCCTCGATCAGCGCCGCGATCATGGCGAGATGGCGGCGACGTTGGCCCGGATCGTCGCTTCGTCGAGGGCAATGCCCTTCTGCGCGACGATTGTGCCGTTGGCCGAGATGAACAGCGTGTAGGGAAGCCCGGTGACGCCGAGCGCGCCGGCCAGTTCCCCGTTGTGGTCAGACAGCAGCTGGTAGCGCACGCCCTTGTCGGTTGCGAACTTGATCGCGCTCGGGGTGTTCTCGAGCGTGTCGACGCCGACGAAGTCGACCTTGTCGCCGACATCAGCCTGGACCTTGGCCAACAGTGGCATCTCGATCTTGCACGCCTCGCAGGTGACTGCCCAGATGTTGATCACCAATGGGTGGTGCCCGATCAGGCCGGCCGTCGACACCGTGTTGCCCTGCGTATCGACCAGGTTCACCGTTGGCAGCTTCTCGCCCTGCACGACCTTGTTGGTCGGGATCTGATTGGGATCGCTGTAGACGGTGCCTGGTGTGATCCGAGCTTCGGTCGAATCATTGCTGTTCGACCGACTGAGCAGATAGCCGCCACCGACGCTGATCAACACTGCGGCGCCGAGCGAGCCGGCGAGGATGCGCTTGTTGACGGCCACCCGTTCAGGATAGGGAAAAAGGCATTGGACCGGGGGTCGCTCTTGGCGTTGCCCCGGTCCAACGATCACTCAGGCGACGCGAACGGCTACCTCGATTGCATCCTCGTCGATGACGACCAGCGGACGAGGGTGTTTCGGTGGACGTCCCCTCGGCCGTTTGTCGGCAACGATCCGGCCGGTCTCGATCAACTGCCCGCCCCACACGCCCCACGGTTCGGCGCGTTCAAGCGCCCCTTCGAGGCACGCAGCCGACAGCGGGCATTTGCTGCAGATCGCCCTGGCGCGAGCGGTGGCGATCGGCTCGTCCGAGAAGAACAGGTGGGTCAGGGTTCCGTTGCCGTCACGGCAGCGGGCTCGGTGCCAGTTGGCCGCCGATGGGTCGGTGGCGGCGAGCGTGTTGGTAACGCCGAGCGTGTCGGTGGCGCCGAGCGTGTCGGTGGCGCCGACCGGATCGGTCACGCTGGTGATCGAGGTTCTGGTATCGAGTTCGGTGAAGGAGACGACGTACATCTGGATTCCTCTCGGGGATTGCTCTGGGTTCGTTTGCTGGCGCTGGTGCTGGTGCTGGTGTCCCGTTTCAGGGAACAAAAAAGGCCGCCGGGGAAGTGATCCCGGCGGCCTCGGAGCGATTGTGCTCGACGTGGTTGCTACGTCGTTCGCTGTCCGAGCCGTCGGGGCGGGCGCTTGTCGGGGGTGCCTGCCATGTCGATTGCGAAACCGTTGGAAACGGAGCGCTCGCATGGGATGGTCACCGTCTGCCAGCCGTAGCCGAGACCGAGCCGTGCCGCTGCCGAGATCGCAGGAATCGCCGGCATCAGGCGCGCAGCAGCGGCGCGGCCAGCTGTCTGATGTGCGCTGATGATGCGATCCATGGTGATGAGCTCTCTCGACGAAGGGTGCGGCACCGGCCCGACCGAGTTCCAGGAAACCACAGATCGGAAAAGAGCGCAACCCATTTAAATGCGCGCCGGGCAATCAGGAATCGGCAGCACTCGGATCGGCCATCGCCAGTTCACATGCGTCGGGATGGGCGGCCACCCATTGCTCGACCTCGGGCAGCGGACTGAGTTGCTGGCCGCGCCTCCATGCGTCGAGGTACTTCCACGGCCAGATGACACCGCGGCGCACCGACCACTCCTTCCCAGGACACGGCGGCGAGATTGCAAAATGGACATGGCATGCGCCGGCACGTCCGGTCATGCCCATCAGTCCGAGTGGGTGGCCGACCTCGACCCGGACCCCCGCCTCGATGTCGGTTGCCAGCGAATCGAAGTGGGCCATGTAGTACCGCACGCCATCGTCGCCGAGGATCGCAACGGACTTGCCACCGCGCGTCGCAGGGTTGTCGATCGTCTTGTCCCAACCGTCGTCGCGTCGTGCCTCGAGGATCACGCCGCTGACGGGTGAGATCAACGACGACCCGCAATTCCCGGACACGAACACATCGCTCGCCGGGTAATCATGATGGTCGCGGGAGTAACCGGCGCGGGCGCCATCGGCGACCGGCATCGCGTACGGGGTGCTTCCCGACCCGTTCGACGTCGCGCTGGCGGCGGTGCTGGTCGTGTTGGTCGTGTTGGTCGTGTTGTCGGGGGATGAGACGGTCGGCGCAGCACTCGTCGTGGCCGGTGTTGTCATGGCCGGTGTTGTCGTGGTGATGGTTGCGCTCGACGTGTTCTCCTGACGGCCCGGAATCGAGGTCGGTGCTCCCCGAGCAGGAGCCGTCGACCGGACAGTTGATGACGAACACGCGCTGAGCGTGATCGCGACCGTCAACGACGTGACCGTCAACATCGCGTACGTTCGCGGCTTGGTCACGGGCCGACTCTACGCGTGCCGAGGACCAGCGGAACAGGTGTCACTCGGTAGGGTCGGCGACAGTGTCAGCTGCGTCGGAACACGAGCCGCTCGTCGATCGGCCGGCCGAGGGTCGAATCTTCGACGCGCATCGGCGGGTCCGGCTGGGCGACTGTTCACCGAGCGGGCGGGTTCGGCTCGATGCATGTGCGCGCTTCCTGCAGGACATCGCCAACGACGATTCACGCGACGCGGGCAGCCCGAATCCGACCGCCTGGGTGGCGCGGCGGACGGTGATCCGGGTCGACCGCTTTGCGCAGTACCTCGACATGGTCGCGCTGTCGACGTGGTGCAGCGGCCTCGGGCCACGTTGGGCCGAGCGGCGATACTCGATGGCGAGTGTGCAGGACGACGACGCCAGCGGATCTGCCACCCGGGGTCGAAGCGGACGGATCGAAGCGAACACCCTGTGGGTCCACATCGACATGGTGACGATGAAGCCGGTACCGGTCCCAGCTGACTTCGCCGGACAATTCGCGACGGCTGCCAACGGCCGGCAGGTGAAGGCGCGCCTGTACCTGCCGTTGCGTCCGCCGGGCGGTGAGATGAGGGTGACGCGGTGGCCCGTCCGGTTCGCTGACTTCGATGTGCTCGGACACGTCAACAATTCGATCTATTGGGCAATGGTCGAAGAGCACGTCGCCGGGCGGCCGGAATCGGACTCACCGTTGATCGTCACAGTCGAACACCACGCCGGCATCGAGCCCGGCGACGTCGTGAACATCGCTGCGTCCGCGCGCGTCGACGGCTTCGATCTCTGGGTCACGGCGGGGGATGGGCATCTGGCCGCGGTCGTTCGCGCCCAGTCTCTGTGACCGGTTTCTGTGAACGGTGAACGGTGAACAATTCCCGCTCGGGTCAACGGAGCCGATGAAGCATGGTGTTCAGCGCACGTCGGACCTTCTTCGAGTCGTAGCGTTCGAAACTGTCGGCGATGTCAGCGCGGGCGGCGAGCCGCTCGGCATCGATTCGTTTGCCGAGTTGATCGAGGGCAGTCATCGTTGCCTTCGAGGCATGCTCTCGCTTGAACTCGTCGGCGATCACCTCTAACTGCGCGGCATGGACCTCCGCGTCCTGATGGCGACCCAAGTCTTCTTGTAGTGCCTTCAGTCTGCGGACGAACTGCTTGGCCGACTTGTTCGGTAGCAGGGCGTCGAAGCAGTCGATGAGGTAACGCAACTTCTTCGCGTCCTTGCGCAACGCGTGGAGCTGAGCGGCGTCGGAGTGAGTGCTCATGGTCCGGCCCCGGGCCACGAGATGGTCCTGGGCTGCCTCGATCCGCTTGGCAACGACGCGTCCGAGACGACGGTGCGCGTGCTTGCCGATCGGCTTCGTGTCGTTCCTCTTCGTGCCACTTCTCTTCGTGCCACTGCTTTTCGAGCCAGTGTTGTTCGTGTCAGTGCTCAGAGTGCTCAGTTCTGACGTCCAGAGCTCGAGCAGTTTTTCGGCGCGTCGGGACCGAAGGTCCTCGACGAGTGTCGCGAAAGCGGCGCGACGTTGGCTGCGGAGCCGCGCGAGCACGGGAACGAGACCAACGACGGTCTGGGTGTCGAGACCATCGACGTAGCCATGCCAACTGGCGATGAACACGTCGAAATCGCGAGTGGGACCGGTCGACCCGGCGAGCCAGGTGAACTCGTCGCGAAACAGGTCGAGCGTTTGTTCGGAGATGATGTGTGTCGCATTGGAGATGATCGAGCGAGTCCGGCGAATCGCAATGCGGAGTTCGTGAAGCGATTCGATGTCAGTGCCGTCGCCTGCCCTCGCGCCATCTTTTGTCGGTTCCCAGTGGTCGTGAATCTCTGCGGCGAGGCCGCAGAGCACGATCGCGAAGCCATCGGCGGCATGTTGGTCGGCGCATACTGGAACCATGTCAACGGAGATCGAGCGAAAGTTCATCGTCCATGATCTACCCCTAGCAGGGCTTGGTTCACGCATCGGGATTCGACAGGGATACGTGGCCGAGGAGGGCGAGACCGAAGTTCGGGTACGGATCACCGCCGATGCGTCGGTGATCACGATCAAGATCGGTGGAGCGCACGCGACGAAACGCGGCCGTGGAACCAGGACCGAGGTCGAAGTGGCCGTCGGCCGTGATGACGCCGAGGAACTGTGGGCGCACACGGAGGGCCGACGGATCGTCAAGACCCGGTCCAGGGTGGATGTGAACGGCGGCGTGGCTGAGATCGACGTCTACGAAGGAGTGCTGCGCGGGCTGATCGTCGTCGAGGTCGAGTTCGAATCCGAGCAGGCCTCAGCCGCCTTTGCGCCACCGGGATGGTTCGGGCCAGAAGTCACGGGCCGCGTTGAATGGAGCAATGCCTCGCTCGCTCGCAACGGCCGACCGGTCGAACCGCCTGCCGTATCGACGGATGCCATGTGACCTAGAGTGTCGTCGCGGGTGGAAACGCATTCTTTGTGTTGTCCAAAAAGGAAAAGTCGATGCGCTCCTCGAGCACACCCGTTCTCACCAGATCAGTTCTCACCAGATCGATTCTCACCAGGTCGATTGCGTCCGTCGCTGTAGTGGTACTCGTTGTTGGACTGTCGGCGTGCATCCCCTCGGCCAGCAAGAAGTCGTCGACCACACTCAGCTCACTGACGCCGCTGCCGTTGATCACGGCACCGTTGATCACGACTCCCGTATCGACCACTCTCGTCGGCGGTTCGAACGTCGTTGTGATCACCGCCGGAACCGTCGTGCAAGCAACGGCAAACCCATCGGCAAACCCAGCTGTCACGACGACGACCGTCTCCAAAGCAACGGCCACCACCAAGCCAACGACCGTTACCAAGGCAACGACCACCACGGTGCAGTCGAAGGCAACCACGACCACGTCGGCATCGGGTGCCGGTACGTACACGATTGCCGCCAACGACTCGCTGTACGGGATCGCCCGAAAGTGCTCGGTCGGGGCGCAGGAACTGGCCGACTACAACGGCTGGACCGACGGAATCACGCACCTGATCATCGTTGGCAAGACAATCAAGATGCCGTGCGTTCCGAAGGCTGCATCGACGACGGCAACCACCACGGCCGGCGGTTCGACGACGGTCACGACCACGACCGTGTCGGGTCAGACGCCCAGTGCGACGACCACGACTGTTGCGGCCGGCGCCGGCGGTACGTACACCGTCGTTGCCGGCGATTACCTCAACCTGATCGCGACCAAGACCGGCACCACGGTCGATGCAATCGTGACGGCCAACGGTTGGACCGACGGCGCCAAACACGTCATCTTCCCCGGTCAAGTGATCAAGATGCCGGCCAAGAAGTAGACCGGCGGTTGTGGGACCGGCAATAGGCCGACTCTGTTCAGCGTTTGAGGACGTACTCGAGCACGCCGTCGCGGCTGCGGCGCTCCATGTTGCCGTCGAGGCGGAGGTGTTCGAGATGGGCGAACGTCTCGCTGTCGGCCATCGCGCCCTGCGCGCGCGGTGAGAAGAGGTGTGTCGACATCTCCATCACCGACGCCGGACGGTCCAATTCGACCGATGTCGTGCGCAACTTCTCGAGCCGACCCGCGTGGTGGTCCTTGATCTCCTGGGCGCGGCCGGCGAGGTCGGCGAACGGCTTGCCGTGTGCCGGCAGAGCGATCTTGACCTGCGGTCCGTAGGTGGCCACCTTGTCGAGTGACTCGAAGAACTTGCCGAGGGGATCGCGAAACGATCCGAGACCGCCGATGTGGGGCGTGATCGTGGGCAACACGTGGTCGCCGCACAGCATGCAACCCTCGGTGGGATCGAACAGGCAGAGGTGATCGTCGGTGTGGCCGGGAGTGTGCACGGCAATCCAGTCGCGCCCGGCGAGGGAGATCGTGTCGGCCTCGTCCAGGCGCACGCTCGGGACCGGCATCTTGCGCATTCGCGGGAACGTGCGCGCCGCGCGGAACCACATCTTGCGGCGCCACGGAATGTCGATACCCGGCCCGCCCCACGGTGTCGGCTGCCACGGGAAGCGCTTGGCGCGTGGGAGGATGTCCATCTCGACGGCCGGCGGTAGACCGATCTCGGCGATGTCCTCGACGTCGACATCAGGCGCCTCGGTCGGATCCCACATCAGGTGAAACGATTTGTGGGTGACGATGTCAGCGCCGGACTGGGCGCGTAACCATCCGGCTCCGCCGAAGTGGTCGGGATGGCTGTGCGTGACGATGACCGTGTGCACGCGCTTCAGTGGATAGCCGGCCGACTTCAGCCGAGCCTCGAGGGCGACGTAGGAATCCTTGCTCGGCAGGCCGGGATCGACGACGGCGACGCCACGAGAATCTTCGAGGAGGTAACAGTTGACGTGGCCGAGGCCCGGCATGTCGATCGGGAGCTGGCTGCGCAGGACGCCCGGAGCCATCTCCGTGACCTCGTCGGTGGCTGGCTCCTGCTCCTGCTTACGAGGACGGGCCGCCTGATCTGTCATCCTTTTCACCGTACCGGTACCAGGGCGGATGTGGCGAGCCCGGTTCGACTACTCGCTGACCGGAGTGACTCCGGCCAGGGGCACGAAGACCCGCTCGCGATAGAACTGCAACTCGTTGATGCTGGCCCGGATGTCGTCGAGAGC
>JAYTOM010000575.1:0-3063 GCA_043747765.1 Actinomycetota bacterium
ATCTTCCGGGAGGCGGTGGAAGCGAATGCTCTCAGCGTGATGCGGGCGGGACAGTACGAGCTATTCACCGAGCAGCTCGCCGGCCCGGACACAGACGACATGCACCACCTTGCCGCAGCCATCACCGGCGGCGCGACTTCATCATCACCGAGAACACAACCGACTTCCTGACCGCACACGTTCCCGACGACGTCACTCCCCCAGCCATCGTGACACCTGATGAGTTCTTCGCTCAGCTGCTCGCCGCCGGGTTCGAAGACGACGTTCTCGGCATCGTGCAGCGCATCTCGACGAAGCTCAACAACCTGCCAAGAACACCCTCCGAAATACTGGACGGCCTCGAACACATCGGACTGTCCAAAGCCGTAACCCACCTTCGCGACCACATCCGCCCCACCGAGCTGGACCAAGAGACGCAGGCCTACGGACCGACCGAGCACACCAAGGCGCCGAGGCGCCGATCCGTCGCAACTCGCGGCGGTCGCGACCATGGTGTTCTGCGTCGTTGCTCTTCTGTCAAGCGGCCGCTCGGACGACGGTCGATTGAGGGGTGGTGAGGGCCTGGAAGACGGCGTCCGAGATCCGTCGTTTGACGATTCTGAGGGCTTCCATGGTTCCGTCCCCGCCGCTGATCCGTCGTTCGTAGAGTGCCTTGGCGCCGGGGTGCAGACGTATCTGGACGATGGCTGCAATGTGGATCGCACTGTTCAGCTGCCGGTTGCCGGCACGGCTCGGGCGATGTCGTTGATGGTTCGAGGACCACACCGGCAACGGTGCGGTCCCGTTGTAGCGGGCAAACGCTGCACTGGACGGGAACCGGGTTGCGGTAGCGGTGTGGGCCACGACTTTGGCGGCGTTGAGGGCGCCGAAGCCGACGAGCGCGAGCAGGGCTGGGGCGATCTCTTGGACGCGTGTTGTGATCTCGCGCTCGAGGTCGTTGATCTCCTCGGTCAGCTCGATGCACGTCGCGACACGGCGAGCTGCAAGGCGGGCGTCCACGCCGTCGAAGCGCTGGATGATTGGCAGCAGCGCTTTGAGGCGCGATGACTTGCTCAGGGATCGGGGTTTCGGGTCGATGCCGGGATCCAGTGCGTGAAGGTCCCAACGCAACCTCGAGATCGTCGCGGTCCATTGTGTGACAAGGGTTTGCCGATAGTCGAACAGGACTCGCAGTTCGCGTTCGGGGCCGTCGAGGACCGCGTTGGGAAGATCCGGTTCGCGCAGCGCAGCACGCGCCACCGCAAGTGCATCGATCGGATCTGACTTGCCGTATGTGCGCGCGCTGTCGCGACATCCAGTCATCAGTTTCGTCGGGACGCGCACCACTCGCTCTCCAGCCAAGAGGAGATCGCGCTCCAGCCTGGGGGACATCGACCGGTTGTCTTCCAGCGCCCATAGACGGTCCTCGCTTTGAGCCTCCGCTTATTGCAGCGCGACCAGGTTGGCCTCGGTGGTTGTTGCTCCGGTGTGCACTTTCAGTCGTTTGACGTTGTCGTCGACTGTGACGAACGTGTGGCTGCGCTTGTGCGTATCGACCCCAATTATCGTCGACAACGGCTGCCGACTCCCCCACGTTGAAGCCGTTGACCACGGCATCGACGTCAGACGAGCGGCCCCACAAGGTTCGACGCGGATCATGGATTCACGACGTACCGTCGACAACAACGTCGGCTCGGTCTCGTGTCTGATCCTCCCGGTAGTGCTCATCCTCGGCCGCCATCCAGATCTTCCAGAAGTCGAGGGCGTCGTCACCGTCGCGATCAAGCCCTCGGCGAAGGCGGATTTCGCGCGGCGTGTCGATCCACACGACGTAGCTCAGCTTTGCAAGCCACTCTTCGCGCCCCGACGACACGCCCTCGACGATCACGATTGGGGCCGGCTCGACCACATGCCACTCGGCCAACGAACCTGACAGCCAGTCATACCTTTGATACGAGGCTGCAACGCCACGGGCGAGCGGTTCGATCACCTGCTCGAGCAAGCGTGGCCACCAGTCGAGCGGATGCCCGGCAGATGCGAAATCATCAGTGTGGACGACCATTGCGCCATCCGCTGCAACCGCAAGCCTCAGGGCAAACGTGGACTTGCCCGAACCGCCCGGACCGTCGACAGCAACGAGCCGCACCGGTCCTGGCCGACCCATGATTTCGGCGACGATCGACTGCACGTTCACGCCATCAGCATCGCGAACGGAGACGCCGTCGGAGCGCACAGTTTGCTCACGCACCACATCTCCAAGCCCCTGATCGATGATCATTGGCTCGCGCAAGGCGATGCGCCGATAGGGCGCAACGGTCGCTCGAGGTGGCGTAGTTTTACGTGGCGCGTTATGCGCCATCTCTCGCGGACCGGGGCCAACACTGTCATCACAGCATGCATGGTCGAGAACGTCGATCCCGGAAACTGTGGGAACCGATTGTGTCTTTGGAGCATCAGATCCATGGTGCGTCCACGTCTTGCGCTCGTTGCGACACTCTGTCTGTGCTGTCGCTCTGCACCGTCTGCGATCATCGGTGTAACGCCCGGGTGAGGTTGCGGCTGATCAGGATGTTGCGAGGCCGAGGAACACGACGACCGATCGTGCGAGTCGGGCCATGTCGTCCTCGGACAGTCGGCCGATTCGTTCGCCAAGCTTTGAGCGAGGGACGGTTGTGATCTTGTCGACCATGAGCCGGCTCGGCTGACGGATTCCGGTCGCCTCGTCGGCGTTGACAGGTATGCGAAACAGCGGAGCATCGGTGTCGTCAGTGGTGAACGCGCAGATCGTGACCGATGCGGTTGCGTCGAAGAGATCGTCTTGGATGATGACGACCGGTCGCGGTTTGCCGGCGTACCCGCTGCCGGCCGCAGCGGTCCAGATCTCACCACGTTTCACTCGTCGTCGCCGAGGGCGTCGATGAACGCTTGATCATCGGACTCCTGGTCGCTCGTCGCAACGGCGAACGATTGATCATGGGCTTGCTGCGCGAACTGGGGCGATCGGACGTCAGGCACCCAGAATTGAACCGGGCGCAAGCCCTGTGCGCGGAGCCGCTCACGATGGGCGCGCACCCGGACCGCACT
>JAYTOM010000576.1:0-16912 GCA_043747765.1 Actinomycetota bacterium
GCGAGATGTTGCCACTGTGCCGACAGCGATTGGTCCGCTTGGAGAACCGTACGGTGTGGTCATCTCGACGAGTTCGACATCGTCCAGGAACGAGTACAAACCAGATCCGCCGATCACGCCGATATGGCCGTCTGTGTCGGAGAGGTCGCTCATCTCCGAACAATAACGCGCCGCCCCGTAACGAATCCGTGCCTCAATGTCATTGTCACCAATGATCGACGTCAATCTTCCCACCCTGAACGAGGCCAGATCGATGTTCAAGGTCACCGGCGCCGTCAAGGAAACGATCCGCACTGTGCGCGACATGAGCTGCGTCCTCGCCGGATGAGGAACGGAGTCGTCCCTCGCGAGCCAGCCATCATCGTGCTCGCCAAGTCGCCCGTCGCTGGTCGGGTGAAGACCCGTTGTACGCCGCCGTGCACCCCCGAACAAGGCGCAGAACTGGCCGCTGCAGCGATGATCGACACGTTGGAAGCGGTTCTGCGCTCATCGGCACGTCGCGTCGTCATCGCGCTCGACGGTGAACCGTGTGGGTGGATCCATCCCCGTTTCGAGATCCACGGTCAGTGCGTCGGCAGTCTCGGAGATCGCATCGATCACGCCTTCCGGGTCGTTGGTCAGCCAGCGATCCTGATCGGGATGGACACCCCGCAAGTCACCGCGGACATCCTCGACCAGGCGCTGTACATGTTGAGAACGCGCACAGCCGATGCTGTGGTCGGTCCCTCAGCGGACGGAGGGTTCTGGGCGTTGGGCGTGAGGAACCCCGAAGCCGACGTCTGCCACGACGTGCCGATGAGTCGCGACGACACATGTGCGCATCTGTACGCCGGCTTGCGGCGACGTCGTTTGACGAGTGCGGTCCTTCCGTTGTTGGTCGACGTCGACGATTTCGCCACAGCGGTTGTGGTGGCCGACGAGATCCCGACATCGAACTTCGCTCGAACGGTCGGCCAGATCGCTTCGGAACTCGATCTGTTCGGCTGGAGGTCGACGTGATGAGGTCGGTTCATTTCCAGCCTCGGCACCTTCCCCCTTCGACACTGGGACGACTGGATCGTTGACGACTGGATCGTTGACGACTGGTTGGCTGCGCGACGGGCGGAGTCGCGGCGGCGATCGCGATACATCGGTGCGATGTGGTGCGCGTCGCCTCGCCGAAATGGGCCCCGTTGCGTGCCTGCTCGGTCGGGCAATGCAACAGCACTGCGTGTTCGACCTCGGCCGCCGTCAGACCGTTTCGCTTCGCGAAGGATTGCCGTGAATCTCCCGAACCCGCTCCTCTTCTGATCGCATGGATCATCGCCAGAGTTGTCCCGGAAATCGCCAGAGGTCCCGTACGTGCCGGGTTCGCAGCCTCCACGATGTTCGTGTTGTTCGCCTGGCCGTTGATCCATCGCTGGGCCGAAGGCCGACGAACTCGTCGACCCTGCCTCTCGACTACGGCCGCAAGCTGACGCTCGCTTTCGTCATGGTGTGGCTGATCACCGCAGACGTGGTCGTCGCCTACACGGCATCGCGGAGTCGTGCCTCGGCGAACTCGCGCATACCGTCCTCGAAGCTCATCGCCGGGTTCATCGTCAACTGCACTGCGTGGTTCGTCGACGCAAACACATGGCGTACGTCGCCCAGTCGGTACGCGCCGGTGACGCGAGGCCACCCTGGGGTGCCATCGCACCGGCCCATCGCAGCGGCGAGTGCCTCAGCCATGTCCAGCACGGAGTGGGGCATTCCGCTGCCGATGTTCACGGGACCCTTGATCGCGTTCGCTCCGAGCAGAGCGATGACGTTGGCCCTGGCAACGTCGGAGACGTGGACGAAATCGCGACGTTGCTGTCCATCCTCGGTGACCAGTGGCGATTCGTTCCGTTCGAGGGCACTGCGGAAGATGCTCGCCACACCGGCGTACGGGGTGTTCTGAGGCATGCGCGGGCCGTAGACGTTGTGATAGCGGAGCCATCCGGCCGTCACGTCGTGTTCTCGCGCGAAGGCGGCCGTCAAGTGCTCCTGATGCAGTTTGGTCGCGGCGTAGACGTTCCGCGGTTCGAGTGGGGCGTCTTCAGGAATCGGCTCGGCGGTCAGTACGCCGTCGCAATTCGGACAACGCGGTTCGAATTGCCCGGCATCCAGATCGGTATGCAGTCTCGGACCGGGCCGGACGACTCCATCGAGGGAACAGCGATACCTGCCCTCGCCGTAGACGACCATCGAAGAGGCAAGAACGATTCGCCCGGTGAAGCCGCGTTCGTGCAGCGCACCGAGACCGAGCACCCACCCGACGTCGTTGTCGTCGACGTACCCCGCTGCGTCGCTGAAGTCCACACCCAGTCCGACCTTGCCGGCCTGATGGCAAACGGCGTCGACGCCATCCAGTGCCGCTCGCCACGCGGTTCCGTCGCGTACGTCTCCCCAGATGTACGTCGCCACGGGATTGAGGTAGTCCGGGGTCGAGCTGTGCGCAGAAGGGGAGAGGTTGTCCAACACGATGACGTCGACACCCCGCTCGACCAGTTGGTCGACGATGCAGGAGCCGATGAACCCAGCTCCACCCGTCACAAGTACGCGATTCATCCTGCTCCCTCCGTCTGCCTGGTTCCTTGCGTCACCCGACATCTCACCATTTCGAGACCAACACAACTTGCAGAACGACAGCAGCGAGCGCCTGACTGCCCAACCATGCCCGCTGGCGACGCACAGTTGTCGCCAGCGTCGCGGCAGCGACGGAGATCCACGGCATGTAGATCAGCCAGATTCGTTCGGTCTCCGCCTTCGACAAGCCGGACCCATCGGCGAGTGCGACACAGAACAGCGCGCCGAACACGATGATCGCGATTCGGTTGTGCGCGAGTCGTGTGATGCCGGCCAAGGCGGCGGGCCCGACAGCAATCGCCAGCACGGCGACGTTGGCGAAGAAGAAGTAGAAGGCGGGCCTGAACTGCGCCGTGCCCGCTGCGTAGAACGCGCGCGTGTTGCTCAGGCCGTCGACCCACCAGTAGTTGTACGCGGTAAACGTGGCGACGACCGCTGCAATGCCGACCAATGTCGGCGCGGCCCAGCGGACCTTTCGAGTCTTCCAGGCCAACGCGAGCACCAGCGGGGCAAGCGTCGGCCCCCCGAACGTGAGAAAGCAAGTCGCCCCGATGACGACGCCACCGAGGAGCGCAGAAATTCCCTCGACGACCGGACGCTCGGTGGTCATCGCGGCGACGAGCAGGGCGATGCCCGTTGCGGTCGCACCTGCGTAAAACGCGTCGGCGGATGTGCCCTGCCACACGGCGTACGGGGCAAGGGCGAGGAACGGCAATGCCCGGCGCAGGGCTTCGATGCCGCTGAGCCTCCATACCGTGAACCCGACCGCACCGGCGCTCGACCCGACACCGAGGAACGAGACGCCTGCCGCCGCCCACGCACTGCCGAGTCCCAGCCGACGCATTGCCAGCAGTAACAGCGTGAAGCCAGGAGGATGCCCGCGAACATGCACGCTATAGAACTTCTGTTGCGTCAGAAACGTTCGCAGGTAGTTCCCAGCCGGTCGCGCGTGCGTAGTGCCGGCCCAGTATTCGGTCTTGTCGATGACGGGCCTGATGATCGCCGACCATCCGTCGGACGCAGCCAGCGCGACGACGAACACGACCGCGACCGAAGCCGTCACGATGATCGCCCGCCATGGACTGAGCTGCGCGGCGGCCTTCGGTAGCACTGCTATCGCGATGATCGCCACCGTGATTGCCGGAATGACGAGGGCGGTCAGTCGAAGGTCCCAGGCACCGACGAACGGACCAGCGCCGAGCTTGGAGGCTGGCTGCGTGCGGCTGAGCTCGTCACCTCTGGTGAATGCGTACCACTCGAGCACCCCCAGACCAACGAGCGCGCCGATGGTGCCGGCGATCCGGGCGCGGTGCACCGAGCGTTCGTTCACGCGACCATTGTTGCCTGATCGGGATGTTCCGTTACAACGTGTCTCGCCCGGCCCGCGAATGCATGGCTGCCGACCCGGCGGCGTGCGAACCACTGAGCCATCGTTGGTCCGACTCGGCTGCTGCGTTGGGGTTCACTGGTTCGCCGAGGGGAACGACGATCTGCGCAACGTCGACGGGATCGTCCAACGGGTCAACGTCGTCGCCGGGGAACGGCCGCCGAATCTCTGCCCAGAATCCTGGGGATGAGCAACGAGGCTGGCCAGTGCCTGTCGGACCCGCGCAGGAGCAGATGCGTCGTGAACGAACTGCACGCTCACATCGGGACCGGGTCGTGCAGCGATGTTCTCTTCTGCAACCATCGATCAAGTCTCCAACACGTTGTTGCCTTCGTCGAATGTCACTTTTCGTCGAGTGTCAGTCGACGACTGCTCGACCACGTGTCCGAGTTGTACCCCGAATGGAGACAGCCGACACGAAATGACGTCTCGCAGGATCTGCCGACGGGTCGTACATCGACAGAACGGAGAACGATGATCGACAAGACGAGGATCGACAACGAAGTGATGGATGGGGGACGGACGCGATTGCTCTCGGTACGGCAACCAAAACGGGCTCGGTGCGCCGCATCATCGTCGCAGGTGACCGCATCGTCGAACTGTCCGACTCGGTCGTACCCGCCGACGCTGTGTGCAGCTTCGAGGGCGACGAGCTGACCTACGACAAGAAGACCACCATCTCCTACGGTCAGTTTGTTGATGTCGATCCGCGCAATTACGTGTCCTGGACATGGACGATGACGAGATCGGTTCGATCGCCGACCTCGAGATCTCCGCTGATGGACGCGTGGAGACGATCGTGCTGACCGACGCCAACACGGTTGCAGGCGGTCGGCTGCGAGCCATCGGCAGCTATGCGGCGATTCTCAACGTGGACTTCCCCCTACGACTGGACTGCCGGTCGCTTGACCGAGATCAGTTCGCGGACCAATACCGCACCGAGCCAGGATCGGTACTGATCGAGGCTCCATCCGGAACGACGAACGAGCTGGTCGAACAGGGCCGGGCTGTTGAACGCGCAGAGTATGTCGATCGCCTCGCCCTTCGTCAGACTCGCGCGGAGCGATCCGACCGTGAGCACAGAGTCGATCACGGACGTGGCCCCCGTGCGCCGCCGGCCCTCGGTGATCGTGGCGAGGGCCACGCACTCTGGATCGGTGGTGGCGGCTGTCGCGACGACCATGAACATTTCGCCCGCGCCGGCCATGATTCGGGCGACGGCGGCCGAGTAGGCGCGGAGCCGTTGAGCCGCCGTCGCAGCGTTGAAGACGTCGTGCATCCAATCTCGATCGTTGACCACGACCGCTCTGTCATCGCCGGAGATTGCCTGATCGAGTGCGGCCGCGAGTATCGCGCGCTTGGTGCCGAACGATGCGTAGAGGGTTTGCACGGAGACACCCGCTCGCGCTGCGATCGCAGTCATGCTCGTCGATCCGTATCCGATGTCCACGAACAATGAGGTGGCAGCCAGGACGATGGCCCGCCGACTGCGCCGACTGCGGAGATGGCGGCCATCGAGGTCGGGTTCGCCGTCACCGTCCGGAGGCTTCACGAGGCGAGCGTAACGGTATATATTTAGAGTTACGCTATAAATAGGAGGATTGCAGATGACGACACCTGTGGCCACACCAGCATCTGATTCGATGGGACAACGGTGGTTCCTCGGAACGCTGTTGCGCATCGTCGCCGACAGCAGCGACACCGCAGGCCAGCTGTCGATCATGCATCAGCGCGCTCGTCGAGGATTCTCCCCGCCTCGCCACGTCCATCATCGCGAGGACACGGCGATGTACGTGATCAGCGGATCGTTGACGGTGGAGCGCGGGGATGATTTGGTCGACCTCCCGGCGGGCGGCTTCGTCTGGCTGCCTCGCGACGTGCCGCACTCGTTCTCCGTCGACAGCGCCGAGGCGGAATTTCTCGAATTCGTCACACCGGCAGGGTTCGAGCAGTTCCACGTCGATATCAGCGATCCGGCCCCCTACAACGAGATCCCGGAACCAACCGAACCCGACATCGGTCGGATCCTTGCGGCCATCGGCGGCTATGGAGCAGATGTCGTCGGGCCTCCGATGGAGGCTGCGGCCCGGTCCTGATCGGCCGGAGTCAACCCGCCATTGCGTTGCGTACGACCATCACGTCGACATTGGCAACGACGTCGCCATGGGCATCGATGTCGTAGAACTCGACACCGTCAACGACGATCGGTGCATCCGCACCGAATGCGACGGCGATCTTGTTGGCCGCGTTGCGGATGACGTCGAACAGGATCTCGACCGTCTCGGCGTCGCTGAACTGTCGGTGGACATCGGCGCTCAGCGCCTCGTCGATCAATCCTGGCTGCGTGACGAGCGCGTCGGTGAGTCGTAGTGCGACGATGTGCCTGACATCGAGATCAGCGAGTTCATAGTCATCGATCGCATCGAAGATTCCGGCACGCTCGACGCCGGCACTGTCCATCGCCTTGACGCTTCGGCGCGATTGGCACAGCCGGCAGTTGTGAATGCGCGCCCAGCGCAGGCGGATCAGTTCTGTGGTCAGCGGATCGAGAGCATCGAGCAGCGCGACCTGCTGCATGAATCGTTCCAGCAGTGCCCAGAGGTCCACTGCGTCGTCGCCCGGAGCGATCTTTGTGGATCCGACCCCGGACAATGCATGCACGGCAGAATCGGCGAACAGTCGTGCGATCGCGATCCGTCCCCTCGTGAAGACGTCGGTGACGAACAGCGTCTGAACGAAAAGGACCGCGTCAGCGCCCATCGCCGATGTCATCGCTCCGCGTTGGTCGTCGGTCATCCCCGAAACATCGACGACGAACTGCTCAGCGAAGTCGACGCAGGCGGCAACTCGTGGATCTTCGACGGCGCTGTCTTCGGTTGCGGCCCGGTTCTCCGATTGCGCTGAGCGATGAGCAATTCCGCTCCTCGCCCTCTCGCTGTGAGACGTGGCTCGATCAGTGGGGGATCCACGCTCCGTGGAAACCATAGGGGACTCGTTGGGGCAGCATGATCGTTGCCACTGGACCTCGGCGTACGTCTGTTGCATCGAGGATCGACAGTTCGCTGCGATTGGTGGCTTCGTCGTGCACCACCGACAGCAGGTATCCCGCGTCTTCGGCGACGTCCGAGCCCGCCGGAACGAAGAGCCACTCTCCGGAGTGTCGACGTGGACCAGGGTCCCAGAATTCTCGGCTGTTGTCGGAGTAGTCGTGCTTGATCACACCCCCGAAATCGACCGTCAGCGGATTCTCGCGTGAGCTCACCAGATAGGAGTAGCGAAGTGGTCGACCGAGCCGGCGAGGATCTCTGCTCGGTAGATCGCCCGGGTCGTGTTCGGCCAGGATGTCATCGCGCACAGCTCCGGTTGACGTGTTCAGCGTCCAGCGGCGATGGGTCGGAGTGCCGCCGAACAACTCGCCTTCTGCGAACATCGACGACAGCCGACACACGTCGACGATGACCTCGTCGGCGCGGCGGAAGGCATTTACACCGTGAAACACGTAGCACGGCTCCAAGTCGAACCATCGGATCGACGCTGCGCCCCCGCTCAACGGCATCACACCGACACGAGAGCCAGCATCCGGATTCCACGCGTACGGGAAGGCAGCGGTCGTGGGATCGGCAACGTACGCGATGGCAGCCTGCAGGTCGAAGGTGACGGGAAGGTCCCAGAACACGGCGTCGGTCTCGGTGATCGCGAAGTCGTGCATCATCGTGCTACGCGGGATGTCGACCACTTCGCTGTGGACGAGCGTGCCGTCAGGTTCGGTGATGTGGTACGTCAGGAACGGCGCCGTGAACCCGTATCCGAACGAATGCATCCGACCGGTGGACGGATCGATCTTCGGATGCGCCGTGAATGCTGTGGTGAGCTTGCCGGCGAAGTCATACGGGCCCACTGTCGACAGATCCGTCCTCTCGACTTCGTACGGAAAGCCCACCTCGCCGCTCGTCATCAGTTTGCCGCCGTGCCAGATGCACGACACGTTGGACTGGTTCGCGGCGCCGCCGGGTGCGCCCTGACCGAAGCCAGCGTCGGCCTCGTACATGGTCGTACGCACGTATCGATTGCGATATGACATCGCCTTGCCGTCGGCGATCCGGATCCCGTGCAGCATTCCGTCGCCGAAGAACCAATGCGGTGAATCGACGTGCTGCGGATTGGACCCGTTCCGCACGTACATCCCCGACAGCTCGGGCGGGATTGCCCCGGACACTTCCAGGGCGTCGGTCTGCACCTCGCTGAGGACGGGCGCAAAGTTTCCCTGCAGCCACCAGCGTCGTGTGGTGTCGAAGACCGCCGTCGTCGACGGGGCGCTCGTCGGGGTCGTATCGAACACCGTCGTGGCCGAGGCAGACGGGGTGGCCGCCCCATCCGACGTCGTCGGGTTCGCACTGGATGTGGTCGGGGTCGACGGAGACGGCGTTGTCGCCTGATTCGTGACCGGAGGTTGGTCGATGCTCGCGGCTCCTGCCGTGTCACCGGTATCGGCCGGAGCGGCTCGATCGGTCGTTGCACTGCACGAAGCGAGCACCGCAGCGAGGGGTGCTGCGCCGGCGCCGACAGCCGTCCAACGCAGAATGTCCCGACGGCTGATGTCGCGATTGACGAGGCGTCGTGGCACGATTGTGATTCTGTCATGGATGGTGAGGTCCCGGCTACGTTGTGCCGATGATGGATCGCCGAGGCTTCCTCCGTGTCGCTGGCGCTGCCAGAACCGCTCTCTTGCCGGGTGCTCGACGACGAGACCGAGCGAATCCGGCGCGACCAATTCAACGACGAGCGATTCAACCGCGGCTGAATCGACCACGGACGCACCGGCATCGACGTCGATCTCGATCTCGACCTCAATGTCGACCTCGACATCCAGCACCGGGGCCCCGACCACCTCGGCCCCGGTGACCACCACATCGCAGTCGACCGTCTCCACCGTGCCGGCGACGACGGAACTGGCGACGACGACGCTTCCCGCAACCGTTCCGCCTCCGTCTGTGCCGGCCAGCCTCGACGAGTGCCCGTCGACGCCACAGAGTTCGTTCACCGAACGGCGTTCTGCGCGGCGCAGTATGCGTCGTTCTACGGCACCGGGAAGGGTGACGCCGATCGGGCCTCGGTGAAGGCGACGCGACTGGCCCTGGAGCCGTTCAGCAATGGCGAGGCGTATCAGAACGATGCCGATCCGGAACGAGATGACTGGGCGACTGCGTATTACGGCTCGAACCTGGCGAGGTTGCAACGGATCAAGCGAGCCGTCGATCCAGGGAACGTGTTCTCGTTCCCGCAGTCGATCCCCGGCTGATGTCCGAGAGTGTCCTCACGCCGAGACGGGCTGTGGCGAGTACTGCTCGAGCAAGATTCGCAACTGGGCGAATCCGGTGCGGATCCGTGATTTGACAGTGCCTTCCGGCAGGTTCAAACGGGCAGCGACCTGCTGGTACGTGCACTCCTCGAAGTACGCGATCCGGATCGGCTGCTGAAGCTCGGGGCGGAGCTTTTCGAGTGCGAGCTCGACCTCGGCGACGAGCTCCGAACGCAGCATGTCCGCGTCGACAGCGGAGATGGCATCCGAGGTCAGCGACGCGTACCGATGATCGCGCCATGTCCGAGAGGTGTTCTGTCGGGCGACGTCGATCGCGCGTCGGTGAGCAATCGTCAGGAGCAGGGATTGGATCGATCCGCGATCCGGGTCGAACGCAGTCGGACTTTTCCAGAAAGCTGCGAACACATCCTGTGTCACGTCGAAGCCGTGCTCTTTGCCGCAGATGCGACTGACGTAGCGCAACACGATCGGCGCGTTGGCTGCGTAGCAGGCCTCGATCTCGTTTTTCGGACTGCTGGCGGTCGCAGCACTGATGTCATCGCGAACTGCATCCGGAACTGCATCGGAAAGGGTGGGGCGTGGTTGGTTGCAATGAGCACTGACGAGCGTCAGCCGGGGGGATTTGCGATGTTGCCCGGTGGGACAAGTGCGTGAGAACTGTTGTGGCCGGGCGCCTGCGGGACGGCCCCGCAGCGTCGTCGAGGTTGACGAGGTGCCGCCATTCCTGTGACCCGTAGTGATGGTTTTCATCGGTCTCGCCGCCTTCCGCTGGTTGAACTTGCAACAACTCACGTTCTGGTGAGACCCGCTCCAGATGCTCAACCCGGACGAAGCACGCCTCCTGTAACCGCAGCCCAATATAAGTGAACAGCTGGCTGCGGTCTACCGAGCCTGACGAACAACAGACGAATCTTTTCACTTCCAGTGACGTGTCCCCACTCTTCGTGAAGGCCGCTTCACAACGTGTCGAGACCGTCAAGATCTGGCTCCGAAACCAGACGAAACCGCGATGCCCAATGTGCCGGTCAACTGCTTCGGTCGACGATCGATCAGCGCGCCGTCATCGCTGATCGTAAATTGTGCTCACGATCGATCGGAAGGGACGTGCGCGGGGATTACCCTTCGCCCGTGCGGATCGGCGGGAGCCGAACCTGAAGCGCGTCGCTCCGTGGGCAGTGGCATGCATCGTCGCAGTTTCGCTCGGCGCCGAACACGTCTCGCCGGCGGATGCCGGGTCGCGGAACGAGATGCCGATGGCGATGCCGGCTGGGATGGCGATCGCGCCCGGTTCGCCCGGCCCGGTCGAAGACGCGTGTGCCGGAGGCCAATCGAAGAACGTCGATGGACAGACCCTGTGCTACGTCTCGATGGGTCTCGGCATGCGTTGAGCGATGACGCAGATCAGCAGCCGTCCATTGTCGGGCGCGGCGGCGACTGCCTTTGGCACGAGCGCAGCAGCGGTGAGCGGACCGAAATGGCTTGACGACGGCATCTCCGGGAGGCGCGTCCCAGTTCCTCTACATGACAATGTCAGCCACCATCGTCCCCCATCGGTGCGAACACAGCTCACGACGATGTTGAACGGGGTCGACGACATCTACAACACGTCGGCCGCGCAGCTCGGTGGCACCAGGTTCGTCCGTTGGGTGACCGATGCCGTGGGCGGCGGATGCCAAGCCTCGATCGTGCCGGTGTCGATGACATCGGCGACCATGTCGACGTTCGGCACGATGACGAACGCGTTGCAGGCCCTCGGATACAACCGCGCCGATCGCACGTACCTGACCTTCGCTCTCAACAGCACGTTCTGCGGGATCGGCAGCGTGCAGCCCGACTCGTCGCCCGGTGCGGCGAACGCGAGCAACGACACGACGCCCGAGTATGCGCGCGTGGACAACGGGCAGGGGTGTTGGTCGGCCACGACAGCAGCGCACGAGATCGGGCACACTCTCGGCGCCGCGCAACTCGATGCTCCGCACACGACGGGTGGGTGGCACTGCAGCGACGAGAACGACATCATCTGTTACTCGGATGCACCAGGAGTTGTGATGTCGCAGGTCCTGGTGTCACTTCGCCGCCGCCGACTGTTCCTCCGAGGACTGTTCCTCCGACGACTGTCCCCCCGACGAATCCGGCCGGCGGCACCACATCGAGCAGTATCCCGGGCGGCACGACGGATGGGACAGCGCCGATCACCGGATCCATCATCACTCCGCCGTATCGGCGATCTTCTCCTCCTCACCGCTGTTCAGTTCGGTTGGTCCGGCGCGGGTGTTCGATACGTGGGTAGGGGTGTGGAGTTGGTGGTGAAGGTGACGGATCTGGTTGGTGGTGATGGTGTCCGGTTGGTGCCGGGGCTGGTGCGGTGACGTTGAATGTGACGGTGCCGAATGCGGTGATTGCTCCGGTGTCGGCGGCGGGACGGTGTGTTTCTACAATTCGGTGAGGACCACGATGACGCTCAACGACTCGCCAACGGTCCGCCTCCGTCGAGGTTCGGACCCGTTGTCCCGTTCGACCCGGTCGCTCTGTTCGTTGTCATGGTCGATCCGGTCGCTGGTCGATCGTCCAACTGGCCGCTTTGCTTGCACTGTTGGCAACGCGGAAGTACTCCACACGTCGGGTGCTCAAACGATGCGACCAGGCAACGCCGGAACCCGGCCCGGTGTGCAAGAGTGCGGCGATGGACATCTCTCTCAGCGGCAAGGTTGCGCTCGTGACCGGCGGATCGAAGGGCATCGGCAAGGCAATCGCGATGTCGATGGCGGCCTCCGGTGCGAGTGTGGTCATTGTTTCCCGCAAGCAGGATCAGCTGGAGGCCACTGCAGCCGAGATACGGACTGCGAACTCTGGCAGTGAAGTGTTGGCCTACGCCGCCAACTCCGGCAGTTCCGAGGCAGGACAGGCGTGTGTCGCCGCCACGATCGAGCGGTTCGGCGGTCTCGACGTGATCGTCAACAACGCTGCGACGAATCCGTACTACGGCGAGTCACTCGGCGTCGACGAGGCACGCTTCGACAAGACGTTCCAGGTCAATCTGCGCGGCCCACTGTTCTGGTGCCAGGCTGCATGGCAACAGGCAATGAGCCACACACCCGGAGTGATGATCAACATTGCCTCCGTCGGCGGCCTGCGCGCGGAGGCCGGACTCGGGATCTACAACCTGACCAAGGCGGCGCTGATCCACCTGACCCGACAGCTGGCCAGCGAGCTCGGGCCAACTCGGGTCGTCGGCATCGCCCCTGGGCTGGTCCAGACCGATTTCGCCGCGCTTCTGGTGGACAATTTTGGTGATCGTCTCGCAGCCCAGCTACCACTCGGGCGTCTCGGTGTCCCGCAGGACATCGCCAATCTCGCAGTCTTTCTCGCGTCGGACGCGGCGAGCTGGATCACCGGGGAAACGTATGTCATCGATGGTGGAGCGGGCGTGCGTGGCGTCAGCTGACCTCAGGGCTGGACACCGCGCAATTTCAGGTAGTCCTCCCGAGCGTCGCGGTGGCCCTTGGCCCCTGACCCGATCAAGCCTCCTGTGCGGACCTTTTTGACCATCTCCTCGAAGTCGTGCAGCATCTGGCTGATGTCGTCTTCAGGTCCGGCGGCCGAGATCGTGTCCATCTCGGTGCGGAGCTTGTCGATGTTCTTGCGCACGTGCTCGAACTCCTTGTCGAGTTCCTTGCGGGCATCGTCCAGTTCCTGATTCATCGCCCCGACAGTACTCTCGCGAGGTGCCCCTCCGCAGTGGATGCCGTCGATCGGCACGCGTGGTCTGATCGTCGACTGCGACGGCACGTTGGCCGACACGATGCCGGTTCAATTTCATCGCTTGGTCAGACATGCTGGAATCGCACGCCATGGCGTTCCCCGAGGTCCACTACTACGCCCTGGGCGGTATGCCCTCGGTCCGGATCATCGCCCGGCCGGCGGGTGAAAGGGCACTCCTTCGATGCAGACCAAGTCGTTGGGATCTGGCCGACAAGGAATGGCGATACGAGCAGGTGATCGCTTCGGTCGGCCCGATCGACGTGTTTCTCGAGGCGGCGCGCCGGGCTCGGGTTGAACCCGAGGTGTGCGTTGCCTTCGAGGACAGTGAGTTCGGTCTGCTGGCCGCGCGCGCCGGAGTGCTCGGCATCGACACCAGGACTTGGTTGTAGGGAATGTCTCGCGTCGCAGACGCGAAGGTTTCAGTTGCGAATACAGGACGTGAGCGCGAACGTCGCCCGACCGTTCTCGATGACGACCCATGTGTCCAGGCTGGACTGCCCAGCGGTTTGTGGCTTGGCTCCCTTGCCGGGACCTGGGTCGACGCAGTTCGGATTCGCGTATCGACGACGAAATCCCGGATCGAGAGGCACCGATCGCGTCCGCGAGTTGTTGTTGACCATCCAGAAGTCATCGCCGCGTTTGAGGCAGTCGGCGGTGGTCTGCGTCTGCTCGCACTGGGTGACGAATGGTTGTGCTGATTCGCCGTAGTAGACGCACTGCACATCCATCTTCATCGACGACGAGCCAATCGTGATGAAGCCGTTCCAGATGCCGTCGGGAATGGTCGTGCCCAGACTGCCGTCTGCTCCGCAGCCCGTCCCGCGAACGGGCTCCGTTCCCAGTTGCGGCACCTCCAAATAGCTCGAATAGACAAATGTGTAGCCGGAGGCGCAGGCCACGCACGTCACGGGTCCGGCGGCGGTCGTCGGTGACGGATCGGGTTTCGTGGTGTCCGGCGCAGTCGTACCGGCGGTCGTCGTGGCCAACGGTGCGGTCGTCGTCGGCTGCGGCGTCACGGTCGTGACATGGACACTTGCCGGTGGAATGGTCTCTGCCACCGCCGTGGTGGTGATCGGAACCGTCGTCGGGAGGACGGTCGTCGTCGGGGCGGCCGTCGCGGATGGCGGCGTGCTGGATGGAGCGACAGGGACTGAACTCGAAGGCGCCGTTGTGGTTGGTTCGATCGAGGTGCTGATCACCGCCGTTGTCGATGTGGGTGTTTCGGACAGTGACCGAGAGCCCGTCGAGCAACTGCCCACTGCGAGGCACGTCGCGGCCAACACGCCGATCCGGCACAGACGGACTCGAGGACGGCAGACCCCGAAAACGCGAAATGGCCGCCCGTTGCCGGGCGACCGTTCCGTGATTGCTGAAGCTGCGATGCTCAGCCTCCGGGGGTCAGCGCCGCTGACACGGCCGATGTGCAGGCCGTGATCTTGGCGACATCGCTCGGGTTGGAAGTCATCAAGGCCACGCTATCCGTTGCGTACTTCGTGGCGGACGCGATGACCGAGGCGTAGTCGGCGTTGGTCGGGTCGGCGATGACCTTCTTCAACTTGGCTGTCAGGTCCACGCCCTGGGCGCAGAACGCGTCGACGGCGGCGCTCGTGGATCCGCCCGCAGCCGGAGCAGTGATGGTAGCGGTGCCGCCACCGATGACGGTGCTGCTCACGGGTGCCTTGGCGGTCGTGATCGGGCTCTTCACCGTGCTGCTACTGCATGCAGCGATGCCGCCGAGCGAAACGATGCCGGCAATTGTCCATCCGAGAATCTTCTTCATGTTGGGTTCCTCCCTCGTCGAACCAGCGGGGGCCGGCTCGAAGAGATCATGCGCCTGGTCACCCCGCTCCGCCATGAGTAACAGCTACTCAAGTTCCAACTTTCGATACTCATGACCGCAATACCGATCACCGAACCCGAGTGTGTGATGAGGGATGCTACCGCCACACAGGGAGCCGCTTCTCGACGAACGAGTTCATGCCCTCCATCATTTCCTCCGTCGGCAGTCTGGAGAACATGGTCATGTCGTGTGCCGGAAGCGCTGCGTTGATGTCGCGCTTCAGCATCGCCCGTGCCCCCGGGCCGGTCAGCCGGATCTGCTGCAGTGCCCACTCCACGCGCTCGTCGAGTTGGTCGTGGGCCACGACCTGCCCCACCAGTCCAAAAGCCTCGGCCTGCTGGGCAGACAGCTCGGCTGCGGTGAAGATCATGTAACGGGCCTTGGCCAACCCAACCGTTGCGACCAGGCGGGCGGCCATCATTGGATCAGGCAGACCACGAAGCAGCTCGGGAACGCGGAACCGAGCCCGATCGGTCGCGATCGTGACGTCGCAGTGAAGGCACAGGTCGATTCCGCCGGCATGGCATACGCCGTTGACCTTGGCCACCCAGATCTTGCAGCAGCGTTCGATGTGGCGGAACGGGAACTGATCCGTGCCGTCCCATTCCTCGTCGAGCCCGGTGACGCCTTCTGACGTGCGCCGGGCGAGATCCCCGCCGGCCCCGAACCATTCGTCGGTTCCTGTGATGCACACGGCATCGAGCTCGACTTGCCGATCAGCCCAGACAGCGGCGCGTTTGATCGCCCGGTACATGTCCTGGGTGAACGCATTGCGTCGTTCCGGACGATTGATGCGCAGGTGGAGCACCTGGTCGGCGACGCCGACGACGACGTTCGGGCTACCGAAGTCCGGCGCCTCCAACTGGGCCATCACGTGAGGCCGTACAGCGCAGCTGCATTGTCGTGCAGAACCTTGCCGACCACATCGTCGGGCAGACCGGCCAGCAGTGTCTGGGCGTAGTCCCGCGGGCGCTGGCCGGCCGAACGTGGACCAGGATGTTGACAGGTCGGGTGCGGATAGTCGCTCTCGAACAGGATGTTGTTCGGGAATCGGGCAATCGCATCGAGCGCAGCTTGCTGTTCGAACCAGAAGCATCCGTATATCTGGCGGGTGAAGTACTCGCTCGGCAGGAGATCGTATTCGGGGTGCTCATCGCGCACGCCACCATTGCGCCATTGCCAATCGAAGGTCTCCATCGCTGACGGCAACCAGCCGACGCCGGACTCGACCGAAACCAGCTTGAGGTCGGCAAAGCGGTGGCACACGCCTCCGAAGATGAGATCGCCGATGCACCGCATGTTGTCCATGAAGATCAGGGACGAGACCTTGGCGAAGTTCGTCATCCAGCCCATGCCGGCGTGATCTTCGAAGAGGGTCCCCATCGAGCCGCCTCCGACGTGGAAGCTGACCGAAACTCCTGCTTCCTGGGCAGCAGCCCAAATCGGATCCCAGTGCCGATCGGCGAGATGCGGCTGACCGTAGTCCTGCGGTTGATTGCAGAAGTTGACGGCGCGATGCCCGCGGTCGATGCAACGGTGCAACTCGTCGACGGCCATTTCGCGATCCCAGAACGGCAGCGCCGTGACAGCGATCAGGCGGTCAGGATCGGCGCTGCACCAGTCGGTCAGGAAGTCGTTGTAGGCGCCGACACACGCGGCGACCAGTTCACGATCACCGAGGCGGAGGAAGTAGCCGTTGCCGAATCCGCCGACGTTCGGATACAACACCTGGGCCTGTAAACCCTGCTCGTCCATGAACTTGAGTCGTGCAGTGGAG
Source organism: Actinomycetota bacterium (assembly GCA_043747765.1). Taxonomy (GTDB): domain Bacteria; phylum Actinomycetota; class Acidimicrobiia; order Acidimicrobiales; family Ilumatobacteraceae; genus WLMZ01. The sequence continues at coordinate 16,676 of JAYTOM010000576.1, forward strand.
TCGTACATCGACGGGTGGATCTCGTCGTAGGTGGCCGGCACCGATTGCGGCATGACGCCGTTCCAGCCGGCCATCGAGTAGTAGCCGGGCGCCCCGAGGCGCTCGCCGGCAACCATCCACACGTCTTTGCCGTCGATCCGCTCGATGTGTGGCACCTTGTCGTGCATCGACTTCGGCAGACGTGCCGTCCAGACGTCGGCGGGTTCGGTCAGGTGGGTGTCCACATCGATCACAGAG
>JAYTOM010000577.1:0-3168 GCA_043747765.1 Actinomycetota bacterium
GGCACCACCTTGCCGAAGTAGACGGCGTGGCCCCACCTCACCAATCGATTCTGCGGGATACCGACGTCGAGCAGGGCAATACGTCCACCTGGACGAACAACGCGACCGAGCTCGTTGAAGAACGACGGCAGATCGACCAGGTTCCGCAGCGCGAATCCGCATGTGACAGCATCGACCGACGCGTCGGGGAACGGCAGCCGAAGGATGTCGGCCTGCACCCGCGGGGCGCCGCTGCGATCGGCGGCCAACATGCCGAAGCTGAAGTCGACCGACACCGGTCGATGGCCTGCGCGGGCCAGATCGATGCACATGTCGCCGGTGCCGCTGGCCAGGTCGAGCACGTTGCTACCGCGATTGACGCCGAGCAACCGAACAGCCTTACGCCGCCAACGAATGTCCAACCGGAACGTCATGATCCGGTTGATCAGGTCGTACCGGGGCGCGATGGTGTCGAACATCTGCCGAACCGCTTCGGCCTTCTCGTCGCCCTGCGGCAACGTCTCGCGGTCCCATGCGTCTCGTTGCGGCTGAGCATCGGAAGCGGAACCGTCGGTCGGTGTCATCACTCCAAGGCTACGACCTGCTTCGCCCACCGGTAGTCGGCCTTGCCGCTCGGCGAGCGGACGATCTCGTCGACGAAGACGAAGGCCTTCGGCAGCTTGTACCGGGCGATGTGCAGCTCCGCTTCGGCCAACAGTTCAGCCTCGGTGGCCGAGTGGTGCTCGCGGATCCGCACGACGGCGATCACTTCGTTGCCCCACCGCGCGCTCGGCCGACCGGCGACGACACAGTCGTACACAGCGTCGTGGGCCTTGATCGCTGCCTCCACCTCCTCGGCGAAGATCTTCTCACCACCACTGTTGATCGTCACGCTGTCGCGGCCGTGCAACTCGACAGTTCCGTCGGCACCGAGCTTGGCTCGGTCACCGGGTACCGCATAGCGGACACCATCGATGACGGGGTAGGTGCGGGCCGTCTTGGCGGGATCGCCGAGATAGCCGAGAGCCAGCCGGCCGCTCTTGGCCAGCCAACCGAGTTCGTCGTCGCCGGGATGCAGCTCCCGGTCGAGATCGCCGCTGAGCACGTGGTTGCCGGGCCCGAGTGGGAATGTTCCGGTGGTTGCCTTGGCTCCGGCGGACACCTGCGAGACCTGGCCCCCGGCCTCGGACGAGCCGAGCCCGTCGACGATCATCGTCGTCGGCAGGTGGCGGATGAATTCGTCCTTCAAGTGTGCTGACAGGGGAGCGCCACCGCTCAGGATCACGGTCAAGCAGCTCAGGTCGTACTCGTTGGCGTCCAGATCGTCGAGCAGTGGACGGGCGAACGCGTCGCCGACGATCAGCAGGAAGTTCAACCGCTCACGTTCGACGAGACTCCACACGTCGTGCGGATCGAGCCGCTCGGGAGTGTCCTGGACAAAGATCGTGCCCCCGGTGTTCCAGGTCCGGAAGCTCATCCAGTGACCCGCGCCGTGCATGAACGGCGGTGCCAACAGCGCTTGCAGACCGCCGACCGCTTCGCCAGCAAAGTCGTCGAGGGTCTCCGCTGTGCGCGACCCACCGAAGCATTCGACGTTGGCATCGCTGCTTCGCCACAGGACCCCCTTCGGCATCCCCGTCGTGCCGCCCGTGTAGAGGATGTACAGATCATCACCCGATGGTTCGACGGCTGGTTTGGTCGCCGCGGCGCAAGCAAGTGCGTCCTCGTACCAGACTGCCCCCGGGAGCAGGCCGTTGCCTGACTCATCGGCCACCTGCAGGATGACGTGCAGTGACGGTACGTCGTCGAGGACCTCGGCCAGAATCGGCGCGAACTGCGAATGCATCACGATCGCAGTCGCCTGTGAATCGTTGAGCAGATAGCGCAACTCCTCGGCGACGTAACGATAGTTGACGTTCAGCGGAGCGACCCGAGCCTTGAACGCGCCGAGCATCGACTCGAGGTACTCATTGCCGTTGAAGAGGTAGATGGCGAGGTGGTCCTGGCCGCTCGCGGACCCGGACAGGTGCTCACGCTCGGTGTGGCATCCCAATCCTTCAGCCAGAAGATGGTTTGCCAGCCGACGCGTCCGGTCGGTCACGTCAGCCCATGTCAACCGGCGGTCGCGGAAGACGAGGCACAGTTCATCGGGCTTCGAGGCGCCGATCGCCTCGTGGATCTCACCGATCCCGAAGCTGGAGCTCACTACACATAGCTCCGGAAGATGATCTCGGCCACGCAGGCCGGCTTCGGTGCGTTCTCGACCTCGAACGTGAACTGCATCGTCGACTGCACGCCACCGGCGATGTCGTCGACGGCGAGCAACTTCACACCGAGACGGAGGTTCGCTCCAACCGGAACCGGCGACATGAACCGGATCTTGTTGGCGCCGTAGTTGACGCCCATCGAGAAACCCGTGATGGACACGACCTGCGGATACAGCACAGGCCCGAGCGACAACGTCAGGTAACCATGGGCGACTGGTCCTCCGAACGGGCTCTCCTTGTTCGCTCGCTCGACATCCACGTGGATCCACTGGTGGTCACCGGTCGCGTCGGCGAACAGGTTGACCCGCTCTTGGGTGACGAGGACGTAGTCGCTGTACCCGAGATGTTCCCCGATGAGCGCCTTCATGCCATCGATGCCGTCGATCGTTCGTGCTGCCATCGGATCAGCATTGCAGGTGGCCATCGATCGCTACCAAGTCGGCCGACTACGTTGGTCACGTGGTCTCCTCGATGCTCCGTCGAATCCGCCGATTGATGGATGTACCAGGGGTGCTCGCCGGCCTTGCTCTGGATGCAACATTGGTCGGTCTGCATGCTAGGAACGGGCGCATGCCCGATTTCCTCACGCTGTATGCGCAGGTCCAGCCCGCCAAGACGGCAGTTGTCGACGACCGCCCAGATGGTGCTGTGCGGTCGCTGACGTTCGCCGAACTGAATGCACAGGCCAACCGCCTCGCAAACGTGTTGCTCGGTCTGCTCGGTCCCGGTAGTCGGCCGAGCGACACCAAGGTCGTCTGGTGCGGTCAGAATTCGGTCGGTCTCGTGACGATGGTCAACGCAGCGCGCAAGATCGGTGTCACTGCGGTGCCGCTCAACTACCGGCTCAGCGACGAAGAAGCCGCATACGTCACCGACCACTGCGACGCGACGATCGTCTACGTCGATGCCGAATTCGCGTCTA
>JAYTOM010000578.1:0-3006 GCA_043747765.1 Actinomycetota bacterium
AAAGCGCGCTGTCGACATCGATGATGGTCAACGTCGGAACGGTCGCTGCGACAGCCTGGACACCGGACAAAGCCGACCACCCGATACCGATCCGACCCTGCCGCGGTGCACCGACGAGCAGGCCGACCAACGGAATGATCTCGTCGGGAGCGGCGCGGGCCAGGACTCCAGCAAAGATCGCCACCTTCTCCGAGCGTTTGGCCGTCGCAGCCACACGGCCCGACGCGTCAACAACGACGTCGAGCTTCATGGTTGCTCGATCTGGTCCACCGACCCATGGTATTCACCGGCCCGACGCGACATAACCAACCGGGTGACGGACGATTCCTTGATCGACGGGTACGTCGAACGGTTGGGGATGGGTCGCGAGAGCCCGTCGGTCGAAGCGTTGCACCGCACGCACCGTGCTCAGGTCGAGCGGGTCCCGTACGAGACGATATGGATCCACATGGATCAGCACTGGACGGTCGACAGCGAGGCGTCGGTTGCGGCGGATTGTTCGGCAGAGTCGGTGTGGGTATTGCCTTCACCTGAATGGTGCGCTCTCACTCGTGCTCGAGGCGCTCGGATACGAAACATCGCTCCACATCGGCGGTGTTGAGGGCCCGGATGGGCCGACGGACGCGGTGATGGACAACCACCTGGTGTTGATCGTTTACGGTCTGCCCAGCGATGCCAATCTGGCGGTCAACTGGTATGTCGATGCCGGGCTCGGCGACGCACTGCACGAACCGCTCCCCCTCGTCGAGAACGTCAGCAGTGGGCCAGGTCCGTTCACATATGCTCTGACCAGGTCCGAAGGGATCGCTGACTGGCAATTTCAGCATGATCCCAGCTCGTTCTTCGGACGGCCCACGAGACACGATCCTGAGCTCCAAAGTCGAATGGTTCGCCGTCCGGCGCGAGATGTTCGATCTGACATTGGACGACGTGTCTGCGGATGATACGTCAGCAGCTGTGGCGCAAGACCTCAGCGGAAAACGCGGCGTTGCAGATCGTGCAGGAGGAGGAAACCAACGGCTCAGGTTGACGTGCTGGCAGACCACGAGGTCGACTCTGCGGCGCCGACGAGGCCGGTTGTCGGTTGGTCCGCCGCGTCTCGGGCCTCATCGGTCGCCTCGTCGGACGTCGCCACCGACGCGGGAGGTCCCTCGCCAGGTCGATACCTGTCCCGCAGCCGGATCAGTCCGAGACGCCCGAAGTGCTGCACGGCCCAAGCGACACAGAGCACCATCACAGCGACGACGCCATCCATCCACCAGTGATTGGCGGTGATCGTGATGGCCAAGATGGTGACGACCGGATGGAGCAGAACGAGCCATCGCCATCGGCTCTTGCTGATCGAGATGACGGCGATCCCAACGAGCACCGACCACGCGACATGCAGTGACGGCATCGCAGCCAGCTCGTTGGAAACGCCACTGCCACCCTGGCCATAGACGGACAGGTGATATTTGAGACCCGCGTCGATGAAGCCGAGATCTGGCAGGAACCGGGGCGGCGCCATCGGGACCAGAGCCTGGATCATCAAGCAGCCGGCGATGGCCAGAGCAAACGTGTTGCGGACACCCGAGTACCGGTCACGGTGACGGGCATACACCCAGATCAACAACGCCCCTGCCGCAGGTACGTGGGCGCCCCCGTAGAAGATGTTGAAGAAATCCATGACGGCTCGGTTGTCGATGAAGACTCTCTGCAGCGACACCTCGTTCGGGAAATGGAATCGCCGTTCGAAGTTCCAGAGACTGTGCGCATTCTCGATCGCACCCGCTGTCTTGGTGATCGCCAATTCGCGAATCTTCTGCCAGACCCCGTACAAGATCATGACAACCGCGAGTTCGCGTGCTGTCGCAACGGCGATGCGGGCACCGCGCCCCCGAATCCGGTGCAGTGCAATGACGAGCACCACCAGGACGGCGGCAATCTGAAACGCAGTTTGGTAGGGCAGCCACATGCGCAGGCGATCGTAGTGGCAGGCGCGAGCGCCTCAGCGTGCGCACCAGGCGCGTTCGGCCGTCGCGGGGATCAAGAACCTGACTTGGCCTCGGTGTGCAGATCGAGGGAAGCCGAGTTCATGCAATATCGCTGACCACTGGGGGCCGGACCGTCGTTGAAAACATGACCGAGGTGACCGCCACACGCCTTGCAAACGACCTCTGTACGGGCCATGAACATGCTGCGGTCGCTGATCAGGGCGACCGCGTCGGCGTTGACGGGATCGGAGAAACTCGGCCAACCGGTGCCTGACTCGAACTTGGTGTCCGAATCGAACAACTCGGCTCCGCACCCGGCACAGCGGTAGATGCCATCGTCGTGACAATCGAAATACTTGCCGGTGAAGGCCCGCTCGGTTCCGGCCTTGCGGAGGACAGAATATTGAGCCGGAGTCAGCTCACGGCGCCATTCCTCGTCGCTCTTGACGACGGTCGGCTCGGGCGCTTTGGTCTCGGATCGGTTGAATCTCATGCTCCACAGTCCCCCAGCGCGGCAGTTTGTTACACCGGAGTTCGGCGCCGACCGGCCAGCGGATCATGCGACCGGAATCGCACCAATCGAATCGCAACAATCGAATCGCAACGACGCCCGACTCGTCACGCATCTCGTCGACTGAGCATGACCATCGCAACGGTGTACGACGCGACGATCCATCCCAGGAAAACCAAGAGGCCCTGGAGCGGCGTGAGCAGACTGGGGTCATAGCGCACCGAATAAAACGCCTGCCCTGCGTTGAACGGCGACAGTCGACCGATGCGGACATCCCATGGTTGTGGCAATGCCTGCGCCAGGAGCGGCAGGATCAGCACGATCCCGAACAAGGCGGCAATTGCTCCAGGGGTCCGACGCACGATTGTTCCGAGGGCGAGTCCGAACATGCCGATCAACGTCAGGTAGAGACCGGCACCGAGCACCGCTCGCAAGACACTCGGCCCGCTCAGCGTGGTACCGAGATGATCGCCGTTCAACACCGCCTGACCGAGGAAGAACGCCACGAACACCGAGACCATC
>JAYTOM010000579.1:0-1507 GCA_043747765.1 Actinomycetota bacterium
ATGCGCGGATCGGATCCGCTACCGGTGGGCGGACTCGTGGCGACGGGAGCTGATGTCATCGACGGGACAGTCAGCTGCGATGTCGGGGGATCGGCAGTCGGATCAACCGTTGCGACGGGGGATGCGGTTGGCGGTGTCGGGGTCGAATCGGTCACGACCGAGGCGGCATCCGGTGTCGTCAGTTCTGGGTCGATCGCGCTGACGCTCATCACTGTCGGCAACGCACTCGTTGCGTCGGTGGTCGTCGGGATCAGCCTCTCGACGTAGTCACTCGGGTCGCTGGTGTTCAGGGAGCGGTCCTGGATCGCCGACGTGTGCCCGTTGGCGATCGCCAACATCCCGAGCAGGGCAGCGACGAACGCCATCTTCGCGACGGGACGCGACGATACCCTGGCAGGCGTTCGTACCGCCACCTGCACGCTGTGCTGGCCGTCGTCAGGGGTGTCATCGACAGGCCCCTGTCCGGGCTGATCGGTATCGCCCACAGCGCGACGGTACCAGCGCCACTGTTCCGTACCGCCGCGCCCTCGCCCGCTCCACAGTGACGCGGAAAACCGGCGCCATCAGCCGCGCCTCGTCGAGGAGGCTTGCGACCGACCTACGATGTGTCGTCCGACGAGCCGTGGGGTAGCGCTGAGGCGATGAGCAAACGTGCATCACTGCGAATGAGCTTCAGTTCTTGGCGCCCATCGTCGCTCTTGCATGCTCTCGATCTCGCCCTAATCGACCCGCCATCGCTGTGTTGCGACGACGACGAGCTGTGCCCGGCATGCAGCGCTGAATCACCGCGCGAACTCGTTGCCCACTGAAATCTCGCCAGGCTGCCCATTGCCCGACTTGTCAGTCGACCAGCGGGCGGTCGCAGGTGGGAGGTCGATTTGTCGTGTCGTCGAACCCGACCAGACGACAATGGATTCTCGGTCTCCCGGCCGGCGCGCGAAAAGATCTTCGCGCCCGATGATGGAACAGCCCACACCCTGCTCGGCAGCGAGTGAGACGAGGGCATAGACACCTCGAGCGCCACTCGAGTCGATGAAGGTCACCTACGAGAGATCCACATGCACGTGCTCCGGATTTTCGTCGACGACCAGTTGCGCGGCGATCGCAAACGTGCCGGCCGACTGCACATCAGCTCGCCGATCGGAACGAGACGCGCTTCGCGGCCGTCGTGGATGATCTGGATCGAAAGGCTGACGTCGGCGATGACTCCAGCGGCGGTCGTGGGTGAGGGGCTCGGGTTCGACACCATGTAGTCCTCTTTCGACACCAACTCGAGGTTCCCCCGCTCACAGAGACGCAAACGGCGCTGCCGAGAAATGCGACCCCATTCCCGGAGTCCTCACGCAATGTTTTCGTTTCGCCCTGCGCGGGTTGCCCGATTCACGTTCACGCGACGTAGCACGCTTTCAGCGTCGGCGTCGTGTTGCCGAGGATGTGGACCGTCCCGTCGTCGACCAACTTGACCAGATGCGAGAAGACACTCCGACCTGCGGCTTTGTGCAATTCT
>JAYTOM010000580.1:0-2744 GCA_043747765.1 Actinomycetota bacterium
AGCTGTCGCTGGAGCGGCCTCGACGAGCAGGTCCTTGACCGAGACGCCACAACGCTCCCTGGCGACCTCGACGGCCCGGTCCAACACGGTCGCTGCGTCGATCCGAGTGAGGTCGCGAACTTGCTCGGCGCGGGTCTCGACCCCGACGTAGGGATAGTTCCAACCATGCACGACAACCAGATCCACGCCGTGAAGGTCTGCTTCGTCCGCCGCCCACATCAGCGCCGCGATCGATTCCGCAGAACCATCGATGCCGACGACGATGCGATCGGGCCGACCGCGAGAAGCAGCGCCGCGCACAACCGCGACCGGACACGGGCTGTGGCGGGTCACCCAACGAGACGTGCTGCCGAGCCAGAAGCCAGACGCACCCTCGTGGCTACTGGTACCGACGACCAGCAGGTCACTCGGTGCAAGATTGCCGATCAACGATTCGCGCACCGGCCCGCGACAGACGTCGACTTGCACATCCAGTTCCGGGTCATGGCTCTCGACCGACGCCTTGACGGTCCGCGCCGACGCAGCGGTGCCGTCCTCGATCGAACTGAGTACATCCGCTGTCAACCAAGCGCCCCCGGCACTGACGCCGATCGGAATCTCGTAGCAGGCGATGATCATGAGGCGAGCCTTTCTGGCGCGCGCTTCTGACGCAGCCCAGGCCACAGCTTCGAGGGATGATGGCGAACTGTCGTAGCCGACGACGATCTGATTGGTCATGCAACCAATGTGCGCCCCGGATTGGTCGGGCGGTAGGGCCGATGGTCCTCAGACCGGCGCTATCTGCCAGTCGACGAAATACCCTTCGCTCGCTCGTTCGACAACGAATCGGCGGCCGCTGACCGACGCCTTGTGCAACACCATCCACTGGTGTCGGTCCTCGGTCAGGAGCGGTCTCGGATCAGGAAGGGCATGCGAGCCGACGACGCGTCGGACATTGCCACGGACGATGACACTCCACGCATGCCCTCCAGCCAGATCGATGTCGTCGACCTCGAACGAGCCGAGCCCTTCATAACGGCCGAGCATCGTCTCCGGCGCTGTTCTGACGACGATCGAGTTGTCGCCATCGATCACGGCCATCGTGTAGTTGACCGGAATCGCCAGAGGGTACCCGTGGTCGACGATGCACAAGCGGCCGACCGAGCGTTCCCGGATCAGGTCCATGCACTCCCACTCTGCGAGTCCGTAGCTGTTTGCGCTCATTCCCGTCACTCCTCTGTTGTTGCTCACACGTTCGTACGTCCGCGACGGTTCGTCCAGGGTCTGCGGTCATCGACGTCGCCAAGGACTTTGGACTCTGTGTTCGGCAACGCCGAACAGCGCACAGTTGATTCAGGAGATCGACTCCCGATTCCCGACGAAGAGGTGACTGATGAAAGCACTCGTGTATCACGGACCCGGAACCAAGGCCTGGGAGGAGGTCCCTGACGCAGTCATCATCGATGCGACCGATGCGATCGTGCGCGTCGAGGCCACAACGATCTGCGGAACCGACCTGCACATCATGAAGGGCGACGTTCCAGCTGTCACCGGCGGCCGAATCCTCGGCCACGAAGCCGTTGGAACAATTGTTGCGGTCGGCAACGCGACGCACCGGGTGAAGGTAGGAGATCGCGTCCTCGTCTCGTGCATCACGTCCTGCGGGACCTGCGAGTACTGCCGGGGAGGACACGCTGGCCAATGTCTCGGAGGGGGCGGCTGGATCCTCGGCCACAAGATCGACGGCACCCAGGCCGAGCTCGTTCGTGTGCCGTTCGCCGACCTCTCGACATATCCGATTCCCGTCGGAGTCAGCGACGAAGCCGTGTTGATGCTCGCCGACATCCTTCCGACCGGCTACGAAGTCGGCGTCTTGAACGGTCACGTTCGCCCCGGCGACGTCGTTGCCGTGGTCGGTGCCGGCCCGATCGGCCTCTCGGCCATCATCGGATCGCGCTTGTACAGCCCGGCAACCATCGTGTCGATCGACCTCGCCGACAGTCGGCTGCAGGCTGCCAAGTCGTTCGGCGCCGACGTCACCGTCAACAACTCTCGGGAGGACCCTGTCGAGATCATTCGTTCGATGACGGGCGGCCTCGGTGCGGACGTCGCGATCGAAGCGGTCGGCACCGCGACCACCTTCGAGTTGGCAACGACGTTGATCCGTCCCGGGGGACATATCGCCAATATCGGAGTGCACGGCACGCCGGCGACGCTGCACCTCGAAGACCTGTGGATCCGCAACGTCACGATCACGACGGGGCTGGTCGACGCCTACTCGACGGCCACACTGCTGCGCCTGATCGGCAACGGCCAGCTCGATGCCGGCCGATTGGTCACCCACCACTTCCAGCTCGACGAGATGGAGCGCGCCTACGAGGTGTTCGGTGATGCCGCCGCCACAGGCGCCCTGAAGGTGATGCTGACGGCGGCCCACAGCTGAGGTCAGCCACGACATCGGTCGAGGAGGAACGGACAGTCCTGGTGGACTGTCCGTTCTCGCGCGCCCCGACGCCCAGCCGCTTCGGTCACGACGACATTGCCTGCGGATGCGCGATCGTCACCGGGCAATGCGCTCGTTCTGCGACGTCGAGGGCGACGGTCCCGAAGAGCAGTGTTTTGAATCCGCTGCGGCCCCGCGAGCCGATCGCCAGCAGATCGACCGCAGCACTCCCGTCGATCAGGATCTGGGTCGGATTGCCCTCGACGAGTTCGCCCTCGACGTGGGTCGAGGAACGCCGCCGGCAGCGGCTCACCGCGAGATC
>JAYTOM010000581.1:0-6754 GCA_043747765.1 Actinomycetota bacterium
CGTGAGGGTGGCGCTTGGCGTTGAGCGTGAAGACTCCGGGCGGCCCAATCACCACGTGGTCGATATCGCTTCCCCGTTCGCCCACCTCAATCGCGTGCAACCGATGCCACGTGTCGCCGAGCCGGGCCAACTCCGCTGCGACCTTCTCCTCACCCTTTGCACCTACGCGCCAGGAGCGTTCTTCGGTCTTCACCCCGAGCACCCGTGCGAAGAGGTTGAGGACGGGCGCCTGGGCATTGACCTCGTTACGTTTGGCGCGGACCGCCGCTCCGGCGACGTTTGCCACCAGATCCCGGGGCACCTCGATATTGAAGTCAGCTATCGGATCGGAGTCGGTGTCATGTGTCGGCTCGGCCACGGTGACGGTTGGCAACGGTGCGGCCGGCCGCGGATTCAGCAGAGCGCGGTTGGGCGGACTCGCCTCAAGGTAGACACCCCTTGATGACATGTCGTCCGAAACTGTGCCGTCGGCCGGTCCCGCCGCCGGACACCATCGGGCGAGGCAGTCGTTCATGGCGACCTCGTAGGCCAAGTCCTTGACGACTTTGCGCTGAGCAACGAGGTCGATGTGGCCGACGTCGAGCCCCTCGGCCGTCCGGACGTACACACGATCCTTGCCGTAACGAGTCCATCGTGTCTCGGTCAACTCACTCATGATTGTTGTATCGGCACCTTGCCGTCGTTCATGACTGAACCGTCTTCACCGCCGACGCATGCGTTGCTGAGCTGTTCAGCCGCATGTGGTTCCCAGAGATTGGGCTGTTCATGGACACACGTCACGTCGAAGCAAACTCGTCCATGTTTCGTCGGTCGTCACGAATAGGGTCGACGTCATGGACCTGATCGTGGTGGACCTGGAGGCAACGTGTTGGGATACGTCGCGCCCGCGCAACCACATGGAGATCATCGAGATCGGCGCGGTCCGTCTCGATGCGGCGCTGACGATCGTCGATGAGTTCGACTCCTTCGTTCGTCCGGTGGTCGAGCCAAAGCTGAGCCAGTTCTGCACCGCTCTGACGACGATCAAACAAGCCGATGTCGATGGCGCCGACATGTTCCCGGCGGTGTTCGCCCGGTTCCTTGCGTGGATCGGCGCGGGGCCCTTCCGGCTGTGCTCGTGGGGCTTCTTCGATATCGGCCAGTTTCGGCTGGACTGCACGCGTTTCGGTCTTGTGTTCTCCGAGCAGTTCGAAAGCGACCACTTGAACATCAAGCAGGTGTTCGCCGATTGGAAGGGCTTGCGCCGCTGCGGAATGACGGCGGCGCCCGACCTGCTCGGTCTCCCGTTGGCTGGCACCCATCATCGCGGCATCGACGACGCTCGCAATATCGCCAAAATCGTTCAAATGACACTTCCCAACGTCGTCGCTGCCTGACGGTCGATGGCAGCGATGCCCAGAGTCAGGGGCTCTCGACAATTCATCGGGTCCTTTGGCGCTGAACGTTCTAGCTTGGCCGCATGCCTCAGGAAACCGCATCGAGCCAGGCGGCCGTCGAGACTGCTGTGGAGGAGACCCTCAAAGGTTGGGCAGCGGAGCTGTACACCGGCCAGAAGTTCTGGTGGATGGATTGGGATCGATTGATCCGTGACACACTCACGGCGCTTCGCACTGGCGAACCCGTTGGGATCGATGATTACGGCGAAGGCGATGTCCGACCTGAGTGGGGTGCCGCGCAACCGCTCGTTGTCGAGGCCCAAGAGACTCGCCCCATCTGAGCGAGCCTTGTCGGACGTTGCCAGCGAGTGACAGCCGGCTCGATACATCAGAAGTTAGGTATACAGCAGTGCCGCACTGATGTATATTGTTTGAGTGGAGTATCGATGACAACCGGTCGAGAGCGAGATCCTCACCGTCGGGCCGAGGACGCAGTCCGTGTAGTGTTGCCACGCGTCGCGAACGTCCGCGTGGCCGACGTTGATGCTGGCGTCGACATCAATGTCAACGGCCACTCATTCGTAACCAAGTGGATTGGTGACGGGCGACTTGTAGATGCGAAGCGCGTCGTGAGTACTCGCGGGCGGCCCGACATTGCGGTAGCGCGCCACATGTCGCCGGGCGCGCGCGAGACATTGTCCGAGGCGGGCATCGGATGGGTCGACGAGACCGGCGCCGCTGAGATCGCTGCGGGAACCATCGTCATCTCTCGGCAGGGGCAGCCTACCAAGCCAGCCGGTCCGCCCAAGCGCTGGACCCCCTCGGTGATGGCAGTTGCCGAAGCCCTGTTGTGCGGAACCAAGGCGACCGTTGCAGCAACCGAGGACGCGACCGGCCTCTCAAATGGCAGCTGCACGGCTGCGCTTCGCGTGCTCACTGACTTTGGTCTTCTGGAGGCTAATGCCGGGAGAGGTCGCGATTCAGCGCGGCGCGTCGCCGACCAGGATCGGCTCCTCGACGCCTACGCGTCTGCCCTCGAGGCTCTGTTGCCGTCAATCAGCATGCAGATCGGTGTGACCTGGCGCGACACCATCGACGGTGTGATGCAGACCGGCGCAAAGTGGGACAAGGCAAAGGTTGCGTGGGCAACGAGCGGTGTCGTCGCAGCGACCGTGCTTGCTCCACTCCTCACGACCGTGAACGCAGCCGATGTCTACGTGGATGCCGAGACGATCCTCGGCCTCGAAGCAGCAGCGGCATCGGCGGGACTTCGACCGATCGAAGGGGGCCGCCTCACGCTCAGACCGTTCCCATCGGTGACGGCGCGCCGACTGGCGACAAGGGTCGACGGTCTCATGGTTGCGCCATGGCCACGCGTCTTTGCCGACGTGCGAACCATTGGCGTTCGAGGCGAGGAAGCCGCCGAACATCTCAGGGAGGTCATGCATGGCCGATGACCCGCCGCGCAGTCGGGCCGCCAGAGCTGCAGCCGAACGCGCACTGATCCGCATCGTGCACCACTACGGAGCCAGACCCGAGTTCGTCGTGCTCGGAGGCTTGGTACCCGAGCTGCTGTGCTCGAGCAACGCCTTCAACCACGCCGGAACTACTGACATTGATGTTCAGGTCGACCTGGAGATCGCGTGCGGCGCCGTCAATACAGCGCGACTGGAGCAGGCGCTGCGAAATGCTGAGTTCGAGCCCGACCAGGAACGTATCTGGCGGTGGAAGGCCGATGGCGTCGACACCAGGACCGTGGTGAAGTTCGAGTTGCTCGCCGATCTCGACGATGCACCAGCCGGCGCCAATGTTGCGTTCGATGGATGCGATCACCTCGGTGCCGCAAACCTGCGTGGCACCGGATTTGCCTCGCGTGACATCGAAATTCGCACGCTCACGGCACGGGTCGGCGGCGTCGAACAGACTGCCGAGATCAACGTGACCGGTCTCGCGGGCTTCCTGCTCGCCAAGTCTGCCGCAGCGCATTCACGCCGGAAGCCGAAGGACTGGTACGACATCGCGTTCGTCCTTCTCCACAACGACGCCGGCGGACCAGAGCAGGCAGCGCAAGCGGTCCTCACTCAGTTCGCGGGCGACCTGGCGACAGTACGTCCTGTTGTTGATGACCTGCGGGACAACTTCGCTGCGACCGACGCTCAAGGGCCGGTGGCGTACGCGGAGCAGATGATGATCGACCATCCCGACTTGGACTACCCGGCGCTGCTCGCCGAAGCCGTCATCGCTGTCGAGACATTTCACCAGTTGCTCTACCCGCGCTGAGATCCCGAGCGCCGGTGCGGCCGAAGGGGTCGTTGGCAATTGGTCGTGACCGACGGCGCTCCCGGAGGGCTGCGGTTCCGCATGCTCGAGTCCGTCGCGGTGTTCGCCGGCGAACGACTCGCCGAGCAAGCAAATCCTGACGACGCCTCACAGCAATTCCTCGACCACATGACGGCGCTCATCATCGGCGCTGGCGTCGAACTCACCGGCATGCAGCGAGGCCAGTGGATGTCCGTGCTGACGGCGGAACACGACAACATCAGCGCCGCGTTGGAACTGACCGCGGCAGACGCCGCTCGATCTCCGAACGCTGCGACGCGGCTGTGGGAACTCGTCGGTGCGCTGACGTTCTACTGGTCGACCACCGGCCGGTTCCGCGAAGCACGAGAATGGTTCGAAGAAGCGCTCTCCCACGATGCCCCGGTCGCCTCCCAGATTTCTGGCCGCTGGGGTGCCGCCCACGTCGCCCTGTACGGCGGCGACTTCGCGTTCGGTGTGTCGGCGGCACAAGCAGCACTTGCACTCGCCGAACAGGCACGCGACACCGTTCACCTGGCCCGAGCGTTGAACTCCCTGGCCACGGCAACATTGTTCTTCGACAGAGCCAGCGGACTGTCCTGTTCGCGTCAGGCGATCGAGGCGGCCGAGATCGCCGGCGACGACTGGTGCCTCGCAGACGCGCTGCAGGTTGCCGCATACGCACTCGCCTACGGCGGCGACGTCGCACCAGCTGCCGAAATGCTCGACCGGGCTCACGCAATCGCCGAACGGCTCGACCATCCCCTCCTACTCGCCTGGGACGGGATCGGCCGAGCCTTCGTCGCCGCGTTCGCCGGTCGCATCACCGACGCCCGCACCATTCTGCACAGTGCTCGGCAGCAGACGGCGCGCAGCGCGGATCCGAACCTCCGGATGAACCTCCTCGTCGCCGAATCCTGGATCTCCTTCCTGGGCGGAGACGACATGTCGCTGATCGACCGACTCGAGCACGGAAGACGCTCATGCGCTCACGAAGGCGCCGGCGAGGCCGCACCGCTCCTCGCCACGACCGAAGTCGAACTACTCGCTGCCTCAGGGCAGACGGACCGCGCCACAATGCTCTTCGAGTCAACCTTCGACGACCTCGTCCGGGAGATGCCCCCGGCTCGCTCACGACTCAGCAACGCCCGCGCGCTGATCTGCCTCCAAGGCGGAGACCTCGACGCCGCCCAAACGCACAGCACAGACGCCGTCACATCCGCCGACGGGAGCACCGCACGCGCCGTCGCCAACGTTCTCGCAGGACTCGTAGCCCTCCGCCGCGGCGACCGGGGAAGCGCCGAATCGTTGACACTGACCGCCCTCACCGAGCTCGTCGAGGCAGGTCTCATCCCCGCCGCCATCGACGCGCTCGAAGTCCTCGCAATCGTTCAGGTCGCCAAGCGTGACCCGATCGACGCAGCACGCCTCGCCGGCGCCGCATCCGCACAGCGACACGCAAGCGGGATCACTCGCACCGGGCTCCAAACCGCCACCCGTCATGACATCCACGCGCTCGCCGCTGCCGACGATGCCGACGTCCGCGCAGCATGGGTCGAAGGCGAATCAGCACCGCTACGCGAGGTGATCGCACACGCCCGACGTTCCCGAGGCGCTCAACGCCGGGCCACGCTCGGATGGGCCGCCGTCACACCAACCGAGCGGCGCGTCGCCGAACTGGCCGCGAGCGGTCTCTCGAACGCAGAGATCGCCCGCACACTCTTCGTCACCACCGAGACGGTGAAGACCCACCTCGGGCACCTCTACAGCAAGATCGGCGTACCGAACCGAGCCGCCCTCGCGTCCGCGCTGCACGGCGAGCAACCGCGTCCTCCGATGACCTGATCCTCTCGCTGATAAAGATCTCCTCACAGTGTGGTCCGCGCGAAACGGTCAGCGATCGCTCGGTCGGGTCACCCAACACGGCCCCACACATATCGCGCAAGCAGAACCACGCCACGACCAGCACCCACGAAGAGCGCCGAACGGCGCATCTGCGCCGGAGCATACAGCTAAGCCTCGATCCACCGATGGTCAGGGTGTGAGGTGATGCGCGTATCTGCGTGAAAGGTCTCCTGGGCTGGGACGATGTTGGTCTTCTACATCAGCAAAGCCCAGACCACAGGAGACACTTTCAGTGACACGAGTATCGCGCGCGCTTGACCGTTTCGAAGTGTCATTCGATGATCCGAATCTGGTCGCGAATGCCGGGTTGTTGTTGACCGCGACGCTGTCGGACCGGCTTGGTTTGGAAGCGTTGATCGATGACACGGTCAAGCTCGGTGGTCGTGTCGGTGGTGCTCGTCCGGGGCGCAAGGTGTTGACGTTGACGCATGCGATGATCGCCGGGGGGACACACATCGATCATGCCGACATGTTGCGCGCCGGGTCGTCGGCGTCGGTGCTCGGGCATCGGGTGATGGCACCGTCGACGCTGGGGACGTTCCTCAGATCGTTCACGTTCGGACATGTCCGCCAGTTGGAGGCGGTCAACGGTCGAGCACTCCAACGCGCGTGGGCCGCGGGCATCAAGCCGTCTGCGGCGTTGGTGATCGATATCGACTCGACGATCTGTGAGGTGGTCGGCAAACACAAGCAGGGCGCCGGATACGGCTACACGCGCAAGCTCGGCTATCACCCGCTCCTCGCGACGCGCGCTGACACCGGTGAGGTGTTGCACGTGCGGATGCGGAAAGGATCGGCGAACACCCAGCGCGGGGCGCGCCGGTTCATCGACGAACTCGTCGCCCGCACCCGGCGCGCTGGCGCGACCAACGCGTTGACGATCCGGTTCGACTCAGGGTTCTGGTCGGGCGACACAATCCTCGCGTTGAACCGGCTGAACGTGCGTTACACGATGGCCGTGCGGTGTTCCAGCAAAGGCATCAACAACGCCATCACACAGATCCCCGATGATGCATGGATCCCGATCGCCTACACCGATGACGGCAAAGCCGAAGTCGCCGAATGCGACTACACCACCGGGTCCGGCAACAAGAAGGTGACGCGTCGCCTGGTCGTGCGCCGCACCCGCCTGACGGACAAACACCAGTTGAAGTTGTGGCCCGACTGGCGCCATT
>JAYTOM010000582.1:0-4123 GCA_043747765.1 Actinomycetota bacterium
CATGATCAGTCGGACGGCCTCGGGCAGATGCGCAGAGAGACGTCCGTTGTAGTCGACGGTGCAGCGGGCGATCACAAGACGCATGAGCGTCTCAACCTAACGCTTGACGTGATCTCGCATCCGCTTCTGGATCAGTTCACGACGCGCCTGGAGATCCTTGTAGGTCAGCGACTCGGTGCTGCTGTCCAGCCCGAAACTGGCCTTGACACCGTCGAGGTTGATCGCCATTGCATCGGCGTCGACGCCGAGCTCACGTCCGAGCCGCTCGCCATGGCGCTCGGCGAACAACATCGAGATGCTGCCGATCTCGGCCAGGATGTCGAGGTTCGGAGCAAGCCGGGCGATCGCGCCGTCGAGGAACACCATGTTCTTGACGTACAGCATCAACTCCTTGGGCAGTTTCGCCCCGTACCCGAGCAGCGACTTGACGACGCGTTGCACTTCCTTGACCAGTTCGTCACCGCTCAACGTCGTTGGATCGATCGTCGGCTCGTCGAGGCGGAGGTCGAGGATGACAGCATCGAGATCGGTGTCACGAGGCAGAGCCCCGAGGTCGCGGAGTGCAGCCACCTGGCCGCGCACGTCGTTGGTGATTGCACCCATCATCAGACGCAGGAACGCCGACCTGCGTTCGCCGCTGAGTCGACCGACGATGCCGAAGTCCAACAGTGCCGTACGACCGTCTTCGAGGACGAGCATGTTGCCGCCATGGAGGTCCCCGTGGAACAGGCCCTCGACCATCGCTCCTTCCATGAAGGCGATCATTCCCGAGCGGATCACGGCCTCGGTGTCGATCCCGGCGTCGTGCATACCGGCGACGTCATCGAAGTTGAAACCACGGAACCGCTCCATCACCAGGACCCGGCGCGTGACCAGGGTGGGGTGGGGTCGGGGCACCACGAACTGATCCTGGTTCAAGTTCTTCAGGACCGTGGCCATGTCCAGCATGTTCGCCGCTTCGATGCGGAAGTCCAGCTCCTCGACGATCGTCTCGGCGAACAACTCGACGAGTGCCGGCGGGTTGGCGAGAGCTGCGATCGGGATTCTGCCGACGAGGTGCGGCGCCAGCCAGGCCATGACGCGCAAGTCCTTGCGGACCAGTTCGCTGACGGACGGGCGTTGGACCTTGACGACGACTTCCTCACCGGACCGCAGTCTGGCGGCGTGGACCTGGGCAATGGAGGCTGCGGCAATCGGCTTGGTGTCGAAGAACGAGAAGATGTCCTCGAGGCGACCACCGAGGTCGGTCTCGACCGTCAGCCGCACGTCGTCCCACGATTCTGCAGCGACCTGATCACGACAGAGCTTGAACTCGCTGACCAATTCGGCCGGGAACAGACCGTCTCCACTGGAGATGATTTGCCCGAGCTTGATGTAGGTCGGTCCCAGGTATTCAGCGGCGGCACGAAGGCGGCGCGACACGTCGCTGCGGCTCGACTCGACGGTCGCGTATTTGTGTCGACGTTTGCGAACGGCCCAGGGCAGGAGGGCCCTGCCGAGCCGGCCGGCAACGGTGACCACGCGTGTGCCCGGCGGCAGCTTCGACGGTTGGGTCAGGTGCGGCACTTCGCTCTGGGCAGCCGTCCGCAGCCTGTCGGCGATGGGCAGCCACGAGATCGAGTCTCGATCGAGCACCCACGGTGCGGAACTGCTGAACGCTCCCCAACTCTGATCGTCGATGGTGGTGGTGGTCGGCACGCTCTCATTCTGGTGCCGTCCGCCGATTTACGCGCTCGCTCCCCTCCCCAGTTCTGCGAGCGCTTTCGTCCTCCTACTGGTACGAAACCACTCGCAGAAGTTTCGTGTGGGGAGACGGGGTCAGAAGTTCGGGGGGCGTTTGTCGCGAAGCGCAGTGACACCCTCTCGATACTCGGCCGTCGCCATGGCCTCGTTCATCAGACGCTTCGACGTCGTGATCGATGCTCCGACGTCGTGGCTGAGCAGGTCGTCGTAGATCTGCCGCTTCGTCATTTGCACTGCGGCCGGGCCAGCGGTTTCGGCCAGCAGATGGGCGTAGTCGATCGCCGCCGCAAGGGTCGCCCCGGCGTCGGGTCGAACGCCGTTCCACAGCCCCCACTCGCTCGTTTCGGCGGCGGTGAAGATGCGCGCCGACAGCAGCAGATCATTGGCTCGCGTCACACCGACGAGCCTGGGCAGGATCCAGCTCAGCCCGTACTCTGCGGGCAGGCCGAGCTTGGTCGCAGCCGTTGTCATCCGCGCTGTCTCTGACGCGAAGCGCAAGTCGCAGAACAGGGCGAGGGCCAGCCCGATTCCAGCACATGCTCCGTTGAGGGCGGCGATGACGGGCATACGCATCCCGAATTGGAACGAGAACTCGTGATCGAACTCCGGTCGAACTCCATACCCGGGTCGCGCGACGTCATCCGCCAGGCCGGTGTCGTAGCTGCCTCGCTCGGCGTGTCCACCGAGGGCCACGCTGTCACCACCCACGCAGAACGCCGGAGGTGTTCCCGTGACGACGATGGCGCGGATGTTCGGGTCGGACTCCAGCTCGGCCAAGATCCATCGGTACTCGGTGTGCATCCTGGCGGTCCATGCGTTGTGCCGCTCGGGGCGATGCAGCCACACGGTCGCGACGTGGCCGTCGACGTCGAAGCGGGTCGACTTCAGTTCCACGGGTGATCAGCGCCAGCCGGCATCGCGTCGTTTCCGCCATCGATCGCCCCAGAGTGCATCGAGCACCGGTTCGGCGAACTCCTCGCGACAGAGCAGGAAATCCGGCAGCCAGGCATCGCGCAGGTTGTAGATCAGCGGCGAGCCGTCCAGCCGACTCGTGTGCAGTCCCGCTGCGGCGGCAACACCGGTCGGGGCGGCGGAATCCCATTGATACATGCCGCCGTCGTGCAGATAGATGTCGGCCTCGCCGAGTACGACCGCCATCGCCTTCGCGCCGGCGGAACCGAGCCGAACTGCTTCGCATCCAAGTGCGTTGGCGACGATCACGGCTGCGTGCGGTGCGCGGTTCCGGCTGGTGATCATCCGCGGCTTGTCGAACTTTCGCGGTGGCACGACGGGTACCGGGTCCGTGCAGAAGACGAGGTCGAGCACCGGCAGGCTGACGGCGGCCGCGGTCAGCGCGTCACGATTCCAGAGGGCGACGTGCACGGCCCAGTCGTGGCGGCCTCGTTCGCCGTACTCGTTGGTGCCGTCCAGCGGATCGACGATCCAGACTCGATCGGTGTGATGCCGGCGGCCGTCGTCGGCGCCCTCTTCCGACAGCACGGCGTCGAGCGGGCGGTGTTCGGCCAGTTCCCGCATCAAGAACCGGTGGGCGAGCAGGTCGCCGTTGTCCATCACCTGCCACGACGGCGCGTAGTCGGCCATCATCTGGTCGCGCAGGTCGACGAGGAGCTTGCCCGCCTCGACGGCGAGGCGCGAGGCCAGTTGGGCATCGGTTTCGACGTCCGGATCGAGTTCGATCTGCATCGCCGTCATGCGCGGCGCCCGAGACGCATTGCCTCGCGAACGAGGTTGCGCACGTCGGTCTCCGGGGCGCCGGCTGCGACCAGATCCTGTACCGATGACTCGAGACGTTCCGCATCGGCCTCCTCGAAGGCATCGATCGGTTCGCGCCGAGCGACAGCCGAGGCCGCCAAGAGTGAGACCGCCGCGACCACTGTCAGCAGGCCGACGGTCAGGACGGCCCCGTTGTTGTTCAGCACGGAACCGATGATCAACCCAGCGATGCCACTGACGAAGACGGCCGCACAGATCGTTCGCAGGGCTCGCAACGACATGTCAGCGGGCGAGTGGCTTGTACTTGATGCGGTGCGGCTGATCGGCCGCCGAGCCGAGTTCTTTGTGGCGCCAGGCCTCGTACTCGCTGAAGTTGCCCTCGAACCAGCGCACCTGACTGTCGCCCTCGAAGGCAAGGACATGCGTCGCGATGCGGTCGAGGAACCAGCGGTCGTGCGAGATCACCATCACGCACCCCGGGAACTCCAGCAGCGCGTCTTCAAGCGCACGCAGGGTTTCCACATCGAGATCGTTCGACGGTTCATCCAGCAGCAGCACATTGCCGCCCTGCAGCAGCGTCTTGGCCAGATGCAGGCGTCCGCGTTCGCCACCGGATAGATTGCCGACGATTTTTTGCTGGTCGCCG
>JAYTOM010000583.1:0-1530 GCA_043747765.1 Actinomycetota bacterium
CCCATCGCCGGGACTGCCGTCACATCGGTGCGCTCCTTGAAGCTCACGGTCTGTTCCTTGGTGATGATGTCGACCGTTGCGAGCGTTGGTTTGTTCAACGTCGCCAGCGGCTTCATCGCAGCCCGCACGATCACCACCTCGCCGGTCGTGATCCCACCTTCGGTGCCCCCGGCCAACGTCGTCTCACGCCGGTACGACTCCGTCGCGGCATCCCATGTGATTGCGTCGTGAGCGGCGCTTCCCCGTCGCCCGGCAACCTCGAACCCGTCACCGATCTCGACTCCTTTGACGGCCTGGATGCTCATCACCGCCTGAGCCAGCAGCGCATCGAGCTTGCGGTCCCAATGCACATGGCTGCCGATGCCCACCGGCACGCCGTAAGCCAACACCTCGACGATGCCTCCCAACGAGTCGCCGTCCTTGGCAGCCGCCTTGATCTCTTCGATCATCGCTTCTTCGGCCGACGCATCGAAGCACCGAACAGGAGACTGGTCGATGACCGACAAGTCGGCCATGGTGGGAAGATGGGCACCTCCGTCACTGGCCTTCGAACGTGCCGAACCGAGCTGAATCACGTGTGAGAGGATCTCGATGCCCAATGCGCCGAGAAGTTTCTTGGCGAGCGCTCCAGCAGCAACTCGCGCCGCGGTCTCTCTGGCGCTGGCTCGCTCGAGTATGTCGCGAGCGTCCGTGAATCCGTACTTCTGCATCCCGGCCAGATCGGCGTGCCCGGGGCGCGGCTGCGTGAGCGCATCCAACGTCGACCCAGGCGCCGGTGACATCTCTTCGTGCCACTTGTCGCTTCGGAACCATTCGGAGTTCTTGATCTCGATCGCCACCGGCGAGCCCAGCGTGCGGCCATGACGGATTCCGCCGAGCAGGGTGATTTCGTCCTGCTCGAACCGCTGCCGAGGTCCGCGGCCGTAGCCGAGGCGGCGTCTGCCCATTTCGGCTTGCACCTCTTCAGCCGTGATCTCCAGTCCAGCCGGCAACCCCTCGACGATGACGACAAGCGCCTGTCCGTGAGATTCGCCGGCGGTGAGGTAGCGGAGCATCGTCAGCAGGCTAGCGGCGCGTGCTCGCGCGAGCAGCGAGTTCGGTCTCGGCCGCTGAGCGCATCGCCGCCGGATCCGCCCGAAAACCGGTCCACAGGTACTGCTGGATGGCAGCCTGATGAACCAGCATTCCGAGGCCGTCGATGACCTGAGCGCCACGCCGACGCGCTGCAGCGATGAGGGTGGTTTCCAATGGGTGATAGACGAGATCGGCGATGACCTGTCCGGCGTGGATCAGGCCGAGATCGCACGGCGCGGCGTCCGTGCCCATGCCGATCGACGTGGCGTTGACCACCAGGTCAGCAGCAGCGATGTCGCCCGACACTCCAACGACCCCGCGACCACCACCGAGACGAGCCGCAACGTCGGCTCTGTCCGCCGAACGATTGACGACGGCAATCCGCTCGGCTCCGCTTCTGGCCAATGCATCGACGACCGATCGAGCTGCGCCGCCTGCTCCGAGAACGGCCACCTT
>JAYTOM010000584.1:0-2337 GCA_043747765.1 Actinomycetota bacterium
TGTGCCGTACCCGAACACCGGTGCTGTCGCTGCGACGCAGGCCGAATGCAACGCCAACCTCGTCAGTGCGTCGAACACGGCATGGGTGCTCGTCACCGCATTCCTCGTGTTCTTCATGCAGGCAGGGTTCATGATGCTCGAAGCCGGTTTCGCCCGCACCCGTGAGGTCGTCAACATCCTCGTCGAGTGCATCGTCGACACCTGCCTATGCGCCATCCTGTTCTGGGCGTTCGGGTTCGCCTTCATGTTCGGCGTCGGAAACGCATGGATCGGCCACAGCTTCTTCTTCCTCAACGGAGCTCCGGCGACCTACACCCTGACCGGCGCAACCGGCGTCGCCTTCATGGCCTTTTTCTTGTTCCAGTTCGCCTTCGCCGACACCTGCTCGACGATCACCTCGGGGGCAATGGTCGGTCGTACCGGTTTCGTCGGCGACTTGATCTACTCGTTCTGCGTCAGCGGCCTGATTTACCCGATCCTCGGACACTGGGTATGGGGTCCCGGTGGATTGATCTCCACCGTCGCCAAGCCGGGCGGGACCGTCACGAGTTGGTTTGTGCTGCACGACTTCGCCGGTTCGACCGTGGTCCATACGATGGGTGGCTTCATCGCCCTCGCCGGCGGTATTGCACTCGGGCCGAGACTCGGACGCAAGTTCAAGCGTGACGGTGGCGGGCTGCCGCCTGGCCACGACCTGCTCGCTGCGTCGATCGGTGGCGTCATCCTGTGGTTCGGTTGGTACGGCTTCAACCCGGGTTCGACGCTGTCGGCGATGGATGCTGCCGGTATCGGTCGCGTCGCCGCCAACACGACGCTGGCGGCGGCGGCTGCCGGCGGTTCGGCGTTTGCGTTCGTCTACTTCCGCATCAAGAAGTGGGACCTCGGTATCAGCATCAACGGCTTCCTCGGTGGTCTCGTCGCCATCACCTGCCCCTGCTACTGGGTCAATGCGACCGGCGCGATCATCATCGGCCTCGTCGCCGGAATCGTGGTGGTGTTCGGTGTGGACCTGATCGAATGGTTGCGGATCGACGATCCGATCGGTGCCGTCGCCGTCCATGGCTTCGCCGGCATCTGGGGAACGTGGAGTCTCGGGTTGTTCGCCACAGGAAAGTACGGCACAGCCGTCGGACTGTTGATGCCGGGCACCAAGACGGGCAGCGTGAAATTCTTCATCGCCCAGGTCGGCGGCAACGTGATCATCGCCGTCGGAGCCTTTGCCAGCGCCTTCGCGATCATGAAGGTCATCGCCTACTTCAAGATGCTCCGTATCAGCGAAGAGGGCGAACTCGAAGGCATCGACATCCACGAGCACGGCTCGCCTGCGTACCATCCGGAAGCTGCTTACATGGGCAAGGGTCTCACCTGAGCCGGTCCGAGACGACAGAAAGGGGACAGCAATGTCGCTCGCAATGATTGTTGCCATCATCAAGCCGCACAAGCTCGAGGAGGTCAAGGAGGCCTTGTTGGCCAATGGAGTCGAAGGCATGACGATCACCGAAGTTCGAGGTTTCGGCCGCCAACGCGGCAAGACCGAGAACTTCCGTGGCTCGGAATACACCATCGACTTCGTTCCGAAGCTCAAGGTGGAGGTCATCGTTCCGGACGCCGACGTCGACAAGATCGTCAGCGTTGTCTCGGAGGCTGCCAAGACCGGCAAGATCGGAGACGGCAAGGTCTGGAGCGTCGGTGTCGACCGACTGCTCCGGGTCCGCACCGGAGAGACCGGTACTGACGCCATTTAGGCCTCATTTAGGCCTCATTGGGGGCGGTTCGGCGGACTTCATCACCCGTCACGAAAGAACGACGGATCCTGGAGAGCGTGCTCCGGGATCCCTCTTTCGCGTCCCGCCAGTTCACAGCATCAGTTCATTGCATCAGTTCACAGCATCAGTTCACATGTCGTTTACATGGGTCGTATGTCCGAGAAATCTAGGTGACCTACGTTCACCGTTGCATGCTCACCGAGATCCCTTCACTGCACGACAGCGTCAATGGACACACAGCGGCGGCAGCGCTCGACAATCGCGAACTGGCGGTCCTGAACGTCTTGATGACCAACCGCAATCGGGTCCTCAGCCGCTCGGAGCTCACCAGACTCTCTGGGCTCCACGGCCTCAGCGAACGCCGGTGCGACGGACTCCTCGTCGGGATCCGACGTGTCCTCGGACCGGACTCGATCAGGACAGTTCGTGGGCGAGGATGGATCCTCGACCAGAATCTCGTTGTCGGCGAATTCGATCCCGCTCACGAATCGTGGTGGTCGCTCCAAACCGTCTGAATTCCAACCGCCGGTGACCAACGATCGGCGTCGTGCTGCTCGCCTCGAGCAGCACG
>JAYTOM010000585.1:0-3749 GCA_043747765.1 Actinomycetota bacterium
GTGGTGCTGCGGTTGTGGAACGCCGGCAGGCAGTGCATGAACGACACGGCCGGATTCTTGGTCGCCGTGACCACGGAGGCATTCACCTGATACGGGAGCAGCAGCTCGATCCGCTCGTCCCAGGTGGTGGTTGGTTCGCCCATCGAGACCCAGACGTCGGTGTACAGGAAGTCCACTCCGACAACGGTCTCGTCGACGTGTTCGGAGATGGTGATTCGTGCGCCGGTGGTCGACGCGATGCCGGCTGCCCGCTCGCGCAGTTGTTCGTCGGGCCACAGCGATCGTGGGGCGGCGATGCGCACGTCCATGCCGAGCATCGCTCCGGTGACGAGAAGCGATCGTGCGGTGTTGTTACGCGCGTCGCCGAGGTAGCAGTAGGCGATTTCGGTGGGGTGCTTGTAGCTGTGCTCGTGCATCGTCAACATGTCGGCCACCATCTGCGTCGGGTGCCATTCGTCCGTGAGACCGTTCCACACCGGCACCCCTGCGAACTCACCGAGAATCTCGACGGTCTCCTGGGCAAATCCGCGGTACTCGATGCCGTCGAACATCCTTCCGAGAACGCGGGCGGTGTCTTTGACCGACTCCTTCTTCCCGAGTTGCGAGCCGGACGGGTCGAGGTACGTGACATGCGCGCCCTGGTCGTGAGCGGCGACCTCGAATGCACATCGCGTCCGGGTGGACGACTTCTCGAAGATCAGAGCGATGTTCCGGCCGCTGAGGACGGGGCGCTCGTACCCGCCGATCTTGGCGGCCTTCAGTGTCGCTGAGAGGGCGATCAGGTAGCGCAGTTCGTCGGGCGTGAAGTCGAGTTCTTTGAGGAAGTTGCGGCCGTTCAGGTTGACAGGCATCGGTCAGCTCGGATCTCGCTGGATGGGGCAGGTCATGCAACGCGGGCCGCCGCGCCCGCGCCCGAGTTCGCTCCCGCTGACCGAGATCACCTGGATTCCGTTGTTGGACAACATCCTGTTGGTGGTCACGTTGCGGTCCCAGCCAATGACGACTCCCGGCGAGACAGCGAGGAAGTTCGTGCCGTCATCCCACTGTTCGCGCGCAGCAGCGCGCATGTCCTCGTCGGCGGTGAGGATCGTCACCTTGTCGATCTCGAGCGCCTCGGCGATTGCCTTCCACAGATCGTGGTTGTGGGTCATCGAGTAGCCGTCGTCCTCGCGCTGCAGCGTCCAGGAACGCAGGTTCTGATCGAGGTACGGGTAGACGATGAACGTGTCGTGACCGACCATGCTCATCACGGTGTCGAGGTGCATGAACGCGTGAGAGTGGGGGAGTTCGATGGCGATCACCCGGTCAGCCGCGCGGTGAGCGAACAGCTCCTTCGCCAGCATTTCCACGGCCATTGCGTTGGTGCGTTCGCCCATCCCGATCAAGACGGTGGAGTTGCCGATGACGTGTACGTCACCGCCCTCGAGTGTTGCCGGCTGGTGGTCGGTGTCGTCCTCGCCAGCCCAGTAACGGAAGTCTGCGCTGGCGAAATGAGGGTGATATCGGTAGATCGCCCGGCTGTGCAAGGTCTCGCGTTGCCGGGCTGGCTTGGCCATCGTGTTGACGCTGACCCCGTTGTAGATCCAGCACGAGTTGTCTCGTTGGAAGAGGTGATTCGGAAGCGGAGACAGGACCAGGTCGTCGCGATGCATCGAGCTCCAGCGAAGGCTGTGCACCTTCTTCGGGTGGAGATCGTTCTTGGTGATCCCGCCGACCAGGTACTCGGCCAACGTCTGTCCGTCGGCATCGTCGCTCAGGCGACGAAGAGGCTCGACCAATGCGGGCCCCACTACCTCGGGTGTGCAGACTCGGTCGAGCACGTAGTTGCGCGCGTCCGGGATCTCCAGGGTTTCGGCGAGCAGATCAGCGAAGTGGTGCACGATGACGCCCTGTGACTGCAGGGCCTGCACGAACGAGTTGTGTTCCTCGACCGCCCGCCCGGCCCACAAGATGTCGTCGAACAGCAACGATTCGATGTTGTCCGGCGTGAGGCGGGACAGTTCGAGACCGGGGCGATGCACGATGGCCTGGTGGAGCTTGCCGACCTCGGAGTGAACACCGAGCGATGGTTGGCGTGCTTGGTGATGCATGACTGAATCTCCTTGTTGATGTGGACGCAATTGCACAGCGGGCTCAGGCGAGTTCTGACGAACTGAGTTCGTCGGCGAGTTGTGCGGCGGTGACCTCGACCGGTTCGCTCGCTTGCCCGAGGCGCTCGCGACGTGCCTTCAGGAACGAGTAGATGGGGATGCCTACCAGCAACAGCAGGACTGCCTGATACACCGCCTGATAGCCGGCGGCGAATGCAACCCACAGCGAGAACAGGACACTGGACCCGGCAATGGACAGGTCTCGGGCCAACGCCCACCCGTCGACCTTACGCCGACGTGATGCCAGGTATGCGAGCTGGGCGCAGGCCGAGAACAAGTATGGGATGGCGACCGTGACGACCGACAGGTAGACGAGGTAAGTGAACACCTTGAGTCCGGTGTTTCCGCTGTATGCGAACGCCATCAGGGCCGAGGCGACGATGGTCGAGACGACAATGCCGAACCATGGCGTCCCGTCGGCGCGAACCTTCGCGAATTGGGGGAGGAAGAGCCCGTCCTCGGCTGCGGCTCGTGGCATTTCGGCGGTGACAAGGGTCCAGCCGTTGAGGGCTCCGATGCCGGAGATGACGGCTGTCAGGGCGACGATCTTGCCGACCCATGTCGCGTGTCCGAACATGGTTTGGAAGGCGTTGACAAATGGTGCGCCGTTGCCGACGAGTGAATCATGGGCGACGAGGCCCATCACAGCAGCCGCGACGAGAAGGTACAGGATCGCACTGGCCGCAGTTCCGAGGACGGATGCTCGACCGACGTTACGGCGCGGGTCCTTGACCTTCGCGGCGGCGATCGATGCGCATTCGACACCGATGAACGAGAAGAGGGCCACCCCGGCGGCGATGCTGATCCCGCTGTAGAGGCTTCCTCCGGTTGCGTTGAACGGTCCGAAGTTCGACGTCTTGACGTAGAACCAACCGACGACACCGACAACGATCAATGGCAGGAACTTGAGCACGACCGTGACGTTCTGGAACCACGCCATCTGCCGAACGCCGACGAGGTTGATCGCTGCGGGTATCCACAGACCGGTCAGAGCGATGCCGAAGTTGGTCCACGAGGATGGGTTCGTGATGCCGAACAGTGAATCCACGTACAGCACCCACGAGGCGACGATCGCGGCGTTTCCGGCGAAGGCCGTGATCCAGTAGCACCATGCGGTCAGGAATCCGGCGAAATCACCGAACTCGTGCTTGGAATACGCGTACAATCCGCCGTCGCTCGTCGGGATCCGTTTCGTCAACTGGCCGAACATCGCTCCGAGGAGAAGTGCTCCGACAGCAATCACCCCGAGGACGAGCAGCGAACTTGTGCCGGCACCGGCCATCACTGCCGGCATCGTGAACACCCCTGTACCGATGATGCTGCCGATCACCAGAGCCGTCGCTGACGGGAGGCCGAGCGCCCGAGTTCGTCTCGTCAACGCGTCCGGTGACGTTGTGTCCACGGTGTCGGTGTTCGCAGACGCGACCGGCAGGCTGGTCGCGACGGGTGGAATGTCTGTCATGGATGGCACGTGAACTCCTTGGCGGTACGGGTCAGACGGCCTGCCCACTTTCACTTTGCTCCGCAGAGATCAGGTCCTCCAGAGGCTTTGGGCTCTATTCGTCAACGCATCGTCGTGGTGTGCCGGACAAAGCGCGA